>JAKBAV010000142.1 GCA_021826225.1 Pseudomonadota bacterium | reverse complement strand
CCTGGTGCTGTGCCGGGCTCAGCTGAAAATAGGTCTTGAAGCCGACCAGCCGGCTTGGGCGTCCCGGGCGCGGGATGCCGCGCGCATCATGCTTGCCGGTGGCGAGAAACAAGGCGGCGGCGGCGCGCGGCGCGGCGCGGTCCAGCTCCAGCCGGAAGCCTGCTTTGCTGTTTGCAGTTGTAAAGTCGATGGCGCGGATGGCGTGACCGCGCAAGATGTTCACCCCGGCTTGCGCGGCGTGCTGGAGCAGGGCTTCGTCCAGGGTTTTGCGGGTGATGCCGAGGCCCTCGAAGGGCAGCCGGGCGATGATGCTGCGCGTCCCCCGGCTCAGCCTGACATGCGTGATGCGCTGGCCGCCGAGGCGGGCGCAATCGAAGCCGATCCGGCTCAAGCTGGCCTGCGCCTCGGCGGAGAGAAACTCGCCGCAGATTTTATGGGCGGGGGTGGCGGCGCGCTCGATAAGCGTGACCTCACGCCCGGCCTGGGCGAGGGCGGTGGCGGCGGTGGCTCCGGCGAGCCCGCCCCCGGCGATGAGAATATCGTTCACTTGCGCCGCGCCACGCTGTAGCGGAAGCCGGGATGCCAGGTGATATCCGCCTGCAGCCCGGCTTGGTCGAGAAGCTGCTCCCAATCCCCCCGGGTGAAGGCGCAGGCGATGGAGGCAGCGCCGTCATGCCGCACGATGGGGTGCCAGCGCAGCAGCCGGGCCAGCAGCGGAAAGCCGTAATAGGCGAACCAGTGGCGGTGCAGATCCGCGACATGCCAGCTTATGGCCGCGTTCGTCTCCATCCAGCGCAGCAGGCGGATGATATCGGCATCAGGCAGATGATGGGTGAATTGCGAGGTGACGATGTAGTCGAAAGGCTGCCCCGGGGCGAAGGCGAAGACGTCGCCGGTGCGGTAGTCGATTTGGGTATCAGGCGGCGTCACGGCGTAAGCGGCGGCGGCGGCGCGGGGGTTGAGGTCGATGCCGGTGAGCGTGGCGCGCAGGCCGCGCTGGACGGCCCAGCGCGCGATCAGGCGCAGCAGGTCGCCATGGCCGTAGGCGATGTCGAGGAGGGAGAAGCTGGCACCGGGGGCTAGATGCCTTGTGGCGTGGCTGAGCCAGCGCAAGGTGGGGCGATGGGTGAGGGTGACACGGTTGACGCGGTTGAGATCGCGCAGGCAACGCTCGTAGATGGCGGGGTCGAGGCCGGGCGCGTCCATCAGCTCGGCCAGGCCGGCGCGGCTGCTGAGCTTCATGGCACGAGGTTCATCAGTTTACGGTGAAGCGGAAGCTTTCCGCCGCCATGCCGGGGCCGAAGGCGAGTGCCAGGCCGCGCGCGCCAGGTGCGGCTGTTTTCATCATGCCGGCAAGGACGAACATGATGGTGGCGGAGGACATGTTGCCATGGGCGGCGAGGATGGCGCGCGAGGGCGCCAGCGCTTCCGGCTGCAGGGCGAGGCCGGTCTGCACCGCATCCAGCACCGTGCGGCCGCCGCCATGCACGGCCCAGAGGTCGATGGCCTGGGTGCCCTCATGCCCCAGGAAAAAATCGCCGTTCTCGCGCAGGGCCTCGGTGATTCTGGCGGGCACGCGGCTGGAGAGATGCATGATGAAGCCCTGATCGCCGACATGCCAGGTGATGTGGTCCGCGGTGCCGGGGATGAGGGTGGTGCGGAATGTGCCCAGAGCGAGGCCGTGTTCCTCGGCGGTCACCAGTGCTGCCGTGCAGCCATCGCCGAACAGCATGTAGGAGAGTGCCGCCTCGATATCGTCGGTTTCCTGCAGGTGCAGGGTGCAGAGTTCGATATTGACGACCAGGACCCGCGCGGCGGGCTCGGCCAGCACCGTGGCCTGGGCGAGGCGCAGGGCCGGAACGGCGGCGGAACAGCCCATGAAGCCGATCATCACGCGTTGCAGGTCGGGCCGCAGGCCGAGATGGCGGGCGAGAATCTGGTCGAGCCCGGGAGCCACGAAGCCGGTGCAGGAGGCGAGGATGAGGTGGGTAATCTCCTGCTCCCTTCCCTCAAGGTCCAGCGCCTCCACCGCCTGGGCGGCGAGGCCGGGGGCGTGTTGCTCATACGCGCGCATGCGCGCCGCGGTGCCGGGATAGGCGCCGCGCCGGTAGAAGCCCGGCTCCGGGTCATCCGCCTCGACCAGGCCTTCCGGCGCCAGCACCGAATGGCGATGCTCGATGGCGGCGCGTTGCGCCATCCGCGCGAATACCTTGCGGGCCTTGCCCTCCGGCAGGCTTTGCGGAACGAAGCGCAGGAAGGCGTCATGCACGTCATGCGGGGGCAAAGCGGTGCCGATACGGTTTATGTGGGCGGTGGTCATGTCCCTCAACTGATACCGTTCCCCAATATTTCAATGTAATTCTGGTCCACATGGACGGCGCGGGCTCAGTCCATCATCTGGCGCAGCAGGCGGCGCCTGGTGTCGGTGAAGCCCATTTTACGGTAGAGCTCATAGGCGCGGCTGTTATCGGCCTCGACCTCCAGCAGCAAAGCGCGGATGCCGGCGGCGCGGGCGGCCTGCATGGCCAAAGTGACGGCCGCACGGCCAAGCCCCTGGCCGCGCCAGGCGGGGAGCAGGTACAGATCGTCGATAAAACCGTCCATGCCGCCGTTTTCGACGCTGTAGCCCAAGGTGAGAATGAAGAAACCGGCGAGGTCTGGCCCGTATTCCAGCATATAGGCCGGGGCCAGAGGCTCGCCCGCGGCGACATGGGCGATCGTGGCTTCGGCGGCGGCATCGAGCGGGGCACCATCTTCCACATGGAAGTCGCGCGACATCTGGAGCAGAGCGGGGGCGTCGGCGGCGGTGGCGCGGCGGGCGGCGAGGCTCATCGCAGTTGCAAGGCGGCGAGGCGCTGCTCGGCGGCATCCAGCGCGGCATCCACGGCACCGCGTGTGAGCAGGCGCATCAGGCCGCGCGGGCGGCGCGGGCGCAGCCAGACGGGTTTCGCCTTGGCGCCGCCCAGTTGCCGCACCACGCTGTCGACATCGCCAAAGCCATCGATGAGGCCGAGGGTCAAAGCGCGTTCGCCGAGCATGAAGCCGCCATCGAACAATCGGCTTTCGTCACCGCTCAGCCGGGCACCGCGCCGGCTACGGACCCAGTCTTTGAACATGGCATGGGCTTCGTCGAGCAATTCGCGGGTGAAAGCTTCATCCTCGGGGCGCAGGGGGGCGAAGATGTCGTTGCGGCGCTTGTTTTCCCCGGCGGTGAAGATGCGGCGTTCGATGCCATGGCGGGCGATGAATTTGTCGAGCCCGAAACCGCCGGTGACGACGCCGATGGAGCCGATGATGGACATGCGGTTGGCCAGGATGCGGTCGGCGGCACAGGCCAGCCAGTAGCCCCCCGAGGCGCCGGTATCGCCGATGATGGCGGTGATCTTGATGTTCTGCTCCTCGGCGCGGCGGCGCAGAAGCTGGCCGATGAGGTCCGATTGCACCGGCGAGCCCCCGGGGCTGTCAATGGCGAGGATGAGGTTGCCGGTCTTTTCGGCGATGCGGAATCCGCGCTCGATGACCGGGGCATAGGCCTCGATGTTGATCATGCCGGGGCGGCTGGCGATGATGCCGTGCAGGTGCAGGACGGGGATTTTTGGTTTCGACCAGGGGAATTGCATAGGGGGAGTGTAGTCCAGGCCCCGGCTTGTTCAAGCCCGGCGGCGATCAGGGCTCTATTCCGCTGTCGATGCAAATTTGGGGTGTCGCTCGTGTTCGAACATGTAATCGCGGGCGAGCGGCAGCGCTTCCTGGTCGCGGGTGAGCTGGATCTGGAAATTCACATGGTCGGCGAGGCGGAAGGCCAGTTCGGAGCCGG
>JAKBAV010000033.1 GCA_021826225.1 Pseudomonadota bacterium | reverse complement strand
AAGCCGGATCATCTCCCACCAATACCACCGCCAGCCCCGGCTTGAATGACAGCCCTTTGACCTCCTCCGCAATGCTCGCCAGAAGTTTCGCCGCGAAGGCTTTGCCGTCAATGATATCGCCCAAGATTTTCGCCCTCAAAAATTTCTTTAAAGTAAACTAAAATACCCTAAAGGTATAAAAAAGATGATGCAAAGCGTAAGCCGCCCGCACGTATTATGGCAATTTCGCCAGAAAATCCATGCGCCCGCGCTGCATTCGCCTATGGCACCGGCGTTCCCGGTCGCGGCAGCATGATCCGGTAGCGGAGGTTTTGCAGGCCCACGCCATATTGTGCCGGCTTTTGAAAGCGTTCGACCAAAAAGCCGCCATTTCCCATGATCACCTTTTGCGAGGCCGGATTATCAGGGTCGGTGGTCAGCTCGACATATGCCAGCCCTTCCGCCCGCGCCTCATCGAGCATAAAAGCCAAAGCCGTTCTGGCGTAACCCCGGCCACGCTTCCAGGGCACGACCGCGTAACCGATATGGCCGAGCACGTGAGCCGGCAACGCTTCCGTGCCCGGCTGCCACCGGAAACCGATGCTGCCACAGAACGCACCATCCCATAACCACCGAATGATTCCTGGAATACGTCGGCTGAACGACCCATCCGGCATTTTGAAAGGCGGGCCCTTTGCCTCACGGTCATCGGCTTTGCCGCGAATGAACTCCGCCGGATCGCGTTCAATATCCGCCAGCTCCTCTCTCGCCGCCTCGGCACCGCGCACATTATCCGGCGACCAGCCACGCGCCAACGCGCCGGCATAATCCGCCAGATAGAGTTCGGCCGGAATGACCAATGTGATACCAGAAGCAGAAGCCATCGCCCCATGCTGCCAAAGCAGCCATTCTGCTTCAAGGCTGAAACACAGGACAGCGCGGTGCTTCATGTTATCGAATGTTACTGATCGCAGCCTGCGGCTCACTCGCCTGGCCAGTCTCAGGCAGATCACCATGGTACCCCCCATGGCTAAATCATTATCACCATGTCATAAATACGAACCTCTCGCCCATGGTTCCAAAGCCGCAAAAATGTCGAAACCCTCTCCAAGACCGCCTCTGTTCATTCCAGGTCTGGCCCTGCTCGCCGCCCTGCCCTCGCTGGCCGCTCTGCTGCTCTATGGCACCATCGAGACTCCCGACAGCACTGGCTATATCGCCTACGCAACGCAAATCCGCACGTTGAGCCTGCCCACCGGCCAGGCGCTGCTTCATTCCGCTGCGGGAAATATCAGCCTGTTCCGCATGGGCGGCTTTCCCGCCCTGCTGGCCGCGCTGCAGATCGCTTTTCCATCCGGCTGGAAACTGGCGCTGGCGCTGGCGCAGATCGTCGCCAATTCCGGCGTGGCCGTGGCCTGCTATTTCACCGCCCGGCGGCTCGGGATAACACGGCATTACGCCCTGGCGGCGGCGCTGCTGCCGAGTATCGGCTTCGTGGTCATCATGAATCTCTGCATCCTGACCGATGCGCTGTACAGCGCCGCCCTAGCCGGCGCCGCCTGCGCGCTGGTGCTGCGCCCAGACTGGCGCGGCGCCCTGCTCGCCGGGTTATTGCTGGCCGCCGGCACCACCTTCCGAGAAGCCACTATTTACCTGGTGCTTGCCTTTCTGCCGCTCGCTTTGCTTACCCGCCGCCACCTGCTCTGCGTGCTGCTGGTGGTGCTGCCGGTCTGGGGCATCGCCGGGGCGCAGATCGCCTGGAACATGGAGCGCGGCGCCGGGCCGGTTCTCACCACTGTGAAACAGCTTGTAATGGTTCAGGCGCTGCTACCGCTCATACACGATCATGTGCCAGTTTATGCAGACAACCCTTCTTTCGCCGCAGCGGCGGTCCATACAATCGACCTTGGCGGCTACGCGCGGATAGACGCCTTCGAGGCCGCACTAACATCCGACGGGCTCACCGCGCCTCAAATCGCCACCGAGGCAAGCCGCGAATATGTCATGGCTTGGCTTCACTATCCGCTGCGCATGGCTGGCGCTACTCTGGGGGATTTCCGCAAGGCCTATCTGTTCATGCCGTTCCAGCCTCTGGAAACGATCGCCACAATACAGCAATACAAAACCGGCATCCGCCCCGCCTTCGACCTTATGAACGTACAGGCACAGGCACTTCGCGCGGGGCGTCCCGGCGCACTGCTCTGGATCATCGCCGTGGAGGGATGCCAAGTCATCGGCACGGCCATCGCGCTGATCGGACTGATCGCACCCTGGCGGATAAAGGGCGCATGGACCTTGCGGGCACTGTGGTGCCTGCCGGTGGGAATGGCCGGCCTCTACATGCCCGTGCATCTGGAGCCGCGCTACCTTGCACCTGTCGTGCCGGTCATCTGCATCCTCGCGGCGGCGGGGGCCAGCCGGTGGATGCCAGGCGGCACCCGCTCCTACAACGCCGCCGCCACCCTCTCGATCACGCCATCCCAGCTATAGGCCTCATGCTGCCGATACAACTTGATCGAGGGATACCAGGGCGTATCCTCGCGCTCCAGCAACCACCGCCAGTCCGGCGCTTTCGGCAGCACCAGCGATGCCGGCACGCCGATCGCCCCGGCTATATGGGCCACCGAGGTGTCGATCGTCACCAGCCTGTCGACATTCTTCAGTATCGCCATCGTATCGAGAAAATCGCCGATCTCGGGGCCGAGATTGAGCAGCGGCGCGCGGCCGTAATACCCTCCCGCCTGGGAAATCTGCTCGCCCTTCTGTACGGTCACGATACATATATCATCGCGCGCGAAAAGCGGCGCGAATTGCTGGAGCTTCAGCGTGCGCTTCTTGTCGTTCTTATGCGTCGGCCGCCCGGCCCATACCAAGGCGATGCGCTTTTTACCCTTCGGGCATAGCCGGTCGAGCTTTACGCGCCATTCCTCGACCAGCTCCGGGGGAGCTGCCAGATATCCCGCCGGCGGCACGTTATCCGTGCCGATTCCAGCCAGGCGCGGCAGCCCCGAAAGCGGAATATAAGCGTCATACTCGCCGGTATCCTCCCAGCGCGTGACAAATTTCCCAATTCCCGGAATCTGTTTCAGAATCGGCTGTAACTCACCCGAGGCCGCAACAATCGGCTGCGGGCAGAGCAGCGCCGCCCAGGGGATGAGCCGGCCGAACTGGATGCAGTCGCCAAAACCCTGATCTCCGATGATCAGCAGCTTTCCGGGCGGCAGCGGCGTGCCATCCCATTGCGGCTTGTCAGTTTTGGGCAGCATGCCCTCGGCCTGCTTCAGCTTGAAGCGCCATTCATAGCTCTCCCAGCCCTCCTTCATGCGCCCCGCCAGCAGCAGCGCCTCGGCCCGCTCGAAATGCGCCTCGGGGTAATCCGGCTCCAGCGCGATCGCCTGGTCCGCAACCCGCACCGATTCCTCAAGCTCCAGTTTTTCATAGAGGATAAGCGCCAGGTTGAAATAGGCCCGGGCATCCTTCGGCGCCAGCTCGATCGCCCGGCGCCCCGCCCGCACGGCATCCTCAAGCCGCCCCGCGCCGCGATACACCTCGCACATGTTACGCGGGTATAACGGCATATCCGGCGCCAGGCTCTCGGATTTTTCCATCCGCGCAATCGCCTCGGGAACGCGGCCATTACGATAGGAGACAATCCCGGCCAGATGCAGAATATGCGGATGCTCCGGCATCGCCGCCAGCATGCGGCTGGCGAGATCATCCGCCTCCGCCAGCTTATTCTCCTGTTCCAGCTTCGCGAGCTTCTCCAGCGCCTCGGCCAGCGGCATCACCTGCTTGCCCGGCTGGGCCTGTGCCTGGCTCATGGTTCCGCTCCCTGCCCGTAGCCCAGTTCCTCAATCAGCGGCGCCAGCACATCGCGCACCTCGTCGAACAGATGCGGCATGGCCGCGTCATAGGCGCGGTGCCGGTACGCGGCATGCCGATACAGCGGCACACGCCCGGCGAAATGCTGCGGCAGCGGGTCCGGCACCGCCTCGCCATTGGCGCCGATGCCGGGCGGCACGGCCCCCTCGGCGCCGATGAAATCCAGCACCTCGCGCAGCACACGCTCCGGCGCGGCCACCATGTCCTCATAGCGCACCGGCAGGTAGCGCAGCGTCAACTGGCCGCGAAAATGGCGGATCATGCCGGCATGCAGCGCGTAATACTGCGCCATGGCGGCCAGGCCCGCCTGCGCGTTGCCTTCGAATTTGCGGTCATGCATCATATTGGCGAGCATCAGGTCATACGGGTGGCGCAGCACATGGATGATCGGCGCCTCGGGATAAAGCAGCTTGATGAGCCCGATATGCCAGAAATTGGTCAGGCCGCGATCGGTGATGAAACGCACGCCCGGCCGTGCCAACCCCAGCCTTATGCGCTTCTCCTCATACACCGCGCGCAGCCGGTCCGGCAGGCGCAAATTATCGCCTACCAGCAGCTCATCCAGCGCCGCCGGGTAGTCCGCCCCCGCGGCCAGCCCCGGCAGCGCCTCGGCCAGCTCGGCCATGGGGGCAAACTCATCGCCCGCGGCAAAACCCGGCAGCTGGGCGAGCAACTGCTCCAGCAGCCCGCTCCCGGCGCGGGCGAAGCCGAGCAGAAATACCGGGGTGAACGCGCCATGCCCGGCGCGCGGCAGCACCTGCACCTGGTCCGCGGTAAAATACGCCTTATACGCCGCCGCCCGCGCCAGCAGCGGCTCCGGCCGGTAAACCAGCCCGCTCCGCTCGCGCTGCATGCGCCGCGCCCCCATCCAGGCATTCACCGCCTCGGGCAGCTGGCCTAGTTGATCATGGGCCTGGGCACAGGCCAGGATTTCCGGCGCCATGAGCGCCTCCTGCGGCCCCAGCCGGTCAAGCACCGCCTGAGGCTGGCGCATCGCCAAGTCCGCCAACACGCGCAGCAGGCGCAAGGTCCGGTCATCGGGCCATTGCGCCAGCGCGCCATCCAGCACGGCAACGGCCCTGGCGCGGTTGCCCCGGCCGAATTCCACCTGCGCCAGCCCGCCCACACCGCGCTTGTTATCGGTCCGCAACCGCAACGCCGTTTCATACAGGGCGGCGGCCTCGTCCATCCGCCCCTGCAGCTTCAAATTCCACGCCAAATTGGCCAGCACCAGCCCATCGTCCCGCCCCAGCAATTTGAGCGCCCGGCGATAATGCGCCTCGCCTTCCTGCAGGCCCCCGGTCTCGGTGAGCACCACGCCCATTACATGCTGCGCGGTGGCATCCTTGGGCGTGGCCTTCAGCGCCGCGGCCGCCACCGGCCTTGCCTCGCCATGGCGCCCCTGCGCCACGAGATATTGCGCGAAGCTGATATTGGCCTGCGCCCGCGCCTGGGCCGGTCCCGCCAGCGCGCCCAGCCGGCGGCCCAGCGCCGTCGCCGCCTCATGCCGGCTCTGCGCCTTGCGGATTTCGAACAGCACGCGCAAGGCGATGCGCTGGTTCGGCGCCACATCGAGCACCTGCTGCGCCAGCGCCTCGGCCTCGGCGTATTTTTTCTCGTTGAACAGCCGGGTCGCTTCGGTCCCCTGGCTGTCGAGCAGCACGGTATTATCCTGCAAGGCGAGGGCGCCGGGCTCCGGCTCGCAGCATCGCACGGCGCGCAGCCCGCTCCCGCAGGGGCAGGAATTTGCGTTGAATTTCAGCTCCGTCACCGCTCTTACCTGATTATTGCCCAACCATAATACAGGCTTTGCGCCCCCCGGCAACGCAACCGCCGGCTGCGCTTAACCCGCTGTATTCGCTGCTCTTATCGCGACTTCCTCTCATTCTCACAAAGATATGATCGTCTTGACCACGCGCTTCAGGGGGCCCAGATACAGCGCCCGAGGAGTTGCCGCGATGCGAGATTTTTCTGAACTATCCGAGCGTGAAGTACTAGCGCTGGCCATCGGCGCGGAGGAGGAGGATTTCCGTATCTATATGGATCTCGCCGAACGCCTGCGCGACGAGTTCCCCGCCTCCTCCCAGATGTTCATCGAAATGGCCGAGGAAGAAACCGAGCATCGCCACAAGCTGCTCGAACTGTTCAGCGAAAAATTCGGCCAGCACATCCCGCTCATCCGCCGCCAGGATATTCGCGGCTTCCTCAACCGCAAGCCGATCTGGCAGCTGCCCAAACCCAGTATCGAGGATGTACGAAACCTCGCCGAAAGCATGGAGACGGAGACCAAGCGCTTCTACCGCATGGCCGCCTCCCGCGCGACGGATGTTTCCATCCGCAAGCTGCTCGGCGACCTCGCCGAGGCCGAGCAGGCGCATGAGATGCGCGCCGATGAAATCGTCAGCAAAAACCTCACCGCCGATATCCGCCACGGCGAGGATGTCCACGCCCGCCAGGTCTTCATCCTGCAATACATCCAGCCCGGCCTGGTCGGCCTCATGGATGGCTCGGTCTCAACCCTCGCCCCCATCTTCGCCGCCGCTTTCGCCACGCACCACACCTGGGAAGCCTTCCTGGTCGGCGCCGCCGCGGCTTTGGGCGCCGGCATTTCCATGGGTTTTGCCGAAGCCCTCTCCGATGACGGCTCCCTCACCGGGCGCGGCACGCCCTATGTGCGCGGCGCCGTCACCGGCGCCATGACAACCCTGGGCGGGCTCGGCCATACTTTGCCCTTCCTCATCCCCGACTTCCATACCGCCATGCTCGTTGCTTTTCTGGTCGTGGCCGTGGAACTCGGCATCATCTCCTGGATCCGCTGGCGCTTCATGGACACCTCCCCCATCCGCGCCACGCTGCAGGTCGCCCTCGGCGGCGCGCTGGTCTTCGCCACCGGCATATTGATAGGCGCCGGCTAAACCTAAACCAGCGCCCTGGCTTTACCGGAGGTGGGCCGGTAGCGCGGTACCGGATCGGCCGCCACCAGCTCTTCCCAATGCTCCAGAATCAGCCCGATCTTCTCAAAAACCAGCGCCAGATCGGCAAATTCCCGCGCCAGCCGGGCTTGCGGTCCGAGCGGCCGGTGGGAGGGCTCGCCCGAGATGAGCCGCGCCCCGGCGGAAACACGCAGCGCCCCCATCTGGCCCTCACCCTCCGGCTGGGCCAAAGGCACGGGCTGGCCGATATGGCAGATCCGCGCGGCCAGTCCGGCGTTTCCCGGCAGCACGACGGAGAGATCGGTATTGAGCCACATATACACACGCCGCGCCTCGGCCGGGGTGAGGCAGCGTTGCCGGGCCAGCGGGGCGCGAATGGAGAAGGTGAAAATGCTCGGCAGCCGCTCCCATGGCTCATCGGTATCCACCCGGAAAAGCGGCGGGGCCGGGAGCAGGGTGAGCGCCGGCTGGGCGGCGATGGCGGCGCGCGCGGCATCGCCGAAGCCTTGCAGAATGGCGGCACGGCGGGCCGGCGGGGTACGCAGCAGCGCCTTTATTTCCGCCAGAGCCGCCTGCCAGCGCAAAGCCAGGCCGTAATTTCCACCGGGCGGCAGGGCAACGGCGCAGGCGGCATCGGCGGGGAATTCATCGCGGTTGAAATACGCCGCCATCCCCTCGGGCAACCGGCCGTGCCGCAGCCGTGCCGCCACCTCGCGCGGCAGCAGCGCCGCGCCGGCGAAAGGCGGGCCGGTAAAGAATTTCGAGCCGGTGACCAGCACGACCGCGCCAAGATCGAGATAGGCGCGGATCGCCCCGGGCGAGAGCCGCGCCTGGCAGGCATCCACCACGATATCGAAGCCGTCGCCATAAACCCGCCGCAGCTTCGCGAGAAAGCCCGGGGACGGTGCCAGCAGCCCGGTTTTGGACAGATCGAGCCCGTGCAGCATCACGAACCGCCCGGCGGCGATGCCGGCGGCGAGCTTCGCCTCGATTTCCGCCTCCACCACGGCCACCGGCCGGACCGCCCCGGAAGGTGCGCGCAACGCGATGCTTGCGATTTCCGTATCAGGCCGGAACCCGGCCACCGGCGCCTCGCAGGTCACATCATGCCCGAGCGCCGTATCCACGGCGAAATGCCGCCCGCGCGCCGCCATCGGCACGCCGCGTCCGGTTTCCTCCGGCGCGATCAGAATATTCAAAACCGGCTGGTCGCGGCCGGCGAGATGCGTCAGCGCCAGCGCCAGCAATTCGGTATCGGTGCCCGAGGCGGCGAGAATCACGCGCTCATCCTCAGCCATCCTGAAGACCGTGCCGATGCCGCGACGCACCGCCTCGATGCAGGCGCCAACCGCCCGTCGCGGCGCCACGCCGCGCAGCAACGCGGCGGTCACGCCAAGCCGGGCCCGGTCCGCCGCGAGATAACCGCGCTCGGAACAGGATGACGCGGTCGATGACGCAAAGGTCACGGCCCAGGGCCGGGGCCGGTGGCTGCAGCCATAGCCGTTCAGCGCGGTTATGGGGTCACGCGCCAGGCGGATATCGCCACCCGTTTCGAGCAGCGCCTCGGCGGTGCCGAGATACGGCCAGGCATTGTGCAGAATTTCCGCCTGTTCCGGGGCAAGGGTGAAATCCTGGCCAAAGCATCCGGCAATCACCGCGGCACCCGGGGAAACCTCCGCCCCCATCACCCGTACCCAGCCGGGCAGAGCCGCCCGCTCCACGGCACGCAGCGTCTCCGCCTCGGCCAGAATGAACAGGGCAGCCGCCCGCGCCGCCGCCGCCCATGCCAGCGCCGGCGACACCCCCCGCCTGCCGAGAAACCGCAGCTCCAGGCCATGCCGCAGATGCAACCCGAGCAGCGCCGGCACGGCATGGGCCGTCACCGGCAAATCCGCCTCAATGCCGCGGAACACCGCGAATTCGGGAGCCTGGCGGATGGCCTCTTCCTGCAACGCCTGCGCGGCGGTTCGCTTATCTGCGGCGATCATGTCGTCTCCAGCCAAATACGGATAAATCTTTACCCCGGACACCCGATTCCGCCAAGTTTCCTTCTCCGGACCGCCCTGTAACACACCAGACATCCCGCGTGCCGCAACGATTTCACTGCCTTTTTGCTGTGCCCACACAAAATAACATTTGATTAATCTTGCGCCAGATGCCTAACTGTGCTGCATCACGCTAAATTGCGTGGCTGGCAACCGCTCGCCAGGCGTGCACCCATCCGCCGGTTAAACCGCTGCCGGTTAAACCAGTGAACGAGTATAACGAGTATACTGAAACGACGACCGCATATCTTAATATCCACCACACAAGGGAGAACGCCCGAAGGTTGACAGGGCGTAAGCGCAGATGAAAAAAATCGAAGCCATCATCAAGCCTTTCAAACTCGACGAAGTGAAGGACGCCCTGCATGAGGTCGGGCTGCAGGGCATTACGGTCACGGAAGCCAAGGGTTTCGGCCGCCAGAAGGGCCATACCGAACAATATCGCGGCGCCGAATACGTCGTGGATTTTCTCCCCAAGGTCAAAATCGAGGTCGTCTGCGACGATAGCCTGGTGGAGCGCGCTGTCGAAGCCATCATCACCGCCGCCCGCACCGGCCGCATCGGTGACGGTAAAATTTTCGTCAGCGCCATCGAGGAAGTCATCCGCATCCGCACCAGCGAGACCGGCTCCGCCGCCATCTGAAGCCGTACCAGGCCCTGACCCGATCACCAGACATGCGGGCGCCTGATATGGGGCGCCCGCATCGTTTTGGCTGGATTGCGGAAAAGCGGGTTAACATTTTGCGGCGCAGCGTCTAAGCACGCCCGGCACATATATCCGAGTGGAGCAAAAGACTTTGGCGACGATTTATACCGAGACGGTGCAGACCGTCCGGCATTGGACCGACAGGCTGTTCAGCTTCACAGCCACCCGCAACCCGGGCTTCCGCTTCATCAGCGGCCAGTTCACCATGATCGGCATCAAGATCAACGGGAAACCGCTTCTGCGCGCCTATTCCATGTGCAGCGCGCACCACGAGGAACATCTCGAATTCTTCTCCATCAAGGTGCCGGACGGCCCGCTCACCCAGCATCTGCAAAAGCTCCAGCCCGGCGATGAGCTTCTGGTCGGCGCCAAGGCCACCGGCACGCTCATCCAGCATAACCTGCTGCCCGGCAAAACCCTGTATCTGCTCGGCACCGGCACCGGCCTTGCCCCCTTCGTCTCCATCATCAAGGACCCGGACACCTACGAGCTGTACGACCATGTCGTGCTCGCCCATGGCTGCCGCGAAATCGCCGAGCTCGGCTATGGCGAACAGGTCGTCAGCCAGGTCCTCGAGGATGAATTCCTCGGCGAGTTCGCGCGCGGCAAACTCCTGTACTACCCCACAGTCACCCGCGAAGCCTTCCGCAACACCGGCCGGCTCACCGCTTTGTTCAACAGTGGCAAGCTCGAAGCCGATCTCGGCCTCGCCACCCTCAATAAGGACACCGACCGCGTGATGCTGTGCGGCTCGCCCCATATGCTCGCCGACCTGCAAACCATGCTGGAAGGCCGCGGCTTCATCGAGGGCAACCACACCCATGCCGGGCATTTCGTCATCGAAAAAGCCTTCGTCGAGAAATAGGCCGCGGCCGGGCGGCGGCTATTTCGCGGTGTAGAGGGCGATGGTGATCCGATCTCCCGCCTTCTGGATGAGCTGAGGCGCACCCAGGCGCTGCTGGTCACTCAGAAAATCGTCCTTTTCGGCCTTGCTCGAACCTTGCCCCGCAAGACCGTACACGCCCCATACGCGCTTGCCCTGGGCGATGCTGGCAACCGCGCGGTCCAGGCTGGCATCCTGGTCGTTCAGTACCAGCGGCTTTTTATCGGCCGGCAAGTAGGTTTCCAGAAGTTTGCCGGCATAAAAATCGTGCAGATACACGATATCGCCAGGCTGCACGTCCTGGGCCAGCAGCTTCGCGGCGATATCCCAGCGCGGTTTGGTTTCGGCGTGATAATAAGGCAGCATGTTGGCCAGCAGCAGAGCGGCCGTGGCGGCCACCGCCAGATATTGCGCCGGCCGGGTGAGGCCGTCCATCAGCGCGGCGGCACCGATGCCGACGAGTATGGCAAAAGGTGCGGCACTCCATAGAATATAGCGCGGCAGCAGGATGGGCTGCCACAGCGAGATGATGGTGAGCAGCAGCGGCAGGAACAGCACGGAGATGCCAAGCACCGCGAGAATGGCCGGGCGGCGGCGCAGGCGCCAGATGGCGGCGCCGAGGGCAATGGTGAGGGCGCCGTCGATCACCCAGACCAGCACGGCGCCAGGCTGGTCGATGATGTGGAAGGTCACCGAATCGGCGAGATGCATGAAAAACACGGAGCCGAAACTATACCACAGCCTGGCGCCGTCGAGCGGCGGTATCCAGGCCAGGGTCGCCCCGAAGGATTTTTTCTGGAACAGTTCCAGCATCAGATAAAACGGTGCCGCCAAGGCGATGATAAGCAGGTCCGCCCGCAGCACGTTGCGCATGAAGCCGCCGCGCCCCGGCGCCATAAGGGTCAGCGCAATGGCGATGATATTGGCGGTGATGAGCCAGGGCAGCCCATCGGCCAGCACGTCGAGAGCGGCCACCGTGCCAAGGATGAAGCAGGCCCAGCCAAGCCGCGCATCACGCGCGTGGAGCGGCTGGCTGGCGGCGGGAATATCCTGAACCAGCCGCACCAGCCCGTAGAGCCCGACCAGGATCAGCGTCATCACCATGGTATAGGAGCGCGCTTCCTGGCTGAAAGCGAGGGCCGTGGGCGAAAGCCCGATGATGAGGGCCGCGAGCACCGCCGCCAGCCGTCCGGCAATATGTTTTGCGATGAGGAATACCAGCATCACCGCCACGGCGCCGAACACCGCCGAGGGCAGGCGCAGCCAGAATTGCGGATCGCCCAGCGCCAATAATGGCCGCAGCATCAGGAAAAAGCTTGGCATATGGTGGTTGCGGAAGCTGTTCATCACCAGCGCGGCGGGGGCCAGCGACACACGTTGCAGCGTAAAAACCTCATCCAGCCAGAACGGCCGGGCACCGAGCTCGGCCAGCCGCGGCAGCAGCGCCAGCAGGAACACCAGAAGCGGCCATTCCAGCCGCCTTGCTTCCGCGCGGAATTGCGCCACGGTCATGCCTGCGCCTGCACCTGCGTCTGAGTGGCGGCGGGCTCCGGGCGCCAGTCCCGGAAAAAGCCGCGGCCGATACAGGCGGCAAGTTTTTGAAGTTGAATCTGCACGATATCCAGATAGTCATGCAGGCCCGTGGCGAGAATATGGCTGAGCGGCTTTTCCACAAGTATTTCGCGCAGCAGCTCGGCGCTCTCAATCGCCTCACCGGCCGCATGCAGCCCGTAAAGCCGGCGCAGATCATCGAGATGCGACTCCATCCGGCGCACGCAGAGCAGGGCCGAGCGCGGGCTGGAGGCGTCGCGCAGCAGGAAATGCACCACATCCTCGGCCGAGAACTCCGCCCGGGCGCGGCGCTTGAAGGCATGGTAGCCGGCCGCCCCGCGCAGCACCGCATGCCATTGCGTCAGCTCCGCCACGCGCTGCTCCTCGCGCCCGCCATGCGGCAGCAATGCCGTGTATTTTATATCCAGCATGCGGGTGGTCTGGTCGGCGCGTTCCAGCAACCGGCCCAGCTCGTAGAAATACCAGCCCTGGTCGCGGTACAGTGTGCCCTCCGTAATGCCGGTATGGGCCTGCACGGCATCCTTGAGCCGGGTGCACACGCGCGAGAGCGCATCGCCCTCCAGGTCGGCCGCGCCGATCCGCCCGACAAAGCGGTGGAACACATTGATCTGGCGCCACATTTCCGTGCTGATCAGCGGCCGCAGCGTCCGCGCGTTGGTCCGCGCATCCTCGAGGCTGGAGGGGATGGAGGTCGGGTTGCCCTTATCCAGCAAGTAAAATCGTTTAATATGAATGGCATCTGGCGAGAAACCGCGTTTGGAGAAGTTCTCCTCATCGGCGTTGATGCGAATCAGCCCCCACCATGCATCAGCCTCGAATCCCGGAGATTCAAAGCTTTGTGTCACGTCGATAAGACGGGCGAGGTTTTCCACCCGCTCCAGATACCGCGCCATCCAGAACAGCCCCTCGGCATCGCGCGCCAACAGGCCGGGGTCGCGCATATAGGTACTCATGCCGCGCCTCCCTCACCAGCCGCGAAATTCTCAGCCAGCACCCAGGTATCCTTGGAGCCTCCACCCTGGCTGGAATTGACGATCAAAGACCCCCGCTTCATCGCCACGCGCGAGAGCCCGCCGGGCAGCACCCAGCTCTCGCGGCCGGTGATGATGAAGGGCCGCAAATCCAGATGCCGCGGCCCGATCCCCTCTTCCGCCAAAGTCGGCCCCACGGAAAGCCCGATCATCGGCTGGCTGATCCAGTTGCCGGGATCGGCCAGAATGGCCGCGCGTGAGGCCTCCAGCTCCTCCTTCGAGGCGCGCGGCCCGATGGTGATGCCGTACCCCCCGGATTCACCCACCGGCTTGGTCACAAGCTTGTCGAGGTTATCAAGCGTGTATTGCAGCCCCTCCGCCTCGCGGCAGATATGCGTGTCGACATTTTTGATGAGCGGCTCCTCGCCGAGATAATACTTTATAATCCGTGGCATATAGGCATAAACCGCCTTGTCGTCAGCAACTCCGGTGCCCACCGCATTGGCAATCGCGACATTGCCAGCCCGCCACGCGCCGATCAGCCCGCGCACCCCCAGCATGGAGTCCGCCTTGAATACCGCCGGATCGAGGTAATCATCATTGAGCCGGCGATAGATGGTATGCACCGGCTTCAGCCCCGCCGTGGTGCGCATGAACACGCGCTCATTCTCGACCACGAGATCCGCGCCGACCACCAGCGGCACGCCCATCTCGCGCGCCAGGAACACATGCTCGAAATAGGCCGAGTTATAAATGCCGGGCGAGAGCAGCACGACCTGCGGGTCGCCATGCCCGCCAGGCGCGATCTCGCTCATCGCGGCGCGCAGGCGGCGGCCGTAATCATCCACCGGCATCAGCTTGATCCCGGCCATCAGGTCGGGAAACGTGCGCAGCATCAGATGCCGGTTCTCGATCACATAACTCACCCCCGAGGGCGTGCGGGCATTATCCTCAAGCACGCGGAAATCGCCGAACTCGTCGCGGATGATGTCGATGCCGCAAATATGCGCGTAGGTCCCGTGCGGCACCGGAAAATCCTGCATTTCCGGGCGGTAATTAGAGTTATTGAACACGAGGTCGGCGGGGATCACGCCATCCTTGATGATCCGGTGCTTGCCGTACACATCGCCCAGGAACAGGTTGAGCGCCGCGACGCGCTGCTTGCAGGCGCGCTCCAGCAAATCCCACTCGCCATGGGTAAGAACGCGCGGGATGCAGTCGAACGGCAGAATACGGTCGATCGCCGTGGCATCGGAATACACCGTGAAGGTGATCCCGAGATCGATGAGATCGGTCTCCGCCTGGGCGGCGCGGGCGCGCAGGTCGGGCAGGCCTATCCGCCCCAGCCTCTCGGCCAGCAAGCGCGGCACCGGTCCGGCATCGGCGCGGTGGGCGGTCAGTTCACAGAAAAACCGCCCGGGATCGTAATCGGGCCAGAGGCTGTCAAAAATCTCGCTCAATGCAAAACCTCCGTAACAATTCATGGGGCATGGTCTGGCGGATGGCCGGGCCTCCGTGCCGCAGGGCCGGGCATAACCGGCCCCGAATTGCTGAAATCCGCGCCATTGGCGCTTTGCGCGCAGGGATTACCATCATGCATGACCCATTTTTTGCCACCGATTCGTCATGTCGTCCTTCAAGCTGCCCTCAAAACCAGTTGCCCTGCAAGCCCTCTCGCGGGGCCCGGTCCGCAATGTCATGCAAACACCGGACCAGTCATTGTTTGTCCCCGATAAGGCGGGGGAAGAAAGATTTCCCGGTAGGCACCTGCCCATCTGTCTGTTAAGCCTGCTGCAATGCACAGGATAGCTTCTGCCTGCGACGAGATGATCGACCGGCACGGCCGCATCCGCGCTCCCTGGTCCCCCATCATGGCCGCCATACGCGAAATCGGGCCGGAGGAGCTGGCCCGCCGGGCCGGCGCGCTCAACCGGCAGATGGGGCTTGCCGCCCCCCTCGGCACCGTGCCGCGCAGCTTCTACGACCCCCTGCCCGTTTTGCTCACCAGCGGGGAATTCGCCTTTCTCGAAGCCGGCATCAAGCAGCGCGCCGCTTTGCTCGAAGCCGTGCTCGAGGATTTATACGGCACGCAAAGCTTGCTCCATAATGGCAGCCTGCCCCCGGCCCTGGTGCTGGGCGAGCCGCATTTCCTGCGCCCGATGCACACGCGCGGCCGCCTCACCGCGCCGCGCATGGCGCTGTATGCGGCCGATATCATCCGTGGCCCGGATGGCGATTTCTCCATTCTGCGCGACCATACCGGCATCGTCCCCGGACTCGGCCATGCGCTCAGCCTGCGCCGGCTGGCTTCGGGAACACTGCCTGAATTATTCCGCGCGGGCGGTATTCGAAGCCTGCGCCCGGCGCGCGAAATGCTGGTGGACCATGTCCGCCGCCAGGCCGAAGGCGGGCTGGTGGCGGTGCTCACCGGGGGTGCCACCGGCCCCGGCGCGGCGGTGGACCTGGCCGATGACGCATTGCTCGCGCGCGCCCTCGGTGTCCTGCTGATCGAGCCCGGCGACCTCGCCGCCCGTAATGGCGGGCTGCACATGAAAACCCTGAACGGGCTGGTCAGCATCGCCACCATCATCCGCGGCGTCTCCGGCATAGACCTCGACCCGTTGGAGCAGGGCGGCCGCCCGGGCCATGGCATTCCCGGCGCATTCGGCGCCATCCGCGCCGGTGTGCTGACCATGCTGAACGCCCCCGGCAGCGCCCTGGCCGCCGCCCCTTCCCTGCGCCGCTATATAGACAGCCTGTTCCAGCCCATGCGCGGCGAACATCCCATCCTGCCCGCCGCCGCAGAGAATGGCGCCGAAACGGCCTCCAAGGCCCCCTTCGTCACCGGCGCGAACTACACCCCGGTGCCGATCTGCTTCCGGCTGTTCTCATGGCATGACGGCGAGACCTGGCAAATGCTGCCCGGCGGCCTCGCCTTGCCGCTGCGCCAGCCGGCTGACCATGCGGGGACTCAGCTCCCGGCCCCGGCGGATTTCGGGCTGAAGGACCTCTGGGTGATGGAAGCCGAGGAGCCGCGCCTCACCACCGGGGCGCCGGCGGCGCCGGAACCGCCCGAGCATGTCACCTTCCTCGCCGCCGCCCATCTGCCTTCGCGCCTGGCCGACAACCTGTTCTGGCTCGGCCGCTCGGTGGAACGCCTGGAAGCCGCGAGCCGCCTGCTGATGCTGGCCCTTCCCCGGCTCGAATCCGGCACCTCGCTCCCGCGTGACATCGCCGAGCGCGGCCTGCTGACCCGCTGCCTCGCCCAGGCCCGGCTGCTTCCCGCCGAGCTTGCCGGCACCTCCGTCTCCGGCCGGCTGCTGCGCCAAACGCTGACCCGCCGCCACCCCATGGCCGGGCTGCTGAAGGAGGCCGGGCGGCTGGTCAACGCCTCCTCCGAGCGGCTCTCCCCCAGCATGCTCTCAACCGTGCGCTTCGCCCTGCATCAGGCCAGCGAGGCCCTGGGGAATGAGGAAACCGCGCTGCCGAGCATGCTGAATTTCGCGGCCACCTTCGCCGGCATCGCGGCGGAAAACATGGTGCGCGATGGCGGCTGGCTGTTCCTGGAAATGGGCCGCCGCCTGGAACGCGGCGAAACCCTGGCCGAGACCCTGGCGATTCTGCTGGACGGCCCGCCCGAGCGGCTGGAGCCGGGCATGGCGCTGGGCATCGAGCTGGCCGATTCGGTGCTGAGCTACGATTTACGCCATGCCGGCATCCTCGCCCCCGCCCCCGTGTTCAACATGCTGCTGGCCGATGCCGGCAACCCCCGCGCGCTGGCCTATCAATGCACCGCCCTGCGCTTCTGCCTGGAGCGGCTCGGCGCCGATGACGATGCCGAGGCGGCGCGTCTGCTACAGGTGGAAACCGTCAACCTCGCCGGCACCCCCGGCGGCCTGCGCCCCGCTCTGTCTGGTGTGGCCGGAAAACTCCGCATGCTGTCAGACCGCGTCCACCGCCGCTTCTTCACCCTCCTGCCCGAAGCCCACACGCTCGACGAGGACGAAGTCCTGGAAGCGGCACAGTAACGCGCATGACCCTGTACCGCCTGCACCACACCACCCTGTACGACTATGCCGCGCCGGTCGTGCTCGGCACGCATTACATGCATCTGCTGCCGCGCGACCGGCCGGGCCAGACCATCCGCGAGGCACAGCTCGATATTTCACCCGCCCCGGAAACCCGGCGCGACGAGATCGACCATTTCGGCAACCCGACCACCACCGTCGCCATCACCGGCGCGCATAAGCAGTTCGCCGTCGCGTTGAGCGCCACGGTCGAGGTCCGCCAGCCGCCGCCGCCCGCGCCTGAGGATACGTTGCGCTGGGAGGCCATCGCCGCGAAGGCCCTGCTCGACCCGGATGTGGCGGAATACTGCCTGCCCTCGGACCTCACCACACCGCAGAACGACATTGCCGATTATGCCGCGGTCAGCTTCCTGCCGGGGCGCAAGATGCTCACCGGCCTGCTGGAGCTGAACCAGCGCATTTTTTCGGACATGACCTATCGTGGCGGCGTGACCAGCAACGCCACCACCGCCGCCCAAACCGTGGTCACCCGCATCGGGGTCTGCCAGGATTACGCGCATTTCATGCTGGCCTGCCTGCGCGCCCTCGGCCTGCCGGGGCGCTACGTATCTGGCTATCTGCGCACGCTCTCACCCCCGGGCGAGGCGCGGCGGCGCGGTGCCGACCAGAGCCATGCCTGGGTATCCTCCTGGCTCGGCCCGGATGCCGGCTGGGTGGATCTCGACCCCACCAACAACCTGCTGGTCGCCGATGAGCATGTCACCCTGGCCTGGGGCCGCGATTTCCGCGATGTCTCGCCGCTGCGCGGCATCATCCTGGGCGGCGGGCGGCACACGCTGAAGGTCGGGGTGGATTTGGAAGCCGTGCTGACCTGAGCCCCGAAACTGCCGGCCGCCCGGCGCGCAGCTTCAGAAAATCTTGTTGATCAGATCATCGCCAATGCCGAAGCCGGCGCCGGTTACAATCGCCCGGCCGAAGCTGGAGTTGAACAACCCCCCGAGCAGCCCGCCGCCCTGCTGCTGCGGGTAATAGCCCTGCTGCGGGTAGGGCTGCTGCTGCGGATATTGCGGCTGACTGCCCCAGTTCTGGGTCTGCGGCACGGATTGGGGCACGGATTGCGGCAGTTGCTGCGGCTGGCTCGCCTGCGCCGTCACGAAATTATGCAGCGCCCCCAGCAGGTTCGACACCTGATTCTGCTCAGCCTGGACGGCGAGGGCAACCGATTTGAGGTCCAGAAACCATTCCCGTGCATCCTGATTGCCGGCCTGCGCCGCGGCCTGCAGCTTCTGCGCCAAAGCCTGCAGCTCGCCCACCGTCTGCTGCGCCTGGGTCTGCAACTGGGTGTACTGATTATCGATCGTCTGGACGTCCATGTCTGATCCTCCTCGTTCCTGGCTGACTATATAAAGCGAATCGGGCGGAAATCCGGCCTTACCCGCGCGCCGCGCGATAATCCTCGCAAGCCGCGCCAAAGGCGGCGAACAGGCGCTGGCGGTCGGGGTAATGCATGACCTCCCATTCCGGGTGCCACTGCACCGCGATGTTGAAGCCCGGCGCATCGGCCACCCGCACCGCCTCTATGGTGCCATCCGGCGCGGTCGCCTCCACCACCAGCCCGGGGGCGAGCTGGTCTATGGCCTGGCCGTGCAGCGAGTTCACCCCGATGGTTTCCGCGCCGATAATACGTGCCAGTTCGCCGCTCAGCCTCACCTCATGCTTCACGGCGAAGCGCAACTCGCCCTCGCCGCCGCGATGGTCCATGCGGCCGGGCTGCTTATGCACTTCCTGGAACAGCGTGCCGCCAAGCGCCACGTTCAGCTCCTGCAAACCACGGCAGACGCAGAGTATGGGAATCCCCCGCTCCAGGGCGGCGCGGATCAGCGGCAGGGTGGTGGCGTCCCGCTCGGGGTCGTGGTCGTTTGGCGTGGCGTCAAAATCGGCGCCGTAGCGGGTGGGCGCCACATTGGAGGGCGAGCCGTTGAACATGATGCCGTCGATGCGGTCGAGCAGCGGCAGCATGGTCTCGCCCGCTGGCGGTATGAGGATGGGCATGGCGTTGGCGGCGGCGATCAGCGCTGCCCCGTAACGCTCCGGCGTGGCGTGCTGGATATAGCCCGCGATGAACTTCGTGCAGGCCGGAATGCCGATGAGCGTTGGGCGGGAAAGCGTAAGCGACGACATGAAACTACTCCGCGGGGGCAAAAGTGAGACGGGGACGGGCCCTGGACGCGGCCAGGGCGGCGATGGCGCAGGCAAGCATGACGAAGGCCATCGGCATCGCCGTGCCGTTGGCCAGCACGCCGACCGCGAGGCCGGCCAGCGCGCCGCCGCCATATTGCAGCGTGCCGAAAAGCGCCGAGGCGCTGCCGGCATGGGCCTGGTGGCGCGACATGGCGCCGACCAGCGCATTAGGCGTGAGCAGGCCGAAGCCAGCCTCGCATAGTAACAAGGCGGCGGCCAGTGGCAGGGCACCCAGCGGGTGCAGCGCCAGCAGGCCGAGCAGCAGGCAGGCGGCGGCCAGAGACAACGTGGCGAATTTGATGATCCGGGCGATACCATAGCGCGTCACCAGCCCGGGGTTGAGCTGGCTGAAGCCGATATAGGCCATGGAATTGATGCCGAAGAGCAGCGCGTAGCCGGCGGCGTTCCAATGATACAAGTTGATGAAAATCTGCGGTGTGCCGGCCAGATACGCGAACAGCGTGGCGGCGGTGAAGGCGCCGATGCCGGCATGGGACAGAAACCCGCGCTCGCGCAGGATTTGGGCATAGCGCAGCATTACCGCCCCCACGCCCAGCCGGGTGCGGCGGGCGAGCGGCAATGTGTCCGGCAGATACCCCCAGGTGAGCGCCAGCGCCGCCACGCCATACAGCGCGCAGAAGCCGAAAATCATCCGCCAGGACATCAAGCTCACCACCAGTGCCCCGAGCATGGGCGCGGTGATGGGCGCCACACCCATGACGAGCATGAGCCTGGAGAGCAGCTTCGCCGCCGCCGGGCCATCCGCCAGGTCACGCACCATGGCGCGCGGCAAAATGGTACCGGCCGCCGCACCTAAAGCCGAGATGAAGCGGAAAACAACCAGCGACTCCATGTTCCAGCTCACCAGGCAA
Organism: Pseudomonadota bacterium; assembly: GCA_021826225.1. Classification (GTDB taxonomy): domain Bacteria; phylum Pseudomonadota; class Alphaproteobacteria; order Acetobacterales; family Acetobacteraceae; genus Acidocella. The sequence continues at coordinate 253 of JAKBAV010000033.1, read as the reverse complement.
CCGATCGTGCCCAGAGTATATAGAAGCAGGCCGGCGAGCAGCGGGGTGCGGCGGCCAAGCCGGTCGGACAACGCCCCCACCGTCATCTGCCCGATGGCGAGGCCGGTGAAGTAGGCGGCCAGCGAATATTGCGGCGCGGCGGCAGCCCCCAGATCATGCGCGATGGCGGGAAAAGCCGGGAGATACATATCCGTCGAGACCGGCCCGATGGCGATCAGGAATCCCAGAAGCGAGGGCAGGTTTTTCGTGACGG
>JAKBAV010000141.1 GCA_021826225.1 Pseudomonadota bacterium | reverse complement strand
GCGATACCTGCAAGGGTAAGCGCTACAACCGCGAAACGCTGGAAGTGAAATTCCGCGGCAAAAGCATCGCCGACGTGCTCGACATGTCGGTCGACGAAGCCCTGGTTTTCTTCTCGGCCGTCCCGCGCATTCACGACCGGCTGGCTATCCTCGGCCGCGTCGGCCTCGGCTACATCAAGCTCGGCCAGCAGGCCACCACGCTTTCCGGCGGCGAGGCCCAGCGCATCAAGCTCGCCAAGGAACTGGCCCGCCGTGCCACCGGCCGCACCCTCTACATCCTCGATGAACCGACGACCGGCCTGCATTTCGAGGATATCCGCAAGCTCCTCGAAGTACTGCACGCGCTGGTCGATACCGGCAACACCATCATCGTTATCGAGCATAATCTCGAAGTCATCAAAACCGCCGATCATATCATCGATATCGGACCCGAAGGCGGGGCAGGGGGCGGCCGCATCATCGCCACCGGCACGCCGGAGGATATCGCGGCGGCGGCGGACAGCCATACCGGGAGGTTCCTCAAGCCGCTGCTTGCGACGAAGAGGAAGAAAAAGTAGCGTCGCGGCGTGAATAAAAATAAATTCTCCACAGCGGGGGCAAGGCGGCTTCCATTATGATCACCCCGCGCCGGGCCCTGGGCACCATCCTCGCCCGTTTCCTCACCCAGCAGGTCGTGGTCGAGCCGGCTTTGCCCGTCGATATCACCGCGCTCGGGCACTTGCTGCACAAGGCCGATGTCATCCTCGTCGAGGGCCATCTGCGGATTTCCAGCGTCATCAAATACCTTACGCAATCCACATGGTCGCACGCGGCACTTTACGCCGGCGATGGTGAATGCATCGATGCCGATGTGCTCGAAGGCGTGCGCCGTTTCCCGCTCGCCGAGTTGGCCCCTTACCGCATCCGCATCTGCCGCCCCATCAGCCTGACCGAGGCCGATGCCCAGACCATCATCGCTCACGCAACCGGGCGTCTCGGCGTGCGATACGACCTCAAACATGTGGCCGACCTCGCGCGCTACATGGTGCCGCTGCCCGTGCCCCGCAGCTGGCGGCGCCGCGCCATCGCGCTGGGCAGCGCCGATCCCTCGCGCGCCATCTGCTCCAGCCTGGTTGCCGAATCCTTCCAGGCCGCCGGCTACCCGATCCTGCCGGAAATCCCCACCCCGCCGCGCGATGCCGCGACTGACCGTTCCGCCCGCGAGATTCATCACATTCACGATACCGGCCTGTTCACCCCGCGCGATTTCGATCTCTCTCCCTTCTTCCACGTCATCAAACCGGATATGCCACGCCCGTTCGACCACCATAATCTCGTCTGGGTGCCTTAGAATCGCGATGCGCCGTCTTGTTCTGGCCCTTGGCCTCATTCTCAGCAGCTGTACCGCGCCCCCGCCCGTTGCCGTGCCGCGCGGCCCCATAGCGCTGGCGGTCGCCCAGCGCGGCTGGCACACGGAAATCGGCGTGCCCGAAACCGCGCTCACCGGCCCGCTCGCCACGCTCGGTCCGGCCCGGCTGCATCGGCATTATCTGCTTATCGGCTATGGCGCGCGCTATTATTTCACCGGCCATCACAGCGCCGGCACCGCCGTTGCCGCTTTGCTGCCGGGGCCCGCCGCCATCAACCTCTCCGCCTTTGACGACCTCGCAGCCGACCCCGCGCGCAAAATCATCTGGCTCCATGTCTCGCAATCGGATATCGACCACATGCTCGCCTTCATCTGGCAATCCCTGCCCCGCGCTGGCGCCGCCACCCCGCCGGTCATCGCCAGCTTCAACAATGCCAGCATGTTCTATGCCGCGCAGCCCGACTACAACATGTTCTATAATTGCAATAACTGGGCGGTGGACGCCTTGCGCGCCGCCGGATTGCCCTTCAGCAATACCGGCCTGCACTACGCCTCGGATGTTCAGGCGCAGGCCGGACGCATTGCTGCGGCACAGGAGCCGTAAGCTTCAAGAAACCCTAAACCGCCAGCCGCCCCGCCACCCCGATTGCCCCTTGCGGCCCGTAAACCTTCGCCGCCCGCTTCAAAAACGCATTCACCATCAGATGCACCGCTTCGGTGAACACCACCCCGATGGCCTTTTGCAGCACCACGTTGCGGAATTCGAAATCGACATGGAAATCGACCGTGCAGCCCTGCCCATGCGGCGCGAACCGCCAGCTATTGCGCAGATATTTGAACGGCCCGTTCTCATAGGCCACCAGAATCGCACACGGCCCGTCGCCCTCGGGCGGCTCCAGTGTCACCCGGCTGGTAAAACTCTCACGGAAAATCTTGAACCCGATGGTCAGGTCCGCCACCATCTCCCGCCCGTCATTTTTCCGCACCCGCGCGCCCACGCACCAGGGCAGAAATTTCGGGTATGAGCCCACATCGGCCACCAGCGCATAGAGCTGCGCCGTGGTATACGGCACGATTTTCTGCTCCATGTGCTGTGGCATGGCTAGGCCGCCAGTTTTTTCGCCCGCGCCGCGCGCAGGGCCGCGAAATCCGCATCGGCATGATAGCTCGACCGGGTTAAAGGCGTCGCCGAAACCTGCAGAAACCCTTTCGCCCGCGCCATTGAAGCCAGCTCCTCGAACTCCTCCGGGGTTACGAACCGCTCCACCGCCGCGTGCTTCACCGTGGGCTGCAAATATTGCCCAATCGTGAGGAAATCCACATCGGCGATGCGCAGGTCATCCATCACCTGGCCGATTTCCGGGCGCGTCTCGCCCAGCCCCACCATCAGCCCGGATTTGGTGAAAATAGCCGGGTCCACCTGCTTCACCTTATCCAGCAGCCGCAGGCTCTGGTAATATCGCGCCCCTGGCCGGATGGTCGGGTAGAGCCGCGGCACGGTTTCCAGATTATGGTTGAACACATCGGGCCGGGCCGCCGCCACGCGCTCCCCCGCCCCGGGTTTACGCAAAAAATCCGGCGTGAGAATCTCAATCGTGGTGCCGGCCGCCGCCGCCCGTATGGCCTCGATCACCGCGACGAAATGGTCCGCGCCGCCATCGGCCACATCATCGCGGTCGACCGAGGTGATCACAACATGGCGCAGCCCCAGCGTCGCCACGGCCTCGCCCACACGGCGGGGCTCATCCGCATCCAGCGGGTTCGGCAACCCCGTCGCCACATTGCAGAAGGAGCAAGCCCTTGTGCAGATCTCCCCCATGATCATCATGGTGGCATGGCGCTGGCTCCAGCACTCCCCGATATTCGGGCAGCTCGCCTCCTCGCACACGGTGGAGAGGTTTTTGCTCCGCATCAACTCCCGCGTCTCATGATACACCGCCGAGGTCGGCGCCTTCACCCGTATCCACGCCGGTTTGCGCTGGATGGGATTATCCGCCCGCGCCTGCTTCTCAGGGTGACGAACGCGGTGGTCGATCTCGATACGAGTATTCATGGGCGTCAGAAATGGATAACCTGGCCATAGGCGTCAAGCACGGATTCATGCATGGCTTCCGAGACGGTCGGGTGCGGGAACACGGTGGCCATCAACTCCGCCTCGGTCGTCTCCAATTGCCGGGCGATAACAAAGCCCTGGATCATCTCCGTCACCTCGGCGCCGATCATATGCGCGCCCAGCAACGCCCCTGTCTTGGCATCAAAAATAGTCTTGATCAGCCCCTCCGGCTCGCCCATGGCGATCGCCTTGCCGTTCCCGATGAACGGGAAGCGCCCGACCCGCACCTCACGCCCGGCCTCTTTCGCTTTTTGCTCCGTCAGCCCCACGGAAGCGACTTGCGGCCTGGCATAGGTGCAGCCGGGGATGTTTCCGGTCTCGAACGCATGGGGGTTTTTACCCGCGATGGCCTCCACGCACACCACACCCTCATGGCTCGCCTTATGCGCCAGCCAGGGCGGCCCGGCGACATCGCCAATCGCGTAAACGCCCGGCTC
>JAKBAV010000140.1 GCA_021826225.1 Pseudomonadota bacterium | reverse complement strand
CCGGCTGGGGGCGGAGATGATCGAGGAGCGCCATGGCGATGCACGCGGCTTTATCCGGGGCATGAAGCAGCTTGGCGCGGCACCTTCGCCGGCGATGCACCGGCCGGTGGGGGCGGGGCGGTTCCGTACGCTGCTGGCGCGGTTTTCCGGCGGCTTCACGGCGCGTTACCAGGTGCTCTATGGCGAGATGCGGCGCTGAGCTTGAGTGAAGCCATCCCATGGAGGTGGTGTGAAGGCGGCATGACGACAATTTTACGTTGACGGTACTGGAGGGTTGCATTCAGCACGTTGGCTCTTATCTTTGTTGAAACAAGACAAACATAAGGGGGTACGATCGTGATGAAACGCCGCCATTTTGGTCTTTTCGCCAGTTCAGGCCTGGCCACTCTTGCCGCCCTGTCGCCGCGCCGGGCGCGCGCTCAGGCGGCCCCGCCGGACCCCAGCCAGCTGACAACCACGCTCACGCCCATGGGCGGGGAGCGTGCCGGCAATGCCGATGGCACCATCCCGCCCTGGACAGGCGGGCTGACCGGCCCGGCTCTGCCGCCGGACCAGCCGGTGGTCGGCCCGCTATTCACGGATGAGGCGCCGCTCTACACGGTGACCGCTGATAACATGGCGCAATATGCCAGCCTGCTGACGCCCGGCACGCAGCGGATGATGACGCAATTCGGTTTCAGCGTGAAGGTTTACAAGACCCACCGCACCGCCGCCGCGCCGCAATACGTGTATGACAACACGGCCAGGAACGTGACCCGCGCGAAGCTCGACCCGGCGGGTGGGCGGCTTGGCTTTACCGGCGCCTATGGCGGCGTGCCGTTCCCCATTATCGACACCGCCGACCCGCTGACCGGCGGGGCGCAACTCATATGGAATCATCTTACGGCCTGGAACAGCGCCTCGTATCGCAGCAGCTTCGTGCCGAGCTATGTGATGATCAATGGCGGCCTCTCGCTCAGCGCCGGGGGGGCTGTGCGGTTTGTCTACCCGTATTACGACCCTGACGGCACGCTGGAAAATTTCGATGGGTATTACAGCAAGCTTCACACCTATGTCTCGGCGCCGCCATCCGTGGTGGGGCAGGAGGAGCTGGTGTGGCACAGCACGAATGTGAATGATAACCCCGATATCGTGTGGTCGCTGCTGAACGGGCAGGGGCGGGTGCGCAAGGCGCCGGATGAGGCCTTCGACACACCGAATCCCTCGACCAACGGCATCTCCAACATCGATGAAAGCTCCTGCTTCTACGGCAATCCGGCGCAATATGACTGGAGCTATATCGGCAAGCAGGAAATGCTGGTGCCGTATAACTGCAACAACATCCATTCCCATAAGGTGCAGGAGATCATGCTGGCGCATTTCGCCAACCCGGATATCGTGCGCTGGGAGAAGCACCGCGTATGGGTGCTGGAGGCCAACCTGCACCCCGGCGAGCACAACGTGAATGCCAGACGCCGGCTCTATATCGACGAGGATAGCTGGTACGCGCTGCTCGGCGAGGCCTATGATGCGTCGGGCAACATGGTGAAGACCTATGCGCTGTACAATGAGTGCATCCCCTCGCTGCCGGGCACCACGCAGCAGGCCGAGGCGACGTTCAGCCTGATGACGGGCGACTGGACGTTCGGCGGCTCGGCGGCGTACCGGCAGTTCGAGGTGAATACCTATCTCGGCCCGCAGGCGCCTTCATATTTCGAGCCGCAGGTGATGGCGGCGAATGCTTCATTCTGACCGGCGCCTGTTCCTGACATGAATGCGCGCGGGGGGTGACGGCGGCGGGGTGGGGTGGCTAGTATCGGCTGGCGCCTCACGCAGGAGTATACGATGCCGCCGAAAACCATAGGGCTGTTGACGAGCGGTGGGGATTGCGCCGGGCTCAATGCGGTGATCCGCGGCGTGGTCTCGCGCGCCACGGGCTATGGCTGGCGGGTGCTGGGCATACGCCATGGCACGATGGGGCTGCTGCGCCGGCCCTATGCCTATGAGGAGCTGGGGCCCGCCGCCGCCAGCAGCACCGTGCTGCGCCTGGGCGGCACGATTCTGGGCACGACCAATAAGGGCAATCCGTTTGCCTTCCCCATGCCGGATGGCACGTTGCTGAACCGCTCCGCTGAGATTGCCGAGGCGGTCCGCGCGCTTGGTATCGAGGCGCTGATCGGCGTGGGCGGGGATGGCAGTTTCGCGATATTGCGGCGGCTCGCGGCTGAGGGCGGGTTCAACCTCGTCGGCATTCCCAAGACCATCGATAATGATATCGGCGTGACGGAAACCTCGGTCGGCTACGATACGGCGGTGATGGTGGCGACCGAGGCGCTCGATCGCTTGCAGCCGACCGCGGCGAGCCATGACCGGGTGATGATTCTGGAAGTGATGGGCCGCGATGCCGGGCATATAGCGCTTGCCGCCGGGATTGCCGGGGGGGCGGATGTTATCCTGATTCCGGAAATACCCTATACGGTTGAGGCGGTGGCGGCGCATATCAATAAAATCCGCGAAAGCGGGCGGAATTTCGCGCTGGTGATCGTGGCTGAATCCGTGCCGGCGCCGGGCGGTGCCGGGGTGTGGCAGCAGCATACCGGCGGCGGGCAGACCTATGGCGGCATCGGCCAGGTGCTGGCCGGGGCGATTACCAGCCATACCGGGGCCGAAACCAGGGTGACGGTGCTGGGCCATGTGCAGCGCGGCGGCCAGCCGACCGCGAGCGACCGGCTTATCGCCTCGGCCTTCGGCGTGCATGCGGTGGATTTGATCGCGGAACAGAAATTCGACCGCATGGTGGCTTGGCAGAATCGCTGCGTGGTGGATGTGCCCATGGCAGAGGCGATTGCCCGGCCGAGCCTGGTGGACCCGGATGGGACGCTGGTGCGCACGGCGCGGGGGCTGGGGATTGGGCTGGGGGATGGACGATAGCGGAAAGTAGGGTGCGATGTCTCCTGGCATTGAACCCTACTTGTTGCTTGCTACGTTTGATTGTTTTTGTCGACAATCTGTGCTGCATCCCGATCTTCGGTGAGCCGTTTGCAAAGAGATGCGACGACGTTATCAATTTGAGAATCGTGGTCTTGTGAAAGGTCTATATATAGGCTGCCATACTTGGCAAAGGGCCTTCGATAACCAAGCAACGCCCTGGCGTTCTTACTGAGACTAAGACTTCTTGGTACTTGTCGGGTTCAAAGTACGTGTGGGTTGGATCGCCTGAGACGCGAAAAACTTCTTCAAGGAAAGGCATTGCCGTATTACCCCTGCTTCCAGGGCAGCCCATCCGCCTTCCACCCCGCAACGCCGCCCCGGTGTCCTCGGGCGTCCGCCGGGCCTTCAAAACCGTCTTTCACGTTATAGACGTGGGTGAAGCCGGCCGCTTTCGCGGCCTGGGCGGCGGCCATGCTGCGGGCGCCGGAGCGGCAGATGAAGTAGATGTGGTCGTCCGGGCCGAGATGGGCGGCGGTGAGGGCGTCCAGGAATTTCGGGTTGGGCTGCATGGTGGGATAAGCCTGCCATTGCACGAGCAGGGGCTGCTTGCCGGTCTGGCTCAGCTCGGGCAGGCCGACGAAGTTCCACTCGGCACTGGTGCGGACATCGCACAGCACGGCGGAGGGGTTGCTCATTAATGCTTCCCAGACCTGTCGCGGCGGGACATCTTCGATCATAATATCCTCCGTGGTATACTTTTTCGCAGCATAGCGAGGACCGGGCATGATGGAAACAGTGGCGGACGGGTTGCTGGGGGCGATCGGCAACACGCCGCTCATCCGGCTGAAGCGCGCCTCCGCCGCCACGGGCTGCGAGATTCTGGGCAAGGCGGAGTTCTGCTCGCCCGGCGGTTCGGTGAAGGACCGGGCGGCGCTCGCCATCATCCGTGATGCCGAGGCGCGCGGCGTGCTGAAGCCCGGCGGGTTCATCGTGGAGGGGACGGCGGGCAATACCGGGATCGGGCTGACGCTGGTGGCCAATGCGCTGGGGTATAAATGCGTCATCGTGATGCCTG
>JAKBAV010000032.1 GCA_021826225.1 Pseudomonadota bacterium | reverse complement strand
GGGGCGGCGAGGATGGCGGAGGGGGTGAAGCTGCGGCGATAGGCATCGAGGGCTTCTTCCGTGCCCTCGCCATCGGTGAAGAAATAGGCATAGCAATAGGGCAGGCCGAAATAGCCGGCGAGCTGGGCGCCATAGGTCGAGCTGCCGAGTATCCAGTATTCCGGTGCTGTCGGCCCCTGCGGCTGGCAGATGATGTCACGGAACGGGTGCTCCGCGGGGAGCGGTGCGTCGGAGGTCCAGGCCATCACATCGCGCACCTGGCTCGGGAACATGTCGGCGGCTCGCGCGGCATTCGGGTTGAGCGCGAAAGCGGTGCGGCCATCCGAACCTGGAGCGCGGCCGAGCCCGAGATCGATGCGGCCCGGGGCGATGGCCTCCAGCACGCGGAACTGCTCGGCTACTTTGAGCGCCGCATAATGCGGCAGCATGATGCCGGCCGCCCCGACACGGATGCGGCTGGTGGTGGCGGCGATGGCGGCGATGAGGATTTCCGGCGCCGAACCGGCCACGGATTCGGTGTTATGGTGTTCAGACAGCCAGTAGCGGTGATAGCCGAATGTTTCGCATGCCCGGGCCAGTACCAGGCTCTCGCGGATGCTCTCCGCTGGGGAGATGCCGGATTTGGCGGGGGACTGGTCGAGGACCGAGATTTTCATGCACCATATATAGGCGGCATCCGTGCCGATATAGTCCTCATCGCCAGTGGAGAATATTTTTGGCGGTGGACGTAAAACGGCATTGCGGCGGCGATGTTAGCGTTGCCGCGACGTAATTTTAGGTCCAGCGAAGCCGGCAAATTAATTACAACGAGGTAAGATCGCGGGAATAGCCGTTGAATGGCGGTTCTTGAGATTGAAACAAGGCTGATCACATTGTCTAATAACCGCTGGGAGTCGAGCGAGTCGCGGGATATGCCATAATGTCAGCCTTGCCGAAAGCCGAGACGGATACCGCGCCAAAGCGCGTGCTGGTTGTCGAAGATGATGTATTGATCCGCCATGTCATCGCGCAAGCCATGCGTGATGCCGGGCTGTTTGTTGTCGAAGCCGGCTCCGGCACCGCTGCCATGGGCTATCTGGGGTCGGGTGCTCCTGTCGATGTCGTGTTTTCTGATATCGAAATGAATGGCGCGGATGATGGTCTGCGACTTGCCCATGACATCCGCGCGGGGTTTCCGGATATTCCGGTGATTCTGACAACCGGCAGCGCCATGCCATCATATCTCGCCGATGCCGACGCCTTCATTGCGAAACCATACCAGATTTCCAGCGTGCTGGAGCTGGTGACAAAAACACTCGGCGTGACGCGCGACGGCGCGGAATGAATTCGCCGGACGTGATGTTGAGCGCGGGGATGCTGTCATCGGGGCATGGCTGGCCGATACCCGCGTGAGTGCGGGTTCCGGGGTGTGCGGCCGGGCGATGCGGCGGCTCGTTAAAGCGCATGCGGTGCGTGCGTGGCGGAAAATGCTCAGCCGAATATCGGCGCCCACTGGCGCCGCAGCGCGGCATCCACATCGGCCATGCCGGCCTCGACTCCGAGCGCGCGCAGGCTGGTCACCCCCTGTTCGCGGATGCCGCAGGGCACGATGCCGCCGAAATGGGACAGATCCGGTGCCACGTTCAGCGCCAGGCCATGCCACGTTACCCAGCGCGTGACCCGCACGCCGATGGCGCCGATTTTTTGTTCCTCGCCGCCATTCACCACCCAGATGCCGACGCGGCCCTGGCGGATTTCCCCCTGCACGCCGAACTCGGCAAGCGTGGCGATGACCCAGCGTTCCAGCGCGCGGACATAGCAATGCACATCGCGCAGGGGCAAAGCGGCATGCTTGCGCGTGAGGTCGAGCATGACATAGGCGATGCGCTGGCCCGGGCCGTGATAGGTCCATTGCCCGCCACGCGAGGTTTTATGCGTGGGAAAGCGCTCCGGCTCCTGCAGATCCTCGGCCTTGGCCGAGGTTCCGGCGGTGTAGAGCGGCGGGTGCTCGACCAGCCAGACCAGCTCATTTTCCATGCCGGCATGGATGGCGGCGGCGCGGGCCTGCATGCGCGCCACGGCGGCATCATAGCCGGTGAGGCCGGTACTGACTTCCCAATCCAGCGTATCGGCGGGCGCGCCGGTTGCAGGCGTAAAACTCATGGTCTATAGGCTCCCGGCACCGGCTTACCCCCGGTGGTTTCGTAACGTGCGGTCGTGGCGAAATGGTAGACGCGCAAGCTTGAGGTGCTTGTGGGGGAAACCCCTTGGAAGTTCGAGTCTTCTCGACCGCACCAGTTACGCATCGGCATATCCATGCTCTTAATCCCCGCTCAAACCCAAGGCCATAATGCCAAATGCCGTGTTCTCAAAGGACATGCGCTCAAATGACATGACATGGCCGGTTGTCCCGGCATGGTCATATGGTCCATTAAGCTGCGGGTAACAGAGGAGTTTCGGGCCATGGATGAGGCTTTACGCAAGGCCGCGCTGGAATACCACCGCTCACCACGCCCCGGCAAACTCGCCATCACCGCGACGAAGCGGATGGAAACCTCGCGCGACCTGTCGCTGGCCTACTCCCCCGGCGTGGCCGCGGCCTGCGATGCCATCGTGGCCGACCCCGATGCCTCGTTCGACCTCACCTCGCGCGGTAATCTCGTCGCGGTCATCACCAACGGGACCGCTGTGCTGGGGCTGGGCAATATCGGCGCGCTGGCGGGCAAGCCGGTCATGGAGGGCAAGGCGGTCCTCTTCAAAAAATTCGCCAATATCGACAGCTTCGATATCGAGATCGACGAGCCGGACCCGGACAAGTTCATCGAGACGGTGGCGCGGCTGGAGCCGAGCTTCGGCGGCATTAATCTGGAGGACATCAAGGCGCCGGAATGCTTCCGGATCGAGCAGGAATTGCGCGCCCGGATGAAAATTCCGGTATTCCATGACGACCAGCACGGCACCGCCATCATCGTGGGCGCTGCCGTGCTCAATGCCATGCTGGTGCAGAACAAGCGCATCGAGGACATCAAGATCGTCACTTCCGGGGCGGGGGCGGCGGCACTTTCCTGCGTGCGGACGCTGAAAGCCCTGGGGGCCCGGGCCGAGAACATCACCATGACGGATAAGGAGGGGGTGATCTATCAGGGGCGCCCGAACCTCGATGCGACGCTGACCGATGTCGCCCGCGCGACCGATGCCCGGATTCTGCCCGATGTGCTGCCCGGGGCTGATATTTTCCTCGGCCTGTCCGCGCCGCGCGTGCTGCGCGAGGAATGGCTGGAGCTGCTCGCGCCCAACCCGCTGATCCTGGCCCTGGCCAATCCGGAGCCGGAGATTCTGCCCGAGCTGGTGCGCCGGGCCCGGCCGGATGCCATCATCGCGACCGGGCGGTCCGATTTTCCCAATCAGGTCAATAACGTTCTGTGCTTCCCTTTCATCTTCCGGGGCGCGCTCGATGTGCGGGCGACGGCGATTACCGAGAGCATGAAGCTGGCCGCTGTGGTGGCCATCGCGGAACTGGCACGTGCGGAAGCCTCCGAGGCCGTGGCGGCGGCTTATGGCGGTGTGGCCCCGGTTTTCGGCCCGGAATATATCATCCCCAAGCCGTTCGATCCCCGGCTGATCATGCATATCGCCCCGGCCGTGGCGCGGGCCGCCATGGAAGCCGGGGTGGCGCGCAAGCCGATTCTTGATTTCGAGGCCTATCTGCACGAGCTGGAGCGCAATGTCGTGCGCTCCGGCCAGCTTCTGCGGCCGGTCATCGAGGTGGCGCGCAAGGCCAGGCCGCGCATTGTTTATGCCGAGGGCATGGATGAACGAACCCTGCGCGCGGTGCAGAGCGTGGTGGATGACGGTCTGGCCAGACCCATTTTGCTTGGCCGCGCCGAGATCATCGAGGCGCGCATTAAAAGCCTCGGGCTGCGGCTGGTGCCGGGCGAGACTGTCCGTATCGTCGATCTGGAGCGTGAGCCGGAGCTGTCCGCCCGGCTGCTCGAGGCCTATTCCAAGCGAGTCGGCCGGCGCGGCACGCCGCCCGATGCGGCGGTGCGCCATATCGCCAAGCGCCCGACAGTGGCGGCCGGCATGATGCTGGCGCTGGGTGAGGCCGATGCCGCGATCTGCGGTGGTACCGGCGATTGGTGGCGGCAATTCCAGTACGCCTTGCCCATCATCCCGCGCAAAACCAGCTCGGGCCGGGTTTTCGCCCTCACGGCGCTGATCCTGCAGGCGGGACCACTGTTTTTCTGCGATACCCATGTGAATATAGACCCCTGCGCCGAGGAGCTGGCCGAGATGACGCTGATGGCGGCGCAGACCGTGCGGCATTTTGGCCTGACGCCCAAGGTGGCGCTGCTCTCGCATTCCAATTTCGGCGCCTCCAACAGCCCGAGCGCGAAAAAGATGCGCCATGCGCTGGGGCTGATCCACGCCCAGGACCCCGATATGGAGGTGGATGGCGAGATGCATGCGGATGCCGCGCTGGTGGAGCAGATCCGCCACCAGGCGCTGCCCGGCTCGACCCTGCACGGCGTTGCCAACCTGCTCATATTCCCGAATATCGATGCCGCGAATATCGCCTTCAACCTGGTGAAGGCGGTGGGCGAGGCGGTCACGGTCGGGCCGATTCTGCTGGGACTGTCAAAACCATTGCATATTGCCGTGCCGAGCACGACGGCGCGTGGTATCATCAATCTGTCGGCGGTGGCGGCCATGGAGGCGGCGATTGCCGCGCAGAAATAGTTGGGAGGCTCCATGTTCGCCGTGCATTTCATCATGAGTTTTGTCGGCGGGGCGCTGCTCTGCAACAGTATCCCGCATCTTACGGCGGGCTTGCGTGGCGAGCTGTTTCCCTCGCCTTTCGCCAAGCCGCGCGGCATCGCGCCCTCGGCGCCGGAGCATAACGTGCTCTGGGGGGCGCTGAACCTGTTCATCGGGCTTGCCTTCATTCACCGCCATGTTGCCTGGGCCGGCTTCGTGCCCGGTTTCGTGCTATGCGGCTGGTTTCTGGCCAGGTATTTCGGCAGGGTGCGCGCCGCCGGGTTTCAGGCCGGAGCGGGCCAGCCCGGCAGGCTCTGACGGGGGCGCGATGTATCTGTTTTTATTGCGTTGCAAAAAAGTGAATCCCGTGGTGACTTGATCTTCGAGACGTCCTTGATCTTTGAGACGTCCTTGATCTTCGAGACGTCAAGGAGCCTGCATGTCAATCCACGCCGCCATCACGCATCGCACCTCGTATAAATACGACCGCCCGGTGGTACTGGGGCCACAGACCATACGGCTGCGCCCCGCCCCGTATGCGCGCACGCCGATCATCTCCTATGCGCTGAATATTTCGCCCAAGCCGCATTTCATCAACTGGCAGCAGGACCCGCAGGGCAATTTCCTCGCCCGCGTGGTGTTTCCCGAGCGCGTCACGCATTTTGACGTGGTGGTGGACCTGGTGGCGGATATGGCGACCATCAACCCGTTCGATTTTTTTCTTGAGCCGCAGGCCGAGACCTGGCCGTTCAGATACGACGATATTCTGGCCGAGGAGCTGGCGCCGTTCCGCATGCTGAACGAGCCGGGGCCGCGCCTGACCGCGCTGATCGCCGAGATGCACGAAAAATTCGACGGCAAGGCGCTGCGCGTCATCGACATGCTGGTCGAGACCAACCGCGTGCTGAATGAGCGTGTCGCCTATGTCGTGCGGCTGGAGCCGGGGGTGTATACGCCTGAGGAAACTTTGGGGCTGGCCAAGGGCTCGTGCCGGGACTCGGCCTGGGCGCTGGTTAATCTGCTGCGCCATATGGGCTATGCGGCGCGCTTCGTGTCGGGCTACCTGATCCAGCTTACCGCGGATATCAAGGCGATTGACGGCCCCTCCGGCCCGGAGGCTGATTTCACGGATCTGCATGCCTGGGCCGAGGTGTATCTGCCGGGGGCCGGCTGGGTCGGGCTCGATGCGACATCGGGCCTGTTCACCGGCGAGGGGCATATTCCGCTGGCCGCCACGCCCTCGCCAAGCTCGGCCGCCGCCATTACCGGCGGCTTCACGGCGGAGGAGGATACCGAGGCGGCGTTTGAATTCCATATGGAGGTGAAGCGCATCGCCGAGACGCCGCGGGTGACCAAGCCCTACACGGACAGGCAGTGGCAGGATATTCTGGCGCGCGGGGCGGCGGTGGACCGGGCCTTGCTGCGCGGCGATGTGCGCCTGACCATGGGCGGCGAGCCGACCTTTGTGTGCGCCACGGACCAGGAAGCGCCGGAATGGAATATCGACGCAATGGGCCCGACCAAGCGCGCCTATGCCGGGCGGCTGATGCGCAAGCTTCTGCCGCTTTGGGCCAAGGGCGCGGTGCTGACGCATAACATGGGCAAGCATTACCCTGGCGAGCAATTGCCGCGCTGGGCGATCCACGCGCATTGGCGGGCCGATGGTGAGCCGGTCTGGCGCAACCGCGATTTGCTCGCGGGCGATGATGACCGCGACAATGCCACGGCCGAGGATGGCGAGCTGTTCGCCCGCGTGCTGGCCGAGCGGCTGCAGCTCGACCCGGACCTCGTGAACCTCGCGCATGAGGATGTGCATTATTACCTGTGGCGCGAGAAGCGCCTGCCGGCCAATGTGGTGGCCGAGGATTCCAAGCTCGGCGATGAGCTGGAGCGCAAGCGCCTGGCCAAGGTGTTCGGCCAGGGCCTGGCTGCCCCGGTGGGGGCGGTGCTGCCGCTGCGCCGGGTGGTGCGGGATGGCGCGCGGCGCTGGGAATCCGGCAAATGGTTCTTCCGCGATGATGTGATGTTTCTCGTGCCCGGCGACAGCCCCGTCGGGCTGCGCCTGCCGCTGGAGAGCCTGCCCTGGGCGGACCCCGAGACGATCGAGGCGGATTTCGCGGCCGACCCTTTCGCGCCGCGCACGGTTCTGCCCAAACGCGAATCGATGCAGCGTATCCGTGAGAGCGCGTTTGGCTGGGGGCCTGGCAGCATAGAGGGGTTCCGGCCGGTGCAGCAGGAGCCGCCCGTGGCCGGGCGGGACGAACCGGGGCTGGTGCGGACGGCACTCTGCGTCGAGGCGCGGGATGGTATCATTCATGTATTTTATCCGCCGCTCTACGATGTCGAGGATTGGCTGGAGCTGACCGTCGCGGTTGAGCAGACCGCCGAGGAGTTCGGCCGGAAAGTGTTTCTGGAGGGCTATCTGCCACCCGAGGATGAGCGTGTGCTCAATTTCTCCATCACGCCTGACCCGGGGGTGATCGAGGCCAATATCCACCCGGCGAAAAGCTGGGGCGAGATTGTGGAACGCACCGGCCAGCTCTACGAGGCGGCGCGCGAGGTGGGGCTGGCGACCGAGAAATTCATGCTGGATGGCCATCATGTCGGCACGGGCGGCGGCAACCATGTGGTGATGGGCGCGGCGAGCCCGGCCGACAGCCCGTTCCTGCGCCGGCCCGATCTGCTGAAATCCATGCTCGGATTCTGGCATAATCATCCGTCACTTTCGTTCCTGTTTGCCGGGTTGTTCATCGGCCCGTCCTCGCAGCATCCGCGCATCGACGAGGCGCGGGATGACGCCATAAACGAGCTGGAAATCGCCTTCCAGCAGGTGAGCAAGCAAACCTATACACCGCCCTGGATGGTGGACCGGCTGTTCCGCAACATTCTGTGCGACATGACCGGCAACGGCCATCGCACGGAATTCTGCATCGATAAGATGTACGCGCCAACCGGCGGCTCCGGCCGGCGCGGGCTCGTCGAATTCCGCGCCTTCGAAATGCCGCCGCATGCGGAAATGTCGGCGGCGCAGATGCTGTTGATGCGCTCGGCCGTGGCGGCCTTCTGGGAGCGCCCTTATGAGCGCAGCCTGGTGCGCTGGGGGACGCGTCTGCATGACGAGTTTCTGCTGCCGCACTACAACCAGAGCGATTTTCATGATGCGCTGGAAGAGCTGGGCGCTTATGGCTTCCCGCTGGAGAAGGAGTGGTTCGCGCCGCATCTGGAATTCCGTTTTCCCAAACTCGGTGAGGTCGCGGTGCGGGATATCCAGCTCGAACTGCGCCACGCGTTGGAGCCGTGGCATGTTCTGGGCGAGGAACAAACCAATGCCGGCACGGCACGCTATGTCGATAGTTCGGCGGAACGTTTGCAGGTGAAGGTGAATGGCTGGGTGGATGAGCGCTACGTGCTCGCCTGCAATGGCGCCGCTCTGCCGATGCAGCGCACGCCCAACCAGGGTGAGTATGTCGCCGGGGTGCGCTTCAAGGCCTGGCAGCCTTATTCCGCGCTGCACCCGACCATCAACGCGCAGGTGCCGCTGATATTCGACGTGTATGATAAATGGACTGGACGCGCGCTGGGCGGCATGACGCATCATGTGGCGCATCCTGGTGGCCGGGCCTACGAGGATTTTCCCGTGAACTCCAACTCTGCCGAGGCACGCCGCCGCTCGCGGTTTTACCCGTTCGGCCACACGCCGGGCGCCGCACCCGAGCCCAAGCCGGTAAGCGGGCCGGATTATCCGCGCACGCTGGATCTGCGCCGTGCTTAAGGCACTGCTCCGGCGGGTCCGGCGCCTGATGCTGGGCGAGGTGCTGGCGGAGCTTGCGGCATTGCGGCGGGAAATGGCGGCGCATGACGCGCAGATTGAGGCGGCGTTGCTGACGATTGCGCTGGCGAAGAAGGAGGATGGGCTTTGAGCGCGTGATTGCAAGCGCGGCAAAGCCAGCCATGTCCGCAACAAGGCGGAACAGATGGATTGCCGCGCTGCGCTCGCAATGACGTTGCTAAATACCCAGAATACCTGACAGGTTTTCCGCATATGATGACATGGAATGCGCCGCGCGGTAGGTCCGGCATTCCGCTGCGGTATCGTTCGGCCCGGCTAAAGCCGCCGCCAGAGCTGTTGCGATTTCCGCCGCATCCAGCCTGTCCGCCACGCGTTTTACGTAAGACGGGGCTTGCAGATTTTCTGCGAGGTCGGCATTCGCAACACTCGGCAATCCGGCCCCGATACAATCCTGCAGTGTCCCGGAAATCGCCCCAGCCTGGCCCTCGCGCAATTGCAGCCCTACATTCGCCGCTGCCAGCCAATGCCGGTATGTTGGCTCATCGACAAACCCAGTGCCGAGCGTAACGCGGTCAGAGATTCCTAAATCCTGTGCCAAAATCCTGAAACTCTCCGTATCTGGCGTAGCCTCGCCGGCAAATACGAGCCGGCCGCGACGCAGCCGCGAAAATGCCGCCAGCGCTGCCTCTATCCCTTTACCTCGTGTTAAAAACCCAAAACTGACGATCAGCTTTTCATCCGCCGCAATCCCCAGCGCCGCCCGTGCCGCCGCCCGGTCCAGCGGCGGAGCAAAAACCCGCTGCATGGCAAAGGGTAAATATCGTGCCGCCACGCCGAAGCGTTCCCGTACCAGATCAACGCATGGTCTTGCGTGAAATATCAGCGGCCGGGCGGCGCGCGCGAGCGGTCCCAGAAAACATGCCGCACGCAATCGTTCATCCGCCGCCCAGGCGCGAATTTCAGTCTCCGCCACCACGCGGCCCAGCTCTTCACCGGCGAGTTGTGCCACCGTCGCCGTGCCGCGCGCGGAAAACAGCCCCATCAACCGGGCATCATGGCATAAAGCCGCGCCACCCCAGCGGAGCGAAAAATCATGCGCGCGCTCATGCATCGGCGCGTTGCCGATGACGCTGAGCACCGCATCGTAACGCGCATCCATATAGGGCAGGGGGCTTTGCGCGGCGCTGTCCAGTGCCAGTACATCCGCGCGTTTACGCAACGCCCCTACCATGGCGGCGGAATAATCGGCGATGCCGCTGCGCGCGGGCGGCATAGGGCTCAGTACCGCGATACGGGGCCTGGCGCCGCGCGCGATGGCGGGTTTGGGCAGCAATGCGGCAAAAACCCTGGCGGCTACGGCTGGTTCCGAAAATGCCTGCCACAGCCCGGCCTGCGCCGCCACGATTTTACTCCGGCGTGGCAATATATATTCCAGCAGTTGTGTCAGTGCCGCCGCGTCATCGGCGGGGAACAAAAATGCCGCGGGGAGCAGCGCCCGGTGCGCCGGAATATCCGAGGCGATGGAGGGCGCGCCGGCGGCACAGGCCTCCAGCACCGGCAGCGAAAATCCCTCCGCCAGCGAGGGGGTAACCACCACCAAAGCCCGCGCATAAAGCGCGCGCATGGCGGGGGCGGAAATCCGCCCCGGCAGCTCGACATCTGTTATCGCCCGCAGCCGCGCCGCGCGCTCCGGCGCGACATGGCCGGTGATGATCAGGGGCAGGCGCCGCAAAACCCCACTTGCGCCATGCGCCGCCGCCAGAACTTCTGGGTTCTTGCGCGCATCATCGCCGCCGATCATCAGAATATGGCGTGGCGTTTCCGGTACGATGCCATGAATCCAGGGCGGCAGGGCTACCCCTGTGACCATGCTGCGGACCTTGCCGTATAATTCATGCAGCCGTGTCTGCGTCGGCACCGAGTTCGGCAGAAACACATCGTAGCGCCGCAGCCAGGCCATGGCGGTGAAATAATCCAGCCGGTTGAGGGGATGCGTCAGGTAATTCGCCTGGTCGTCGAAGGGAATGAAATCATGCACGCAAACCGCCTTCAGCACGCGTTCATCCGTGAGCAGGGGCGCCAGAAAATCCTGGCGCGGGGTAAAGGGAGAGGGGTTGAGCAGCATGGTTGCCCCTGGCACATGGGCATGCGGAGAAATTTCGGGCACCAGCGCCGCCACCTCATCGGGCAGGGGCGGCAGAGATGGGTCGGCCAGCCCGATGCAGCGCGGCGCGTGGCGCAGCAGCATGCGGGCATGACTGCCGATGCCGCGCTCATAATAATTTTGGTCCTGCAGGCAGCGCAGGTCGATAACCAGACTCATGGATGCGCGAAATGGGGAAGCGCGAGATTGGAAAGCGGCGACATTGGCGTTTGCGGCTCTGAAGTTGTAGGAGGCGTTCTAATCCATTTTACTCAAAGCACCCAATGCGCCGCCTGACCGAACTCCGCCTGCCGCTTGCCCATACCGAGCCTGAATTGCGCGCCGCCATCGCCGCCGGTTTCGCCGTGCCGGAGGCGGCGGTGCTGTCCTACCAGGTGTTCCGCCGCGCCTGGGATGCCCGCAAGAAAAACGCCATCGCGCTGGTCTATACCATCGATGCCGAGCTGGCGGTGGCGACGGCGCAGGGCACACCCAGCCCGGATGTGTCGTATAAATTTGTGACCGAAGCCGCGCGCCGCCCGGATAAACGCCCCGTTGTCATCGGGGCCGGGCCGTGCGGGCTGCTGGCGGCACTCGTGCTCGCGGAGATGGGGTTTTGTCCGCTCATTCTGGAGCGCGGCAAGCTGGTGCGGGAGCGTACCAAGGATACCTGGGGGTTGTGGCGGCGGGGCATTCTGAACCCGGAATCCAACGTGCAGTTCGGCGAGGGCGGAGCGGGTACCTTCTCGGATGGCAAGCTCTATTCGCAGATCAAGGATCCGCGACATCTCAGCCGCAAGGTTTTAACGGCCTTTGTCGAGGCCGGGGCGCCGGAGGAGATTTTGTACATCGCCAAGCCGCATATCGGCACGTTCCGGCTTGTCGCCATGGTGGAGAGCATCCGCGCCAAAATCGAGCTTCTTGGCGGTGAGTACCGTTTCGGCGCGCATGTCACGGATTTTGACATCCAGGATGGCCAGATGCGGGGTGTTATCCTGGCGGATGGCGAGCGTATCGAAACAAATCATGTCATCCTCGCCATTGGCCATTCGGCGCGGGATACGTTCGAGATCCTGCACCGCCGCGGCGTGTTCATGGAGCCCAAGCCATTCTCCATCGGCTTTCGCATCGAGCATCCGCAGGGCATGATCGACCGTCATCGTTTCGGTCCCGCCGCCGGCAATCCCATTCTGGGCGCGGCTGATTACAAGCTCGTGCATCACGCCAAAAACGGCCGTTCCGTTTACAGTTTCTGCATGTGCCCGGGCGGCACGGTGGTGGCCGCCACATCCGAGCCGGGGCGGGTGGTAACCAACGGCATGAGCCAGTATTCGCGCGCCGAGCGCAATGCCAATGCCGGCATCGTCGTCGGCATCAGCCCGGAGGATTACCCGGGGGACGTGCTGGCGGGTGTGGAGTTTCAGCGCCGCTGGGAGAGTGCGGCTTTTGTGGCGGGCGGGGGCGGCTACCAGGCGCCGGGCCAGCTCGTGGGGGATTTTCTCGCCGGCCGCGCTTCGGAAAGTTTTGGCGAGGTGCTGCCGAGCTACAGGCCCGGCGTGCATCTGACCAACCTCGCCCCGACTCTGCCGGATTACGCCATTGCCGCCATAGCGGAGGCGCTGCCGGCCTTTGGCAGGACGATACCGGGGTTCGACCGGGCGGATGCCGTGCTGACCGGGGTGGAAACCCGGACCTCGTCACCTTTGCGCATCACGCGCGGTAAAACGCTTTGCTCGCTCAACACATCCGGGCTTTACCCGGCCGGCGAGGGTGCCGGTTATGCCGGGGGCATTCTCTCCGCGGGGGTGGATGGCATCAAGGTCGCGGAAGCGGTGGGGCTGAGTTTGAACGCCTGATCCGGGGGCTGTAAATGTATTTCCTATCGGATAACACTGGTGTAGACCTTAACGAACGAGTCCCTGCGCTTTGAGGAGCAGCCAGATGTTGTCGCAGAAATGCAAATACGCTTTGCAGGCCTTGCTGGTGCTGGCGCGGGAAAAAACCGACAACCTGCTGCTGGTGAGTGATATCGCCGAGCGCGAGAACCTGCCCAAAAAATTCCTGGAAGCGATATTGCTGGAGCTCAACCGCAACGGGCTGGTGCGCTCCCGGCGCGGGCGGGGCGGCGGTTATGCGCTGGCCAAACCGGCCGATCTCATCACCTTCGGCCAGGTCGTGCGCATCATGGACGGGCCGCTGGCGCCGCTCGCCTGTGTCAGCGTGAATTATTACCGCCGCTGCGACGAATGCCATGACGAGCAGGCTTGCGAGATACGCAAGGTGATGCGCCGGGTGCGCGATGCCATCGCCGCCGAACTCGATGGCACCTCGCTGGCGCAGGCTTTGGCCGAAGGCAAGGTGCCGCAGGCGGCGGCGTAAACGCCCCCGGGTTGCGGTCCGAATGCAGGGGTAGTGGTTTTACTGAAGCTGGTTGGTATCCGCCGCGACCTCACCGTTGATGGCCGCGCATAGACGGATCGCGGCTTCCTCACGCCCCAGACCGGCCAGGGTAGCGTCTATGCCCGGGCTCATCGTGCTGCCGGTCAGCGCCGCGCGCAGGGGCTGCGCCACCTGGCCGAGCTTGCGCCCTTCCACTTCCGCGAAGGCGCGCAAGGCCGTATCCAAAGCGGCGGCGGAAAAATCCGTTGCCGCCAGCACGGGGACGAGCCGGCCGAGCATGGCCTTGGCATCATCGGTGAGCAGCGCCAACGCCTTCGGCTCGAAGGGCAGCGGCACGGAACGCGCCAGGAAGGCGGCGGCCTGGCTCAGCTCCGTCAGGGTTTTGGCGCGCTCCTTCAGCCCGGGCATCAGGGCCGCGAGGCGGGTCATCGCCACCGTGCTCACGGTCAGCCCGGCGGCCACCAGGCGCTGCACCACATCCTGCACCAGGCGTGCATCATCCGCCTGGCGCAGCCACATGCCGTTCAGATGCGTGAGCTTGGCGTAATCCATGCGGCTCGCGGCACGGCCGACGCCCTCCAGCGTGAATAATTGCACCTGCTCCTCACGCGACAAAAACTCAGCATCGCCATGGCCCCAGCCAAGGCGCAACAGATAATTACACAATGCCTCGGGCAGGAAGCCCTGCTCGCGGAATTCCAATATGCTCACCGCGCCATGCCGTTTGGAGAGTTTCGCGCCATCGGCGCCGTGAATAAGAGGGATATGGCCGAATTGCGGCTTGTCCCAGCCCATCGCATCATAGATCTGGATCTGCCGGAAGGTGTTGGTGAGATGATCATCACCGCGAATGACATGGGTGATCGCCATGTCATGGTCATCGACCACCACGGCATGCAGATAGGTCGGCGTGCCGTCGGAGCGCAGGATGATCATGTCATCCATCTCGGCATTTTTCACGCGCACCTCGCCCTGGACGAGATCGGCCAGCACCACCTCGCCGTCGCGCGGGGCTTTCAGGCGGAGGGCGGGCTTCACGCCGACGGGGGCTTCGGCCGGATCGCGGTCGCGCCAGGTACCGTCATAACGCGGGGCGCGTTTTTCCTGTACCGCGCGCTCGCGCATCTCCTGCAGCTCGGCCGGGGAGCAGTAGCATTTATAGGCCTTGCCCTCGGCGAGTAATTGTAGCGCCACTTCCACATGCCGCGCCTCGTTACGGGTCTGGTAGACTGGCGGCGCATCGGGGGACAGGCCCAGCCAATCAAGACCATCGAGGATGACCTGCACCGCTTCCTGTGTGCTGCGGGCGCGGTCCGTATCCTCAATGCGAAGCAGGAATTCGCCGCCGAAATGCCTGGCGAAAAGGAAATTGAACAGGGCCGTGCGGGCGCCGCCGATATGCAGCAGCCCGGTGGGCGAGGGGGCGAAACGGGTGCGAATGGTCATGCCGCCTGTTACCCTGTCAGCCCGGATTGTGAAAGCGCGCGGCAAAGGTTAACGTGCACGCAACCGGGAGTTGTCGTTGGCCGAAATGTTTTGGCGCTGGATCGAGGCCGAGCGGGGGCGGTTCATGCTCCTGCTGCCGGTTGCCATGGGGGCGGCCATACTTGGCTATTTCGCGCTGCCTTTCGAGCCGCCGCTCTGGACCGGCATTCTGGGTCTCCTGCTCACCGCCCTGGCGCTGGCCGTGTCCTGGCGGCATATGCTGCTCCGCTTTCTGGCCCTCTTGGCCCTGTCCGCCGCGCTCGGGCTTGCCCGGGCGGAATGGCGCACGGCGGATGAACCGCCGATGCGGATCATGCCGATCGGCCCGGTCACCTTGTCCGGCACGATCGCGCGGATCGAGCAATTGCCGGATGCCGCGCGCGTTACCCTGGTATCGCCGCGCATCGATGCCGGCCCCATCCTGCCCCGCGCCATCAGGCTGAAGCTGCACCCGGGGGAGAGTCTGGCGCTGAAAGCCGGGCAGGGGGTGCAGGCCTATGCCATTCTGTTCGGCCCCGAGCGGCCCGCCTGGCCCGGCGGCTGGGACATGGAACGCGATTATTTTTTCTCCGGGCTCAACGCGTCCGGCTTCGCGCTCACCCCGCTCACCCTCACCAGGGTGGCGCCGCGCAACCGCCTCGCCGACGGGCTGCAGAATTTGCGTAACGACATTACCGGCACCATCCTGGCCACTTTGCCGCGCGCGACTGGCGGCATTGCCGTTACGTTGCTCACCGGCGATGAACAGGCGATTCCGCCGCCGGAACGCCAGGAATTCGTCGAGGCCGGGCTCGCGCATATTCTCGCCGTGGCGGGGCTGCATGTCGGCATCGTGATGGGGCTGGTATTCTGGTCCACGCGCTGGCTGCTCACGCGCCATACGCTCCTGGCGTTGCATCTGCCGGTCAAATCCATCGCGGCGGCGGCGGCGCTGCTGGGCGGCATTGGCTATGCCGCGCTTACCGGGGCGCATCTGCCGATCCTGCGCTCGCTGGCCATGGCGGCGCTGGCTACCCTGGGCGTGTTTGCCGGGCGACGGGCGTTTTCACTACGCGGCCTCGCCATCGCCGCGCTGGCGCTGCTGCTCGCAAGCCCGGAGGTTATCCTCTCCACCAGCTTCCAGATGAGTTTTTCCGCCGTCGCGGCGTTGATATCGGGCTACGCCGCCATGCAGCAGCGCGCCCCGCGCATCCGCACGCCGCATTCGCAGGCGGCCAAACTGGGCCGCCATGTGCTGGGGCTCGCCTTTACCAGCCTGCTCGCGGGTGGCGCCTCCATGCCGTTTGCCGCCTACCAGTTCCAGCAGATCCAGCCCTACTGGATTCCCGCCAACCTGCTTGCCGTGCCGCTTACCGCATTCTGGATCATGCCCTGCGGCCTGCTCGCTCTGGCGCTGATGCCCGTGCATCTGGCGGCGCTGGCGCTGGTGCCGATGGGCTGGGGCATCGCCGCCATCGTCAGGGTGACGCAGTTTATCGCCACCTGGCCGGATGCCCTGCTGCAAATCAAGCCCATGCCCGCCAGCGCCATCCTGTTCATCGCCGCCGGACTGGCCTGGCTGTGCATCTGGCGCTCGGCGGGACGGTTCGCGGGTGTGCCGGTCATCGCGCTTGGTCTTGTCATCGCCCTCTCGGCGCGGCCGCCCGATGTGCTGGTCTCGGCCGATTCCCGGCTCATCGCGCTGCGCAGCGGCGAAACGGTGTTTCTCGTTCGCGCCGCGAAGGCCGATAATTTCACGCTGGTGCAGTGGCGGACCGTCTGGGGCGGAACGCCGCTCACCCCGGCGGGGTGCACGGCGGCCTCCTGCCGGGTCGGCGCTGCCTGGTATACCACCGTGCCGGTCTGTGTGCCGGCCCGGCTCATCGTCGCGCCCATCGAGATGCCGGCCTGCGCCGCGCCGGTCATCGACCGTTTCGCCACCTACCGGCAGGGTGCCGTCGCCGCCTGGATCACGCCGGATGGCGTGCGCCGCCGTACGGACCGGCAGGTGCAGGGGGTGCGGCCCTGGGTGCTGCCCTATCCGCAACTATAGATTGCAAGATGAATAAGAGTTAACTAATGTTGCGCGAATGAGCCTGACGCTGCCCAGCCTCGCCCCGCCGGCACCCCCGGTTCTCGCCGATCAGCTGCTCGCCTTGCGGCGGCGCTGGCGGATCATCCTCGCGGCCACCATCATCGTGCCGCTGCTGGCGCTTGCCGCCATGCTCGCCAGCCCCACCACCTACACCGCCACCGGCATATTGTTGTACGACCCGGCCGGTGCCGCGATTCCCGGCGATAGCGACAACCTGCCGCAGGATGCCGCCAATGAGGACGCGGTAACGGCGAGCCAGGGCGCCATCATCGCCAGCCTGCCGGCCGCCGCGCAGATTGCCCGGCAGCTAAACCTGGCGAGCCTGGCCGAGTTCAATCCGGCTTTACGCCGCCGCTCGTTTTTCGGCTTTCTGCGGCACGATTCGCCTGCTGGCGCCGCTGCGGTGGCGCAGGCCGTGCAGCGCGCTTTATCCGTGGCGGTGATGCCGGGTTCGCGCATCCTGACGGTCGGCTTCACCAGCCATTCGCCACAACTTGCCGCCAGCGCCGCCAATCTTGCCATGACGCTGTATCTCAACCATGAACGCGACCAGTCCTTCGCCGCGCTGACCGATGCGCAGGACTGGCTGGAAACCCATTCCGCCACGGTGCAGACCGGGCTTGACCAGACCGAGACGCAGCTTGCCCAGGCGCGCGCCGCCGCCGGGGTGGTGCAGGGGGCGCAGGCCAGCCTGACCACCGAGACGGTAAGCCGCCTGGCCGCCGCGCTGGTGCAGGCGCAGGCCGTGATGGCGATGAACCAGGCAAGGCTGCAATCGGCCGCCGCCGGGGGCGATGCCGCCGCCGCGAATGCCGCCATCGCGCCCAATTTGCTGCCTTTGCGCCAGCGCCAGGCGGACCTTGCGGCGCAGGTGCAGTCGCTGGCGGCGCAATACGGGCCCAATTACCCGGCGCGGCAGGAGGCGCAAAGCCAGCTCGCCGCCATTACCGGCGAGATAGGCGCCGAGGCTGGGCGGGAGCTTGATGCCGCGAAGGCCGATCTCGCCGCCGATGCCGCGCAAATTCACACGCTCCAGGCGGCACTGAACAATGCCCAGGCGCAGGAGCAGGCGCAGGACCAGGAATCGGCCCCCATCCGCGCCCTGGAACAACGCGCCATGGCCGGGCAGGACATGCTGCGCGCCATGACGAGCCAGGCCGGGCAGCTGGCGCAGGACGCCTCGCTGACCAAGCCCGATGCCCGCATCCTTTCCACCGCCGCGGTGCCGAGCGAACCCAGCACGCCGCATCGCGGGCTGATTCTGGCGGCGGCTCTGGGGCTCGGGTTTTGCGCCGGGATATTGCTGGCTGGGCTGCGCGACGCGCTGGATACCTCGCTGCATTCCGGCACCGAAATCCGCGCCGTGACCGGGCTTGCATGCTACGCGCTGGTACCGGAAAACCCGCGCCCCTATGTGGCGGCTCTGGAATTGCCGTTTTCGCTTTACGCCGAGCAGCTGCGCGCCTTGCGTACCGGGCTCGGGCTCGTGGGCGGCCCGTGCAAGATCATCGCCATTACCGCCGCGCGGCCCGGCGAGGGCAAGACCACGCTCACCATCGCGCTCGCCCGCTCGCTGGCCAGCGCCGGCCTGCGCGTGCTCGCCGTGGATGGCGATATCCGCCAGCCCAGTTTCGACCCGCTTTTCCGCACCGGCGGCGCCAAGGGGCTCACCGATCATCTCGCCGGGCTCGCCACGCGGGATGAAATCCTCATCGAGGACCGGCTGTCGGGGGCGTGGATCATGCCCGCCGGTACGCAGGCGAAATCCGCCTTGTCGCTGTTTCTCTCACCTTCTTTGCCGCAATTTTTGTATATGCTGCGTGAGAGCTATGATGTGATCCTCATCGACGCCCCGCCGGCTTTCGCGCTCGCCGAGGGCCGCGTGCTCGCCCGGCTGGCCGATAGCGCGCTGCTCTGCATACGCTGGGGCCAGACGCCGCGCCGCGTGGTCCGCGCCGCGATTTTGCTCCTGGAGGAAGCCGGGGTGGTGCTGGCGGGCACGGCGCTGACGCGGGTGAATACCGCCGCCCATGAAAAATCCGGCTATGCCGATGCTGAGATGTATCATCCCCGCTATGGCGGGTATTTCCGGCAGTGATGGTTAATCGTGACCGCGCTCCCGGCCCGCCAGCACGACAAGATAACCCCGGAGCCGGCCAAACCCGATGCGTCTGCGCCAGTCTATGGTGTGGCCCGCGCGGTTGCGCATGGCGAAATGCAATTCCACCGCGGCGATCTGCTCGACCGAAAAGCTGGCTGCCAGTTCCGGCCGCAAGTGGTTCAGGAACCGTTCGATATCCGGTGAGCGGGCAGGGCCGGCATGCGATGGAGGAGATGCCACGGCACGGGCCGCTTAATCCGTCATCCGTTCCAGCCTGGGTATCCGGCTAAAGGCGTAGCGCTTCGCCGCCATGGGCCCCATCAGCCCGGCGGCCATCAATGCCGGGGCAAAGCCCAGGAAATGCGTGCCGTCCCAGTTCCAGGCCAGGAGCAGAACCCCTTTGGCCAGACCTATGAATGAAGTGTTGAACAGATAGATCATGAAACTATACCGCCCCAGCCGTAAAAATATCGTTTGCAGGGCAATAGAGCGTAAATTCCTTAAGCATCCGTGAATCGCCGGTAGTGAAATCGACCCGGTGAGCAATAAAACCGTTTTCTGGGCGAGGACCGGCCCCACCGGCCGCGCCGCCACCCCGGCCAGCACGATGAGGAACAAGGCCATCGCCCAGGGCCAGAATCGGTCGAGCCATATCTCCCAGCGCGTGCCGGTCGCCCCCGCGCACGCCCCGAGCAGGAAAAACGGTGCGAACATGGCCAGACGATCGAGATAGATGAAGGCTGGCGCTGGTATCCAGAACAGCATCAGGCTGGCGGCCAGCAGCCAGGGCAGGCGCGCCAGGCGGCCATTCAGAATGGCGGCGCTGCCCAGGCTGACCACGAAGAGAACAAAAAGATACCAGATGGAAATGGCCGGGGAATGCCCGGTATCCCAGACCAGCGCCAGCAACCCGGACCACAGGCCGGACGGCGGGTTATCCACATGCATGACGTGCATGGCGGCATATTTTCCCAGCACGATGAGCACGCCCAACGCAAAAAACGGCAGCAGAAGGCGCCGCGCGCGGGCTGCCGCGAGAGCAGGTAATTCCACCCGGCGGCGGTGCAGGAACCCGGAATGAACCGCGACGAGCCCGCTCAGATACAGAAACAGCGGCATGTGAAAGGCATAAACCGCGCGGCGCAGCGGCTCGTACCATTCCACCCCGGCGGGGTCCTGCCGCGCGACAAGATGCCCGAACACGACGAGCAGGATGGCTACACCTTTAACCGCCTCGATATCCCGCCGCCGCTCACGCAAATTTGCTATCCTAAGTAGCATTGTGGGTATATTAGTAACTTTAGGTTAATGCTATCGCCATGTAGTGCGAAAGCCAAACAAATATTCACTTGCCGTTGTAATTACGGTTTTGTTCGCCCCGCCCGCGTGCGGGCAACTCCTGGATACGCTGCTGCCCGCCACGGTTCCCGGCTATGGTGAAAAATTCAGCGTCATCGCGCAGCACCGGGCTGTGGCGCCGGGCGCCACCCGCTGGAATTTTGGTGGCATAACCGCCGCCCCGGGCCTGGATATGCGAACCGGCTATGATTCGGCACCCGGCGGTGCGGCGGGTTCGGCGTTGCTGCAGGCCACGCCGAGCCTGGCTGTCGCCGACCAGGCGGCCGGCTTCGGGCTTTATGCCCAGGCTATGCAGGCCGACTACCCGCAAAACCGTGCCCAGAACACCGGCACCACGCTCATCGCGGCCGGGGAGCGCATCAGCCTGCCGCGCGAGCGCATCACCGCCGCCGCGGCCTGGCTGCGTGGCGCCGTTACCGGCTTTGCGTTCGATACCGCCGCGATTACCCGCCCGATCCCCTTCACCCTGGAGAATTTCCGTGCCGCCGACAAATTCTCGTCCGGCATGTTCACGTTCACGCCGGAATTCAGCGCCAGCCGCTATCGTTTCGGTGCCATCGCCAGTACCGCCAGCCGCGACGAATGGCGTGAGGCCGCCACGCTCGCCTCCCATACCGGCGGCCCGCTGACGCTCCTGCTGCGCCTCGGCGCAACCCAGCAGATTTATCAAACAGATGCGGAAAATGCTGATGTTTTTGAATATCTGGCCGGTGCGCGGGAGCAGGCTGACGGGCTGTGGAGCCTTTCGCTGCTGGCCGGCGCGGCGCAGCGTCTGCCCCGCTTCGGCCCCGCCATCACGGCGCCGATACTCGAGGCCCGGGCCGATTGGATGCCCACCGCGCTTACGCGGATATCGCTGACGGCATCGCGCGAGATCGATGATCCCGATGCGGTTTCCGCCGCACCCTATACCAAAACCTCTCTAAAACTCGCCGTGGTTCAGGATCATCTCGGAAATGTTACCATCAAGGCGTTGGCGGATCTTGCCGAGGCTCGGTATATCCATAGCAATCTGCGTGAGTTTTTGGGAATGGGAGAGTTGAGTATGC
>JAKBAV010000031.1 GCA_021826225.1 Pseudomonadota bacterium | reverse complement strand
GGGCTTCGTCGATAAATACGATGATCGGCTTCGGGCTGGCCTTGACCTCGTCGATGACGGATTTGAGACGCTGCTCGAACTCGCCCTTCATGCCGGCGCCAGCCTGCAACAAGGCGAGGTCGAGCGTGCGCAGAGTCACGTTCTTCATCGAGTCGGGTACATCGCCCTCGGCGATTTTGAGCGCCAGCCCTTCAACCACCGCGGTCTTGCCGACCCCGGCCTCACCTGTGAGGATGGGGTTGTTCTGGCGCCGGCGCGTGAGAATATCGATCGCCTGGCGGATTTCGAAATCGCGGCCGAGAATTGGGTCGATCTTGCCAGCCTTCGCGCGGGCCGTGAGATCATACGTATAAAGATCGAGGGCGCCGCTGCCGCCCGGCCGCGCCACGGCATCACCGCCGGCGCCACCCGACGCTGCACCATCCGCCGCGGCCGGCGCCGTCTGCGCTTCGACACTGTTAGCGGTAATGACCGCGAAATCGCGCTTCAGAATGTCATGATTAATTTTCAGTAATTGCCCGGAGGCTTCGCGGGCGCGGCGCGCGAGTGTCTCATCGGCGAGCAGCGCCCAGAGAAGATGGCCGGAACGAACCCGCGACAGCCCCTGTTCCACCGAGGCGAGAAGCCAGGCCTGCTTGCCCAGATCGACGATTTCCGGCGACAGGCTGGGCGCCCGCGAATTGCCGGTTTTCATCTTGTCGAGGTTCTTGTTCAGATCGCTGAGAAAGCGGCCGTGATCGACATCGTATTGCCGGAAGATCGCGGCGATATCAGTATCGGTGCCTTCCGCCAGCTTGATGAGCCAGTGCTCGATTTCCACATTATAGTGTGTACGCGACAGAGTGAGCCCGGCGGCGGCTTCGAGCGCGCGGCGGCAATGATCGTCCAACCGGTTGATCAAGGATTTCAGATCAATGGCGACCATTTAGCTTCCCCTGTTTACGGACCCTGATTAAGTCGTTCCGGCCAGATGGCCGCGGCAAGGCCTCGTTCGAATTGCGTCGCGGCAATCTCTCGCTGCTGAACAAACTGCCACGCTTCTCGTACCGATACAGTGAGTGAACCACTTCTGTCCATATGCTGAACCGGCGGTAACGATGACAATACAGGGCCAAATGGCGGATTTAGACCACATGCCTGCCTTTGACATTGTGAAATGAGGATAAAACCATTAGAAGCCGATGGGTCATCGGGGATTACAAAATGGCCATCGAAGGTTTAGATCTCGAAGCGTTGCTGGCGCCTATCAGCGATGAGGCACCGGCCGGCGCGGATGTCCGCACGGATTTTTCCCCCGCTTCAAGCTACTTCCGCCTGCGCGATGCCCGCGCCGAGGCCCGCGCCGCCGAACGCGCCGCCGATGCCAATCCCGGCGGCGATAATGCCGCGCCCGATGCCTGGCGCAATGTCCGCAGCCTGGCCGCGAAGATACTGACCGATCAGGCGAAAGACCTGGAAGCCGCCGCCTGGCTGACCGAGGCGCTGGTGCGTAGCGACGGGCTCGCCGGGCTCGCTTTCGGTGCCAGCCTGATTGGCGGCCTGGTCGAGCGCTACTGGGACCAGCTCTACCCCATGCCTGACGAGGATGGCATGGAAACCCGCGTTGCCCCCGTAACCGGCCTGAATGGCGAGGGCGGCGATGGGACGTTGAGCCAGCCGCTATTGAAGTTACCGTTATTTAACGATGCCAATGGCGAGCCGGTATTGCTCTATCAATACGAGCAATCCGCCGAGCTTGAGACGATTGCCGACCAGAAACGGCTGGAATCGCGCATTGCCGCGGGCGTTATTCCTTACGACACGATGCGCGGCACCGCGCGCGCCGTGCCCCCCGGGGTTTACGTGGCGTTGCGGCGGAACCTTGAGGCCGCGCAGACCGCCTGGATTGCGATGGGCGAGGCGTTTGACAAGGTTGCCGAAAGCTACAGCCCGCCGACCCGCAAGATCAAGGATACGCTGGAGCAGGTCGCGGCGATTGTGAACCGTTACGGCCCCGCGCCGGCGGCGGCCGCGCCGGCGGAGGCGGAGGCGCTGGAAGGCGCCGCTGCAACTGATATGGGCGAAACGGGCGGCGGCGGCGGCGCGGCTAAGCCGAAGCGCCTGGCCACACGCGAGGATGCCCTTGCCAGCCTCACGGAAATCGCCGATTATTTCCGCCGAACCGAACCGCAATCCCCCTTGGCCTATACGATCGAGGAGGCCATAAGGCGCGGCCGGATGACCTGGCCTGAGCTGGTCGCCGAACTGGTCAGGGATGATAACGTCCGGACCGATATTCTGACCAGGCTTGGCATCAAGACTGGGGATTAGATGCAGCGATACTCCCCGGGATCGCCCCCGGCATTGAATTGACCAGAAGCCCTTTTCAGGAGACGTAACAATGAGTGGCAGCGTACACAGCAAACTGAACCGCGTGCGTAAACCCCGGGTGCATATCAGCTACGAGGTGGAAACCGATGGCGCACAGATCGTCCGTGAACTGCCCTTCGTGGTCGGTGTCATGGGCGATTTCTCCGGCGATCCGACCCAGCCGCTGCGGCCGATGGCCGACCGTAAATTCACCCAGATCGACCGTGACAATTTCAACGATGTGATGGCCAGGATGAATCCGGGCCTCAACATCAAGGTCGACAACACGCTGGCCGATGACGGCAGCGAGATGGCCCTGAACCTGAAGTTCAGCTCCATGGATGATTTCGACCCGACCCGCGTGGTCGAGCAGGTGCCGGCGCTGAAGGCGCTGCTGGAAACCCGCAACAAGCTGCGCGACCTGATGAGCAAGGCCGACCGGTCCGACGAGCTTGAGGGGCTGCTGGAAAAAGTGCTGCAGAATGAAGCCGACATGAAGACGCTTTCCGGCGAGCTCGGCCTCGACAAGAAGGAGGGCTGAACCATGTCAGGAACTGAAACAAATACCCAGGCCGCCAGTGCCACCACCACCACCGAGGGGCTGAGCTTCCTTGATCAGGTCGTCTCCGCGACCAAGCAGACCGAGCCAGACCGCGCCCAGGACCTCGTGAAGAACCTGGTCGAGCAGGCCCTGGCCGGCACCATCACCTTCGACAAGAATCTGACCCGCACGATCGACAAGGCCATCGCCGAGATCGACCGGAAAATGTCGACCCAGCTCAATGCCGTGATGCATAACGAGAAGTTCCTCAAGCTGGAGGGCAGCTGGCGCGGCCTGAACCATCTGGTCATGAATTCCGAAACCGGCACCAGCCTGAAGATCAAGGTGCTGAACATGACCAAGCGCGAGTTGAACCGCGACCTGACCAAGGCCGTGGAGTTCGACCAGAGCCAGCTCTTCAAGAAGATTTACGAGAACGAGTTCGGCACCCCCGGCGGCGAACCCTATGGTTCGCTGATCGGCGATTATGAATGGGTCAACCACCCGGACGATATCGAATCCCTGCGCCTCGTCTCCAACGTCGCCGCGGCCTCCTTCGCGCCGTTCATCTCCGCCGCCGGCGCCGGCATGTTCGGCTTCGATGACTGGACCGAGCTGACCAAGCCGCGTGATCTGGCGAAGATTTTCGACACCGCCGAGTACATGAAATGGCGCGGCTTCCGTGATACCGAGGATGCCCGTTTCGTGTCGCTGGTGATGCCGCGCGTGCTCGCCCGCGTGCCCTATGGCGCGGCCACCTCGCCGGTCGAGGATTTTGGCTTCGAGGAAGCGCCCTATGATGCGACCGGCGCCGCGCAGGCGCTGAACCATAAGGATTATTGCTGGATGAACGCCGCCTATACGATGGGCGTGCGCATGACCACCAGCTTTGCCGAATCCGGCTTCTGCGTTGCCATTCGCGGCGCCGAGGGTGGCGGCAAGGTGGAAAACCTGCCGACGCATCTGTTCCAGTCCGATGATGGCGACATGGACGGCAAATGCCCGACCGAGATCGGCATTACCGACCGGCGCGAGTTCGAGCTTTCCAATCTCGGCTTCCTGCCGCTCTGCCATTACAAGAACACCGATTACGCCGTGTTCTTCGGGGCCCAGACGGTGCAGAAACCCAAGAAATACGACCGGCCGGACGCCACCGCCAATGCCGCGATTTCAGCGCGCCTGCCCTATATCATGGCCTCCAGCCGCTTCGCGCATTTCCTCAAGGTGATGGCGCGCGACAAGATCGGCAGCTTCATGGAAGCCGATGAATGCGAGAAATGGCTCAACCGCTGGATCAATAATTATGTCAGCGGCAATCCGGATGCCGGGCCGGAGACCAAGGCCAAGTACCCGCTGCGCGAGGCCAAGATCGAGGTGAAGGAAATTCCGGGCAAGCCCGGCTCCTACAACGCCGTCGCGCATCTGCGGCCCTGGCTGCAGATGGAAGAGCTGACGACCAGCATGCGCATGGTCGCGCGCATCCCGCAAAAGACCTGAGCCCGCTCCCGGCCGTGCCACACCGCACGGCCGGGATGGAGACTGCATGACCGGCGATGACGAGGATTCCGACGCGACGATTATAAGGCGGGTGGCGTGGACGCCGCCCGCCGCCGCCATGCCCGCACCGCCGCCGGAGGTGGCCGTGGTGTTGGAGCCTGCCGCCGAGGCGGAACCCATCCCGGAAGAGCCATCCCCCGCTCCACCCCCCATTCCGGCGTTGCGCGACACTGTGCTGCGCGGCGCCTATTTCACCGCCGCGCATGCCGGAGCCGCCGCGCAATTCGCCGCATTCATCGCCGCGCGGACAGGCAGTTTGCAAAGCTGGTTCGGCAGCGCCGCGGCGCCGAGCCTGGCCCGCGATCCGGGCCGGCTCATCGCTTTGCTCACCCGCGACATCGCGGCCATCGACGCCATGATCGCGCGGCAGCTCGATGCCATCCTGCATCATCAGCGCCTGCGCCGGCTGGAAGGCAGCTGGCGCGGCCTTGCGTGGCTGGCCTCGCGCCTCAACATCACCGGCCGGGTCAAGCTGCGCATTCTCAACGTCACCTGGGCGGAAATCTGCCGTGACCTCGAACGCGCCGCCGAATTCGACCAGAGCCAGCTTTTCCGCAGCGTGTATGAAGATGAATTCGGCACGGCCGGCGGCGAACCCTACGGGCTGCTGGTGGTCGACCATGAGGTGCGCCATCGCCCCGGTCCGGGCGCCATCACCGATGATATCTCGGCCCTCACCTCACTCGCCCGCGTCGCCGCCGCCGCTTTCGCGCCATTGGTCATCGGCGCCGCGCCGGCGCTGCTGGGGGTCGATACCTTCGCCGAGCTGAGCGGTGTCGGCGATCCGGCCTCCGCCATGAGCGCCGCCGAGTATCAGCGCTGGCGGCGCCTCGCCACGTTGGAGGATGCGCGTTTCCTGGCTGTCACCCTGCCGCGCACTCTGGCCCGGCTGCCCTGGCAGGAGGAGCTGGACCGGCATCGCGGCTTTCGCTACCGTGAGACGGTTTCCTCCCCGGCGGACCGCGTTTTCAGCACTGCCGGCTATCTGCTGGCGGCCTGCGTCATCCGCGCATTCGAGACCTATTCATGGCCGGCGGACATGCGTGGCTACGATATCGACCGGCTCGGTGGCGGCGTGGTCGAGGATCTGCCCGAACCCTGGTTCACCACCGATCCGCCCGATGGTCTCGACCGCCCGGCGCTCGAACTCACACTCACCGACCGTCAGGAGCGTGCCCTGGTCGCCGCCGGGCTGCTGCCGGTGAGTGCCATTCCGTTCGGCGGCCAAGCCCTTATCGGCGCCGCGCGCAGCCTGCAGACACCCGTGGCGCGCTTCGCCGGGCAGAACGCCGCCGCCGCCGCCGAGGCCAATGCCCGGCTTTCCGCGCAGTTCAACAGCATGGTCTGCGTCGCGCGGTTCGCGCATTATGTGAAGGTGATGGGGCGCGACATGGTCGGCTCGTTCAAATCCGCCGCCGAGGTGCAGCGTTTCCTGCAGGACTGGCTGATGCGCTTCGCCAATGCCAATACCGATGCCGGGCCGGAAACCATGGCGCGCTACCCGTTGCGCAGCGCCGCCGTCACGGTCACGGAAACCCTCGGCAAGCCCGGTGTGTTCGGCTGCGTCGTGCAGTTGCAGCCGCATTTCCAGCTCGACGATGTCGCGGCGTCGTTCCGCCTCATGACGGAACTCTCCGCGCCCGGAAAACACTGAACAGCCACATGAACCTTCATCAAGCCGCGCGATATCGCGCCATGGGAGCCGCAAAATGGTAGAAACCGATCTTCAGCCCGCCAATCTCTTCCGCGCCGGCAAGCTCACCGAGGCCATTGCCGCGGCGACGGCGGCGGTGAAGCAGGCGCCCATGGATTTGGGCCGGCGCGTGCTGCTGGCCGAGCTGCTGCTGTTCAGCGGCAACCTGGAACGCGCCGATGTGATTCTCGACGCCGCCAGCCAGGTCGATCCCTCGGCACTGACCGTCGTGGCCGAATTCAGGCAGCTCCTGCGCGCCGAAACCGCGCGCCGCCAGCTCTACCGCGATGGCCGCGTGCCGGAATTCCTCGGCGAGCCCGAGCCTGTGGAACGCGCGGCACTGGCGGCCTTCGTCGCCTGGCGCGCCGGAGACCTCGCGGGCGCGAAGACGCTGGCGGATGAGGCCGAGGCCCTGCGCCCGCGCGCGCCGGGCACTTCCGGCGGCATCGCCTTCGATGATTTCCGCGATGCCGACGACATGCTGCCCGGCTTCATCGAAACCCTTACCACGACCGGGAAATATTACTGGATCCCGCTGTCGCGCATCGAATCGATGGAATTTCATCCGCCGAAGCGCCCGCGCGATCTGGTCTGGCGCCGTTGCTCGATGAGCGTCAGCAGCGGTCCGGATGGCGATGTGTATATTCCGGTCACCTATTTCGCCGAGCCGGACACCACCGATGACGCGCACCGGCTGGGCCGCGCCACCTCGTGGAGCGATGAGGTGGGCGGCCCGGTGCGCGGCAGCGGCCAGCGCATCTTCCTGGTCGGCGATGAGGCGGCCGGGATCATGGATCTCGGCAGCATCGAATTCAGCCAAACCAGCGCATGAGCGACGAGACGCTGAGCCGCGCCGCCGGGGCCAATGTGTTTCTCGACCGGATGCGCGATTCCGGTGCCAGGGTCAGGCTTTCGGTGCTCGACCGGCTGCTCGACGATGCGCCGGAGATGGAGCGCGACCGCCCGCTTTCCGCGACCGACGCGCTCACCGTGCTGCGCCGCGCGGTGCGGCGCGACCTGGAAGCGCTGCTGAATGCCCGGCGGCGCTTTGCCTCGGTTCCGGCGGCGTTTCCGGAACTGGCCAATTCCAGCTTCGGCTTCGGCCTGCCGGATTTCACCTCGGGGGCGATGAGCGAGCTGTCCGCGCGCGAGGCGCTGCGCAAGGAGATCGAGCGCAGCATCCGCCAGTTCGAGCCGCGCCTGGTGCAGGTTTCAGTGATTCTGCAACAACCGCGCGATGAGCTGGATACCACGCTGCATTTCCGCATCGAGGCGCTGCTGCATGCCGATCCGGCGCCGGAGCCGATCAGCTTCGACACCGTGGTGAATGCCGCGACCACGGATATCGAAGTTTCCGGAGGTGCCGGTGGCTGATTCACTGCTCCCCTATTTCAACCGTGAGCTGGTGGCGATCCGTCAGCTGGCGGCGGAATTCGCCAAGGCCCACCCCAAAATCGCCGGCCGGCTGCGCCTCAGCCCCGATGCGGTGGACGACCCGCATGTGGCGCGGCTGCTCGATGGCGTGGCCTTTCTCTCCGCCCGGGTGCAGGCGCGGCTCGATGATGAATTCCCCGAGCTGACCGACACGCTGCTCGGCGTGCTGTACCCGCATTATCTGGCTCCGTTTCCGTCCTGCGCGATCGCCAGGTTCACGCCCAAGGCCGACCTCCAGGCCGTGGTGGAAGTGCCGCAGGGCTTCGAGATCGATACTGAGGCGGTGCGCGGCCAGTCCTGCCGCTACCGCACCACCAGCCCGCTGACGCTGTGGCCGGTCCGCATCGAATCGGCGCGCCTCACCGGGCTGCCATTCACGGCGCCGGCCAATACGCTCGCCAATGGCGCGGTCGCGGTGCTGCGCCTGGTGCTCACCACGCTCAACCCCGAGACCAAATTCAGCGCGCTGGGGCTGGACCGGCTGCGCCTGTTCATCCGGGGCAGCCCGGCGACATCGCTGCCCTTGTTCGAGCTGCTCGCGGCGCATACGCTGGGTGTCGCCCTGGCCGATACGCCCAACGATCCGGCCCCGGTGCTGCTGCCGAAATCCGCTGTCTCGGATGTCGGCTTCGCGACCGAGGATGCGCTGCTGCCCTGGCCGGCGCGCAGTTTTTCCGGTTTCCGCCTGCTCAGCGAATATTTCGCCTTTTCGCAGAAATTCATGTTCCTGGACCTGTCCGGCCTGGCCGCGAAAACCCTGGTGCATGATTCCAACAAGCTTGAAATCTTCATCTATCTCGGCCGTGGCGCGGCGGAGCTGGAGCGCGCCGTGAGTGCCGAGATGTTCGAGCTTGGCTGCACGCCCATCGTCAACCTGTTCCGCCAGCGCTGCGAGCCGGTCGCCCTCGACCATACCAGCGTGGAATACCGCGTGCTGCCGGATGCCAGGCGTTCGAGCGTGATGGAGGTGTGGCGTGTGACCGGCGTGACCGAGGTGCGCCAGGATACCACCACCCGGCCGTGGCAGCCGTTTTACCGGCTGAGCGAAGGCGGCGCGGATGGCACTGGCGAGGGCGGCGCGTTTCATGCCACCTCGCGTGCCGCCGGGGCGGCGCTCGGCGGCACCGACACCTTTCTCACTTTGTTCGACACGCAATTCGACCCCGCCCAGAAAATTGACAGCGTGCTGGCCGTCGAGGCGCTGTGCCTGAACCGCGACCTGCCGGCCGAGCTGCCTTTCGGCGGTGGCCACCCGGCGCTGAAAGCCCTGGTCCCGAATACCGGCGTGGCCAGCATTGCCTGCATCACGCCGCCCACCGCCACGCTCCGGCCCGAGGCGCGGGCGCGCGGTGCCTGGCGGCTGATCTCGCATCTCTCGCTCGGGCATCTCTCCGTTACCGGCGGGGCGGCCGGTGCCGCCGCGCTGAAGGAGGTGCTGCGGCTCTACGATTTGCGCGACACGGCCGATACGCGGGCGGCGCTCGAGGCGCTTCTGGCGGTGAATGCCCGGCCCGGCACGGCGCGTGTGCCGGGCTCGCGCCTCGGCGCCTTCTGCCGCGGGCTGGATGTGGAGCTGGAATTCGAGCCGCGTGCCTTCCATGGCGCTGGGCTGTATCTGCTCTGCTCGGTGCTGGAACGGTTTCTCGCGCTGCATGCCACGGTCAACTCCTTCGTGCGCACCACGGTGAAATTGCGCGGCAAGACCGACCCGGAGATCTGCTTTCCCGCCCGCGCCGGCACCCGGGCGCTGCTGTAGCCCGGCCGATGAGCGCAAAATCCCCCCTCGAACATCTGAAAGCCCTGCCGCAGGCGTTCCGCTTCGATGCCGCCGTGCGCCTGCTGCTGGCCGCCGCGAAAGCCGCGCCGCCAGGGCCGAACGCGCCGGGCGGCCAGGACGACCAGATCGCCTTCATCGCCACGCCCGTGCTGTCGCAACCCGTCGCGGAAATTACCGCCGTGGAGTTGCCCGCGGCGGGGCGCAAGGCGCGGCTGACCAGCCCGATGCTGGGGTTGGTCGGACCCTCGGGCGTGATGCCGCGCTGGTATACCGAGCTGGTGGCCCAGGCCGCACGGGCGAAATCCCGCGCCATCGTCGATTTTTTCGATCTTCTGGGCCAACGCCTCATCATGGGCTTTGCCCGCGCCGGCACGAAATACCGGCTGCACCGCTCCGCCGAGATGGCGCTGCTCGACCATGGCCGCGAGGAACCGATCGGCGCCGCGCTGCTCGCCTTCACCGGCTATGGCACGGCGCATCTGGCCGACCGGCTGCCGGCCGGCGCTGACGCCTTGCGCCATTATGCCGGCTATTTCGCGGCGCGGCCGCGCGCGGCCGACCGGCTGGCGCAGATGGTATCCGATTACCTTGGCCGCCGCGCGGAAATCATCGAATTCGCCGGGGCCTGGCTGCCCGTGCCGGCGGACCAGCAAAGCCGGCTGCCGCGCGGGCGCCTGGCCGGCGCGTTCCACGCGCTCGGCGTGGATGCCGCCATAGGCACCCGCGCCTGGGACCAGCAGGCGCGATTCATCGTA
The DNA here is from genome assembly GCA_021826225.1 of Pseudomonadota bacterium. Lineage (GTDB taxonomy): Bacteria > Pseudomonadota > Alphaproteobacteria > Acetobacterales > Acetobacteraceae > Acidocella. The sequence continues at coordinate 11,242 of JAKBAV010000031.1, read as the reverse complement.
CGCATAGGGCCGCTGAACCGGCCGGACTTCGAGGCTTTGCTGCCCGACCGCCCGGCCTTGCGCGAACTGGTCTCGCTGATCCGCGCCTATGTCGGCTGGGAGGCGGATTTCGCGATCAACCTGGTGCTCTCCGTCAGCGAAATTCCGCCGCTGCGGATGGCGGGACGGGAGGAAGCGGCAGCGCCCCGGCTTGGCTGGACGAGCTGGCTGCCCTCCTCGACCAGCCATTTGCGCGGGCAGGACACCGCCGATGAAACCATGTTCAGCGCCACGATGGTCGAAGCACTTCCGCATTGACCAAATTATCCGCGGCACATCCGCGAGGGCGTTTATAATATTCCGAAACCATGATAATAGCGGCACGAATTCAGGAGGTTTACCGATGCGATCCAAAACACTTCACGCCGCCCTGGCCGGCGCATTCCTCGTTACAACCGGACTGCCCGGCATCGCGCTGGCGCAGAGCAACCCCTCGGCGCAGCAGCTCATCAACCAGTTGAAGCCGAGCGGCATGCTGAGCGACACGACCCGCGGCATCAAGCCGCTGCCGCCCGGCCCTGCTGGCGCCGCGCCCGCGCCGACATCCGGCATGGCGCCCATGGCGCCCATGGCAGCTTCCAGCATGGCACCCGCCAGCGCAGCCGTGAGCGCGCCGGCCGCAGCACCCTCGGCGAATCTCGATGTCGAATTCGCCTCCGGCTCGGCGGCGCTGACACCGCAGGCCGTCACCGCCCTCGACCAGCTCGGCAAGGCGCTGACCAGCGCGGATCTGGCATCCTACAACTTCAAAATCGTCGGCCATACCGATACCACCGGCAATGCCGCGACCAACCAGACGCTGTCCGAGCAACGCGCCGCCGCGGTGAAAGCCTATCTCGAAAGCAAATTCAGCGTGGCGGATGCGCGGCTGCAGAGCGAGGGCGTCGGTGAATCCGATCTCGCGGTGCAGACGCCGCCGAATACGCCGAATGAGCGTAACCGGCGGGTGCAGATCATCAATCTCGGCCAGTAGGCTCCGGCTGGCCCGTGGCCGTGATGCAACCGCCCACGCCAGAGGCTGACGACACGGTTAAAATCCCGCGGGGCATCACCCCGCGGGCCAGTCTCCCGGCCGGCCCGCCAGCCGGCGCCCCTCCTGCCGTGCGCGGGCCGAAGCGCCGGCAATTCCTCATGCCGCTGCTGGCCGGTACCGGGCTGCTGGTGCCCGCCGCCCTGGCCGGTGCCTGGTTCGGCTTCAAGTCCCGCGGCGGCGGAAATACCCTCATCACGCTCACCGAGGCGCAGATCGACGCCAGCGCGCCCTGCGCCACCGTGGTCTCGGCCTTCGCCCTTGACCGGGCCGTGGTGGTGATCGATTTTCCCGATCTCGCCACCCAGGGCCTGACCCTCGACCGTGTTGCGGCGCTCATCGAAAAGGCGCATCTGCCGCGTAACCGCGTGCTCACCGATGCCGAGCTGGTCCAGGCCATCCGGTCCAGCGGCGATACGATCGAGAGCTATTATTACGGGCATGACTACCAGGCGGCCGACCTCGCCAAATTCTTTCACCTCGCGGCGTTACAGAATATCCGGCTCAACCCGCATGAGATGTGGCTGCACGCGCTGCTGGCCCGGCTGGGCTGGCTGGCGCCCGGCGTATGCGGCGCCATCATCACCATACCCGCCGCCAGCGCGGTCATCGCCCCGGACATGCGCGCCGTCATCCTGCATCATGAGATTTCGCACGGCGCCTTCTATACCGATGCGGTGTACCGTTCCTATGCTGAATCCTTCTGGTACAGCCTGACCGATTCCGACCGCGCCGCGTTCACCGGCTTTCTCGGCCGCCAGGGCTACGATACCACCGATACCGAACTGATGCTGAATGAGACCCAGGCTTATCTGGTGTTCACGCGCGATCCGCGTTTTTTCAATGCCGCGGCGGTCGGCATGACGGAGGCCGACATCGCCCGGCTGCGCGCCGCCTTCATCGCCAACATGCCTGATTTCTGGCTGCGGCCGCTGGCCAATGCGGTGCTGCCGCCGGGTGCGCCGCCAAACCCCGCATGCCGGACCATTCCGGCGGCGCCGGCAAATTTCGCCAGCATCGCGCCGCCGCAGCCAGCCTGCCGGATCTGCGCGGCGGCGCGGCCCCGCCTGGCATGCGCGTGATCTATTTTGCCTCGGTTATGACCGGCAGGGCCGAAACGGATAGCTGCGCCCCCGAGGAGGCCGCCGTCTGCAATGCCGTGCGCAGGGCCGGGAGGTAGTCGCTGGCATTTTCGTCCTGCGGCCGGGCCGTGCTGAACAGCGGCACCGATGAGGCGATGGCGATGATCATGTCCGTGCCGTAGGGCGCGCTCACCTGCCAGCTGGCGCCGCCATGCGCGGGGTCGCCCAGAATTTTGGTGGACCCGGCCGGGAACAGCACCGGCTTGTCGGATGGGGTCGGGTAGAGGTGGAACACCGAGCCGTCGCTGGAGAAATAATCCGTCTCCAGATAGCTGGCATAACCGGGTGTTTTCAGCACCACGGTGATCAGATCATTATTATGCAGCGTGGTCTTGCCGCCGGCCAGCCCAAGGCCCAGCGCCGCCGCCGGGGCGCCATAGAGCGGATGGTACGGGCGGATGGCGTTCAATGCATCGCAATAGGGGCCGGAGAAGGTCACGGTATCATTCGCGAGCAATGCCGCATCCGGCAGGGATTGCACGGCGCCGCTGAGAGATTGCTGCGGCGCGCCCGCCCCGGCCAGGCCGGTGAGCTGCGGCGTGGCGCCGGTATCATTGCCGGTCAGCAGCGTGCAGGGCAGGCTGCCAAGCGCCGCGGTGAAGGCGGCTTCGCGCTGCGCCTGGGTCATTGGTGGTGGTGCGGGGGGGGTTACGGGTGTGGCGGCGGGCGGGTTCGCGGCCGGCGCGGCATGGTCGGGCGCATGCCCGCTCAGGGCAAAATAGCCGCCCGCGCCGAGCACGGCCAGGAGCACCACGGCGCCGCCGCCGAGCAGCGCCAGCCGGGAGGATTTTTTCGCGCCCGGAACCTGCGCTGGCGCGGGCGGGGCGGGTGGCGCGGAGGCGGGCGCTGATGCGGGCGCTGATGGGGGCCGGCGCGGCGCCACCATGGTCGCCTCGGCATCGTTGAAATCATCGGCGCCGAGGCCGAATCCCGCCGCTTCCGGCTCCAGCCGCGCGGTAAAGGCGGTCCGCAGCGCCTGGGCGAAATCGCGCGCCGTGGCGAAACGATCCTCGGGCCGCTTGGCCATCGCCTTTTTCACCACGGCATCGAAACCAACCGGCACGGTCACGGAAAGTGCCGAGGGCGGCGGCGGTTCGGTGTTCAGCACCTTATGCATGATGGCGGTGAGCCCGCCCTCAAACGGTTTTTCGCCGGTCAGGAGCTGGTACAGCATCACGCCCGAGGAATAGAGATCGGTGCGGCTGTCCACCGTCTGGCCCATGAATTGTTCCGGCGACATGTAGGATGGCGTGCCGAGCATGGTGCCGGCCTGGGTCATGCTGCTGCTCTCGATGCGGGCGATGCCGAAATCGGCGATCTTCACTTCGCCCGCCTTGGTCAGCATGATGTTCGCGGGTTTGATATCGCGATGCACGACGCCACGGTCATGGCTGAACTGCAGCCCCGCCATCAGCGCTTCCATCAGCCGCACGATTTCCGCCAGCTCGAAGCGTTCTTTTTTGTCAACGACATGCTTCAGTGTCGTGCCGTCGACGAATTCCATGACGATATAGGCGATCTCCGGCGTCTCGCCGTAATCGAACACGCCGACGATGTTCGGGTGGCTGAGCCGCCCGGCGGCCTGCGCCTCACGCTTGAAGCGCGCCAGCTCCTCCTGCGCCTCGACATCATCCGGGTCCGGCAGACGCACGGTCTTGATCGCCACCTGCCGCGCGATGATGGGATCGAACCCTTCATACACGGTGCCCATGGCGCCCTTGCCGAGCACCTGCCGCAGTTCATATTTCCCAAGCATATCGGCCATGACCGCTTATAGTCTCGCCGGTCCCGGCGCGGAAAGGGCCGCCTGCCGCACCGCCGCGTTTATTGCGCCCGCTCCCGAGCCGCCATCACCGATTACGGAGAAGGCCGCCCAGTAGAACGGATCGGCTATGGTGGCGGGAAAGCCGTTCCCGGCGCCGTTCAGCAGCGCCAGCTGCGCCGCGCGCAGGCTGCCCGCCGTGCCGCCCGCCTTGCCGCCATGCAGGCGGCTCATCATATCGGCCACGAGATAGGCCGAGACCTGGTCGTTCACCGACCATTGCGTGACCATCAGCGCCCGGGCGCCGGCATAGAAGAAGCTGCGCGCGAGGCCCGAGAGCGCCTCGCCGCCTTCGGAGCCGCCGCCGGTATTGCAGGCGGAGAGCACAACCAGATCGGCATCGAGATGCAGATCGGTCACCGCGCTGGTGGTCAGCAGCGCGCCATCGGCCGAGCTCGCCCCTGGCGGTGCGGATGTGACGATCGCCGGCTGGGTCTGGCAGGGCAGATCGGTTGGCAGCAGCGCGTGGGTGGCGAAATGCAGGATGCGGAAATTCTTCAGGTCCGCTTTCTCGACATTCGGTACCGTGAAGTCGGCGCCCAGCAATTCATCCTGCGGCCCGGCGCCGAAAATCGACGCGGCCGCCTGCAGCTCCAGTTTCGCGTAAGGCAGTGTCGGCAGATTGGCGAACAGGGCCGCGCTGTCCGGGCAGGATGCGGCGTTATAGGTGGCCTGCGCCTGCGCCAGCGTGACGGGATGGAAATCGCCGAAGCCGAACCAGGGCTGGCGCGCCGCCGAGGTCCCCGCCACCTTGCGCAGCGCCACGAAATTGGCCGCCGCCGGCACATAGGCCAGCGTTGTCTGGCGGATCAGCCAGGGCGCATGGACGAGGTCCGTGGCGCTGGCCGGGCCGGATGGCAGCAGCGCGAAGGGCAGCGCCAGAAGCGGGCCGGACGGGGCGATGACCAGCTCATGCACCGCATCCATGCTGGCCGCGAAGGGCCCCAGCGTCGCCTGATAGATCGCGCCGGCATCGGCCATGTCGAAGGGCGGCAGTCCGGCCTGGGTCGGCTCCATGCTGGCCCGCACCGCCGAGACCAGCCGGGCCATGGCGGCATCGTTGGCGGCACTGCGCGCCACCTGCACGGTGCCATCATGCAGGAAGAACATCCAGCTATGGTTCGGCCCCGAGGTGATGCCGAGGAACGCCTCATCGGGCCGCAGCAGTGCCAGCACGGCCTGCGCCGGGACCACCTGCTGCACAAGCTGACCGAAATTCGGCGCCGCCGCCTGTTCCGCGAGCGTTGCCTGCTGCAGCGTGGCGTTGGCGGCAGCGATTTGCTTGTCGAGCGCCGTGAGCGCCGCCTGCGTGCCGGAAGTGCCGGTCTCGTGTCCCAGCTCGTCGCGCCGCTGGTAGAGCGTGACCAGCGCCGCCTGTGCATCCTGCTGCGCGCGGATCGCCTGCGCCACTTTCGGGTCTGACGATCTGGTGGAAAGCCGGGCCGCCGCCTCGGCGATTTCCTGCGCCGTCACGCTGCCTTGCGCCACCTCGGCCGCCGCGAACATCTCGGCGTACAAAGCCTGGGCATGCGCCGGATCGGCCTTCGCCGTGGCGGCGAAGGCATCGAGGCAGGGCGCGATCAATGCCGGTGAGGTGCCGAGCTGCAAATCCCCCAGCAGGCGGAGGCCCGCGCGGCATGCCGCGAGTGCCGCCGCATCATGCTGCTGGCCGAGTTGCGCGGCGGCTTGCAGCAGATATGTTTCCGCCACCGGCCGCGAGCCGGGAATGGCACTGGCGAAATTCGCCGCCGCGTTCTGCAGGTCGCTCACCGCGACACCGGAACGGCCTTGCGCCGCGGCCAATGTGGCGCTGGTCCGGTCGAGCCGCGCCGCGAGCGTCGGCGGCGACAGGCCGTTGGCGGTCGCAATCCTGTCCGCCGTGGCGATCGCCGTGGCGCTGCCGGGCTTGTCCCCTGTTTCATCCAGCGCGATGGCCTGATAGCGCCAGGTCTCGATGACGCCGAGCAGAGCCGTCTGCGTTACCGGGCTGTTGAGCGTCGCCTGCGCCGCCAGCAGCGTGCTGATGCCCGGTTGCGCGCTGATGCTGAACAATGCCTCGTTGGTCTGTTGCACCGGCTGGGCCTGCAACATTTCGGGGGGCAGCAAGCCGGCGTAAAGCTGCTCCGCCTGGCGCAGCTTTACCAGCGCGGCCGCCGGGTTGCCCTGGTTGAGCTGATCCAGCCCTTCATAATGCAGCAGCTTGGCTGGCGCGGTGGGATCGCTCGATCCCGGCATGAGCCGTGCCGCGGCGGCGAACATGCTGGCCGCCGCCGGATATTGCGCCTGGTCGGACAGGTTGAGGGCGAGGTCCAGCAACGGCCCGATGGTGCCGGGATTGCCGGCGCCGAGCTTTTTCTGTTGCAGCGCCAGCGCCGCGCGGTAGGCGATTACCGCAGCCGGGAAATCCTCCGCCTGATTGGCTTTCGAGCCCAGCGCCATCAGCGCCTCGTACTGGCCGATATCCCCGGAGCTGAAAGCCTGCGCCGCGAGGCGTTGCGCGAGGATCTGGTCGGAAGCGGCGATCGAGGCCTGGCCCGCGCCGCCGGCGGGGATGATGCCGCTCATAACCCCCATGGCGCGCTGCATGGCCGGAAGCGCGGGCAGCACGCCATCGGCATAATAGGCCGTGCCGTCCAGCACGCTGACCACCGCCACATGCGGCCAGCCGCCGAAACGCTGCGTGCAGGCCAGCACTTCGGCCGGGCGGTTATCCAGAATCGTCGCCGGGCGCGGCGCGGCGCAGGCATAGGCGCCATCCAGCGCCGCCCGCCAGGCGCTGGTGCCGGCGAGTGCCGGCAAATCGGCGACGGTGGCCGCGGCGCCACTCTGCACATGCGCGCTGGGTTGTTCCCAGGCCCCGCAATAAATATCAGCCGTCCCGCCGGTGCGCTGCAAGGTGCAGCTTTCCCCGGCCGTATTGCTGCCGACCGGCAGGCCGGCCGCCGTATTCGCCGCCGCCGCGCTGTCATAGGCGGTTTTTGGCGGCACGGCGCAGCCCGCCAGGGCGAGGGCCAGCAGCATCGCCCACCCGCTTCGGATCATCCTGCCGCTCCCGCCCGCCGCGTTGACCATGCCCGCCATGTCGCCTGCCCGCCTTGGTTAAAAATCGCGCGTCGCAATGCCGGGCAGCTCGACACCATGGCCGAGCCGCTTGCGCTTGCGGGGTGAAATTTCATAATTTCCGAGCGGGTTGGCTTCCGGCAGAGCCTCGATCGGCAGAATGGTGCAATTCACCGAGCCGATCGGGCACGCATTGAAACGGAAATTCGGCTGCGGGAAGGGATACGCGCTGCCACCGCCGGCAGCCGTCGGGCCGGTGACCCCGTTGATGGTGCCGTTCAGATTGGTCGACAAGGCGCTCAGCACCTCCAGATGCACCGCATTGAGATTACCCGTGACAATGCCGCCCGGCCCCGCCGACAGCACGAAATCGACGCTCGGCCCGTTGAGCAGGCCGTTCGTGTTGGCCGCGAAATTCATCGTCCCGTTCGGCAAGGTGGAGAGGAAGAGCGTCGCCGGCTGGGCCGCGCTGCGCAGGTAGGTGGCGGCATTCGCGCCGGTATTGACCAGGAAGCTCCCGGTCACGGTGATGGAGGACCCGCCATTTGCCCCGCCGGTCGAGCTGATCAGCGAATCCAGCGCGCTGGGCGCCGTGGCCGTGGTGGACTCGACAATGCCAGTGATGAATAGCCCGCCCTGGGCGCTGCCCGCGAGCACGACAGGCCCCTGCGCGGTGATGCTGACGGCATTGGCCACCACCGGCCCGGTAATGGTCAGCGCCCCGGCATTCAGCAGCGAAAACAGGCTGTCCTGCATGATGAAGCTGCCCAGCGTCGCGAAATCGGTGACGGCGCCGAAACTGGCCAGCGTGCCGGCCGTGCCGGTAAGCGTGCCGGCGGTGAGCGTGCCCTGGTTATGCACGATATCCGATGTCGCCAGCAGCGCGAGATCGCCGGCCACCGCCATGTTACCCGAGAGCATGATGCCGCCGCCGGAGGACAGCGTGGCGGTGGCGGCGCTCACACTGCCCGCGCTCTGCGTTATATTGCCGCCGGCGCGCAGATCCAGCGCGTTGGTTATCCGCGCATCACCGCTGAAGGTGAAATTGCCGCTGGTCGATAATGTCGCATTATTCGCCGTGACCGGCCCGGCGATGCCGCCAACCCCGGTGATATTCACATCGCCGCTGGTGGCCACCGCGCCGAGCGCGCCGATCTGGTTGGCATCGGCGAGGCTGAGGGCGGTGGCGCTGGCATTCAGCAGCGCGGCGGAGACGATGCCGCCGCCTTGCGTGATGGCGCCCCCGGCAGCGAGGCTGAGCGCGTTACCGGCCGCGATATTGCCTTGCAAGGCGAGGGGCGCGGTATCCGCCAGCAGCACATTGCCGCGCGCGGCGAAATCGCCGAGCGTGGCGATGGTGTTGCCCGCCGCGCCGAAGGAGGCATCGCCGCCGATCGTGCCGCCATCGCTGGTCAGCGCCGCGGCGTGGATGCCGCCGCCGCTCTGCATGATGCCGGCGGCATCGAGCAGCGCCAGCGTGCCGCCCAGGGTGATGGGCGCCGCCAGTGTCAGCGCGCTGGCATCGTTCAGCGCCAGCCCGCCGCTCGCGCCGATGACGCCGAGCGTGCCGATCTGGTTGGCCGCGTTGTTGAGCATGATATCGCCCGCGACGGCACCGCCGGTCGCCAAGGTTGCGGCACTGACCTGGCCGCCCGCACCCTCGCTGATGCCAGCACTGCTGGAAAGTTGCAGCAGGTTGGTGGCAACCGCGCCATCGAGCGCGATGCCGGCGGCGCCGAGCGTGATGTTCGCGGCACCGAGCGGTCCGGCCACGGTGAGCGGGCCGGTGCTCGCCAGCGCCATGTCGCCGGTCGCGGCAAACCCGGCAATCGTCTGCACCGCGTTGCCGGCCAGGGCCAGATCGGCCGCGCCGGCGATGGTGCCGCCAGCGCTGCTCAATGTCGCGGCGCTGATCGTGCCCGCGCTCTGTATCACGCCCCCGCTGCTGGCCAGCGCCAGCAGGCCGGGCGTGGTTACGCCGCTGGCCAAAGTGAGCCCGGCCGCGGCCAGGGTGATAGCGGCGCCGCTCACGCTGCCGGTGACAGCGAGCGCCTGTGTGTCGTTCAGCAGCAGTGTGCCGCTGGCCGCGATCCCGCTCAGCGTGGCGATGCTGTTGGCGTTGCCGAGCAGGGCGGCGCCGATGATCGTGCCGCCGCTGGTCAGACTCTGCGCGGCAATGGCGCCGGCACCGCTTTCCAGCACGCCGGCGCTGCTCCCCAGGGTCACCGCCCCGGTGGCGCTGATCACATTGGCGATGGTGAGCCCGGTGGCCGTGAGCGTCACGTTGCGCGCGTCTACATTGCCGGCGACCCGCAGCGCCGAAGCATCGGTCAGGGTCAGGTCATTCGCGCCGCCGGAAAGCGAGATCGCGCCCAGCGTGCCGATATCATTGCCGCCGGATGCCAGATTGATGCCACCGCTGATGGCGCCGCCGGCCAGCAATGTGGCGGCCGTCAGCCCTGCCCCGGCCGCTTCACTCACGCCATTCGTGCTGCTCAGCAGCAGCGCGCCCGGCACGGCGAAGGTGCTGTTGAAGGTCACGCCATTGCCGCTGAGCGACACCGCGGCGGCGGCCAGGGTGACCGCGCCATCCGCCACGATGCTGCCGGAGGTGCTGATGGCCACCAGCGCGGCCGGGCCGCCGATGGCCCCGAGCAGCGCGCCGCTCAGGTCAAGCCCCGGCGCCGTGCCGCCGAGATCGACCGCCATGCCGCCGGTATAGGGCGCGATGGCCACGGTGCCGCCCGGTGCCAACAGGCTGGCGCCGGCCGCGCTTATGGTATCGGCGGTCAGGCGGATGGTGCCGCCGGTGCCTGCCGCCAGCGTGCCGTCAAGCGCGATTCCGCCGGCGCTGTCCTGCAGCGTGATGTTCGCGGCGCGGACCGGCCCGTTGACCGTCAGCCTGGTGGCGTCATCGAGTGTGAAATCCTGCGTCGCGGTGAAACCGCCCAGCGTGCCGATCTGGTTGGCGGCACCGTTCAGCGCCACCGCACCGCCGATCGTGCTGCCGCCGCTATCCAGCGTGCCGAGGTTCAGCGCGCCGCTACCCGGCTGGGTGATGCCGCCGGAGCTGAGCAGATGCAGGGCGGTTGCGGTCAGCCCGCCATCCAGCGCCAGGCTGGCGCCGGCCAGGGTGATGCCGGCGCCCGCCAGCGCGCCGGTTTGCGTGATCTGCCCGGTGGCGCTCAGCAGCAGCGATGCATTGGCGAAGCTCTCAGCGCCTTCGCTGAGGATGCTGCCGGCGGCAAAGCTGCCGGCCTGGCCGATGATGAGGGCGGCCGTGGGGTCGAGCCCCGCGAGCAGCTGGCTGGAGAGTTGCAGCCCGGCCACGCTGGTGCCGCCGATATCAACCACGCCGCCGCTGAGATAGGGCGCGATGGCGATGGTGCCGCCAGTGCCGGTGCTCACGGCGCCGCCCGTGGCTTCGAGCAGCCCGTCGGCCACTAACGTGGCCTGGCCGCCAGCCGCCTGCAGAAGGGCGCCCAGCGTGATCGTGCCCTGATCGGCCAGTGTCAGGCCGCTCGCCTGCACGGCGCCGGATACGACCAGGCTGCCGGCATTGGTGAGCAGGAAATTGCCGCTGGCGGCAAGCCCGGCCAGCGTGCCGATATGGTTGACATTGCCGAGCGAGACCGCGCCGCCAATGGTCGTGCCGCCGCTGCCCAGGCTGGCGGCGGTGACGGTGCCGCCAGCACTTTCGGTAACGCCGCCAGTGGCGTTCAGCACCAGCGCGCCGGTCAGCGAAAGTGGCGCCGCCAGGGTGAGCGCGGCGGCACTCAGGGTCGCGCTGCCGGCATTGAACGCGCCCGCGACATCGAGCGCGCCGGCATCATTGAGCCACACGCCGCCCAGCGCGGCAAAGCCGCCCAGCGTGCCGATGGTGTTGGCGCCGCCGAGTGAAACCGCGCCGCCAATCGTCGTGCCGCCGCTCGTCAGCGTGCCCGCGGTGATGCCGCCGCTCCCGGTTTCGGCGATGCCGCCTGCGGATTCAAGGACCAGCAGGCTCGCCACCGAAAGCGGCGCCGCCAGGGTGAGGGCGGCGGCGCTGAGGGTCGCGGTGCCGGCATCGACGGCGCCCGCCACGGTCAGCGAAGCCGTATCCGTGAGCGCCAGGCGGTGTGTGCCGCTGAGCGCGATGGCGCCCAGCGT
>JAKBAV010000139.1 GCA_021826225.1 Pseudomonadota bacterium | reverse complement strand
GTGGGGCCGAGATGCAGGGCGCGGCCATTACGCAGGACGCGATGCGAGGCGGGGTCGAGCGAGATGTCGTGGAAGCTGAGCTTGAGCTTTTGCGGCACCGCGCCGGAGCGGCGGAGCAGCGCGCGGATGCGGGCGATGAGCGCCTCGGTGGAGAAGGGTTTGGTGATGTAGTCATCGGCGCCGGTATCCAGGCCGCGCACGGCGTCCTGGTCCTCGGCGCGGGCGGTGAGCATGATGATGGGCAAAGTGCGCGTGGCCGGGCGGCGGCGGAGCTGGCGGCAGAGTTCGATGCCCGACATGGTGGGCAGCATCCAGTCGAGCAGCAGCAGGTCGGGCGCGGCTTCGGTGATGCGGGTGAGCGCCTCCCCGCCATCGCCGGCGTCTTCCACGCGGAAACCCTGTTTTTCCAGATTGTAGCGCAGCAGCGTGACGAGCGGGGCTTCGTCCTCGACGATCAGGATATAGGGCTTGTTGTTGTCTGACATATCAACCGTTGAGGTTATGCATGTAGTTGGACGTGGTATCGCCCTTGGGGCGGAAATCCGGCAGGCTCTCGCCGGTGATGGCGTAATAGGTCAGCTCGGCGACATTGGTGGTGTGGTCGCCGATGCGCTCCAGGTTTTTCGCGATGAACAGCAGATGCGTGCAGGCGGTGATGTTGCGGGCATCTTCCATCATGTAGGTGATGAGCTCGCGGAAGATGGTGTTGTAGAGATCGTCCACAGCCTGGTCGGCGCGCCAGACGGCGATGGCCTTTTCCGGGCTGGCCTCGCCCACGGTATCGATGCTGGATTTGAGGTTCTGCTGCACCAGCAACGCCATCTGCCCGAGGCCGGAAAGCGCGAAGGTGCTGGCGACCTGGTTGATGACGATGCTGCGCTTGGCGATGTTGGCGGCATAGTCGCCGATGCGTTCAAGGTCGGTGACGACTTTGAGGGCCTGGATGACCTCACGCAGGTCATCGGCCACCGGCTGGCGCAGGGCCAGCAGGCGCACGGCGAATTGCTCCACCGCATGCTGCTCGGCATTGATCTGAGGGTCCTGCTCGATGACGCGGGTGGCGAGGTCTGGATTATGTTCGAGCAAGGCGGTGGTGGCATCAGCCACGGCGCGTTCGACCAGCCCGCCCATCGTCGCGATCATGTCGCGCAGTTTTTTGAGGTCGGCTTCGAAGCTGGTGACGATGTGTTTCGGCTCGTTGGGCATGGGGGACTCCGTCAGCCGAACCGGCCGGTAATATATTCTTGTGTTTTGCGTTCGCGCGGGGCCGTGAAAATCTGGCTGGAGGGGCCGGCTTCGACCAGCTCGCCGAGATAGAAGAAGGCGACCTGGTCGGCGCAGCGGCCGGCCTGCTGCATGTTATGGGTGACGATGACGATGGTGAAATCCTGCTTCAGCTCGTCCACCAGCTCCTCGATTTTGAGCGTGCTGATGGGGTCGAGGGCGGAGGTGGGTTCATCGAGCAGCAGCACTTCCGGGCGCACGGCGATGGAGCGGGCGATGCACAGGCGCTGCTGCTGGCCACCGGAGAGACCAAGTGCTGAAGAATGCAACCGGTCCTTCACCTCACCCCAGAGGGCGGAGCGGGTGAGCGCCCATTCCACGCGCTCATCGAGTTCGGCCTTGCCGAGTTTCTCATGCAGGCGGACGCCGAAAATGACATTCTCATAGATGGATTTTGGGAAGGGTGTGGGCTTCTGGAACACCATGCCGACGCGCCGGCGCAGGGCGTTGAGGTTCATGGCCTGGTCGATGATGTTCTCGCCGCCCATCATGACCTCGCCTTCGGCGCGCTGGCCTGGGTAAAGGTCGTACATGCGGTTGAGCACGCGCAGCAGGGTGGACTTGCCGCAGCCAGAGGGACCGATCATCGCGGTGGTCTGGCGATCGGGGAAGTCGATGGAGACGTTTTTGAGGGCGTGGGTCGCGCCGTAATAGAAATTCAGGTTGCGAATGGACACGCGAGGCACGAAGCCGCCCGCCGATTGCGCAAGCGGGGCGGGGAAGGCGGCTTGGGTGGACATCTTCTGACTCGCTATTTCCATGGCCGCTTCCATACGGTGCGCCCGTGATACTAAGATGACACTACCGTGAAGCTTATGTGACAGGAAGGGGGAATAGCCTGTCATCTTTCCCGCTAATGCGCTGCCCCCCAGTTCTTGCCCACGCCGGTCTCCACCACCAGCGGCACGGACAGCGCCGCCGCGCCTTGCATCACGCGCCGTGCCAGGGAAGCCGCCGCCTCGGCTTCGTCATCCGGGGCTTCGAACAGTAATTCGTCATGCACCTGCAGGATCAGCCGCGTACTCAACCCGGCCTCGGCAAAGGCCCGCGGCAGCCGCACCATGGCGCGTTTGATGATATCCGCCCCGCCGCCCTGGAGGGGGGCGTTGATGGCCTGGCGTTCGGCATAGGCGCGCAGGGCCGGGATTTTATCCTTGATGCGTGGCACCCAGCAGCGCCGGCCGAACGGGGTGACGACAAACCCGTTGATCCGGGCATGTTCCTTCATGCTGTCCATATAGGCGCGGATTTCCGGGTAGCGCTTGAAATAGGCATCGATATAGAGCTTGGCCTCGCCGGGCGCGATGCCCAGTTGCCGCGCCAGGCCGAAGGCGGAAATACCGTAGATGATGCCGAAATTGATCGCCTTGGCCCGCCGCCTGGTCGCCGCGTCCATCCCCGCCATCGGTACGCCGAACACCTCGGACGCCGTGCGCGCGTGGATATCCTCGGCACGGTCGAAACTTTCCTTCAGCGCCGGAATATCGGCGACATGCGCCAGCAGGCGCAGTTCGATCTGGCTGTAATCCGCCGAGACCAGGCTGTATCCGGGGGCCGCGATGAAGGCCTTGCGGATGCGCTGGCCCTCGGTGGTTCTGATCGGAATATTCTGCAGGTTCGGGTCGGTCGAGGAGAGCCGCCCGGTTGCCGCGACGGCCATCTGGAAGCTGGTATGAACGCGCCCGGTTTTGGCGTCGATCTGCCCGATCAGGGCATCGGCATAGGTGGTTTTGAGTTTCGAGAGCTGCCGCCAGTCCATGATGCGTTGGGCGATAGCGATGCCCTGCTCGGCGAGGTCTTCCAGCACCGCGGAATCCGTGCCCCAGGCGCCGGCCTTGCCGCGTTTGCCGCCCGGCAGCTTCATCTGTTCAAACAGAATCTCGCCGAGCTGCTTGGGGCTGCCGACATTGAATTCCTGGCCCGCGAGGCGCCAGATTTCCTTCTCGAAATCGGCCATGCGGCGCTCGAATTCCACGGACATGGCGGTCAGGTCGTCCCGGTCCACCATCACGCCATAGGCCTCCATATCCGCCAGCACCGGGATCAGCGGTTTTTCCATCAGCTCGTACAGCGCCAGGCTTTTATTCAGGCGCAAGGCGGGCTTGAGGTGCGACCATAAGCGCAATGATATGTCGGCGGCCTCGCCGGCATAGGCCACGACCTTGTCCAGTGGCGCATTGGCGAAAGCCAGCCGGGCGCGGCCGGCCCCGGTTACCTCATCCAGCATTCCGGCCGTGTGGTTCAGATGCACCCGCGCCAGCGTGGCGGCGTCATGCGCGAAATTGCCGGCATCCTGGGCGTAGGAAATCAGCATCACGTCATCCAGCGGTGCTGTGCCGGCAAATCCGGCGCGTTGCAGAACTTCCAGGCCGCGCTTGGCATCGTGGAAGATTTTCAGCACGCTGGCATCCGCCAGAAGCGGGTTGAGCGCCGCGCGGGCCGCCGCCAGATTTAGCTGCGGCGCATCCTGGAGGGCCAGATTATGCGCCAAAGGCAGGTAGGCTGCCTGCCCGGGCTGGGTGCAGAATGCGAGCCCGACCAGATTGCCGTGCAGCGAGGCCGGGTCATCCGTCTGCACGGAAAGAGCCACCACCCCCGCCGCGCGGGCCTGCGTCACCATCTCATCCAGCGCCGATATGACCGTATAGGGGCCGAAGGCGGCGGCCTCCGGCGGCGGGGTGAGGGCTGCCGGGGCCTCGCCTTCCTCCAGCCCGAGCCGGTGCCGGATGCTTTTGAAATTATTGAAGGCCAGGAAATCGCGCAGCACGGCGGCATCCCAGGGCCGCAGCCCCAGGGCTTCGAGCGGCTCGGGCATTGGCGCGTCATCGCACAGGGTGACGAGCTGCTTGGACATCCGCGCCTTGTCGGCGTGTTCGATCAGACTATCCCGCCGCTT
>JAKBAV010000138.1 GCA_021826225.1 Pseudomonadota bacterium | reverse complement strand
AACTGGTTGTTCCTGTATCCCGGCATGCTGATGATGCTCTCCGGCCTGGTGCTGGGCGGCTGGCTGCTGGTCCGCCCGCTCGATCTCGGCGGGCTGCGGCTTTCAGTGGGCACGCTGATTTATTGCGCCATGCTGATCGAGGTCGGGTTTCAGGCCTTGTGGTTCGCGCTGCTGTCACGCGCCTATGCGGTGCAGGAGGGGCTGGTGCCGCAATCCGCGCGGATGCGCCTGGCCGACCGGCTGGTGACCCTGGAGGCCGGGCTGGTGGCCGGGACGGCGGTGCTGGCGCTCGGGCTGGGACTGCTGTTCCATGCCGTGTCCATCTGGTCCGGGGCGAAATTCGGGGTGCTGAACGTCACCGAGATCGCGCGCGTGTGCATTGCCTCGTCGCTGGCCATATCGCTCGGCTTCCAGTCGGTTTTCTGCTCCCTGCTGCTGAGCACGCTCAAGCTGAATGTGCGGCACACGCCGCTTGTGGCGGGATAGCATGGATTATGTGATCGGCTCCGGCCCGGCGGGGGTGGCATGCGCCACGGCGCTGCTGGGCCGTGGCCGGGCGGTGACGATGCTCGATGCCGGGCTGACGCTGGAGCCGGGCTATGAGGCGCTGCGTATGGCCATGGCGGCCCGCGCGCCCGAGGATTGGACGCCGGAACAGCACGCCATGCGCCGGCTGCCGGCCGGCGGCGGCGTGCCGGACTACAAGCTCAGCCATGGCTCGGATTATCCGTACCGCGCTGCGCCGGGGGCGCCGGGGCTGGGTATAGATGTGCCGGGGGTGGCGGCTTCCTACGCGCAAGGCGGGCTTGGCAATGTGTGGGGGGCGGCGATGCTGCCATACCGCGCCGCGGATTTTGCCACCTGGCCGGTGGCGGTGGAGGAAATGGCGCCGGCCTATCGCGCCGTGCTGGGCTTTGTGCCGCTGGCCGGGCAGGCGGATGCGCTGGAGCCGGAATTCCCGTTCTACGTACGGCCGCGCGCCGATATGCCGGTGAGCCGCCAGGCCAAGGCGCTGCTGCGCCGCTTCGCGCGGGCCAGCCTGCCCGGTGTGGTGGCGGGGCGGGCGCGGCTGGCGGTGCGCGCGGCGGGATGCAACGCCTGCGGCGAGTGCCTCAATGGCTGCCCGCGTGATCTTATTTTTTCCGGCCGGCAGGAGCTGGCGGCGCTGCGCGCGGCGGGGATGACCTATATTCAGGGCGCGGTGGTGCGCGGCTTGGCGGAGGATGAGCATGGCGTGCAGATCCATGCGCTCACCGCCATGGGCGGGCAGGTTTTTTCCGGCGACCGGGTGTTCGTCGCGGCTGGCGTATATGGCAGCACCGGGCTGATGCTGCGCTCGCTGGGGCAGGCGCGGGCGGAAATACTGGATTCACAATATTTCATCCTACCGCTGCTCGGGCTGGCGCGGACCACTGGTGTGGCGGCGGAGCGGTTGCACACGCTGGCCCAGGTTTTCATCGAGATCGAGGATGCGGCGGTGGCGGCGCAGAATGTGCATCTGCAGATTTATGGCTATAGCGATGTGCTGGACGCTACCATCGCGCAGAAGCTCGGGGCATTGAGAGAGCTGCGCGCGCAGGTGCTGGAGCGGGCGCTGGTGGTGCAGGGTTATCTGCATTCCGATGTCTCGGGCCGGCTGGCGGCGCGGCTGGAGGGCGATGTGCTGCGCGTGACGGCGGTGCCGAACCTGGCCACGCCGGCGGTGCTGAAACGGCTGGTCAGACGCCTGGGCAGGCTGGCGCCGGTGCTGGGGGCGCGGCCGCTGGGGCCGTTGCTGCAGGCCATGCCGCCGGGGCGCGGCTATCATTCGGGCGGCTCGTTCCCGATGCGCGAATGTCCGGGGCCGGGGGAGACGGATACGCTGGGGCGGCCTTACGGGCGGCGGCGCACGCATATCGTGGATGCAGCGGTGTTTCCGAGCATCCCGGCGGCGACGATCACCCTTACGGTCATGGCCAATGCCTGGCGCATCGGCAACGAAAGCTAGGAGCGGAAGCATGATTGCGGTGACGGGTGCGAACGGGTTTGTCGGCGGCATCATCGCGCGCGGGCTGGCGGCGGAGGGCGTGCTGCGGCTGGTCCGGCGGCCTGTGGGGACGGATGATCTGGCCTGGAGTTTTGCCACACCGGCTTATGTGCTGGCCGAGGCGCTCGTGGCCGCGGGGGTTACTCATGTGGTGCATGCGGCGTGGGATATGCAGGCGAGCCGGATGGATGAGCTGGAACGCGGCTGCGTTGCCGGCAGCCTGCGCCTGGTGGAGGCGGCTTATGCGGCGGGCGCGCGGGTGATTTTCATCTCCAGCATCAGCGCGTTCGCCGGAGCGCGTTCGGCCTATGGCCGGGCGAAATTACAGGTTGAACAGGCGGTGCTGGCGGCGGGTGGCATCGTGCTGCGGCCCGGGCTGGTGGTGGGCGATGGCGGCATGTTCGGTGCCTTGCGCCAGAGCCTGGCCAAGGCGAAATTCGTGCCGATGATCGGGAGCGGAAAAGCGCCGCAATTTTTACTCCCCGAGGCGACGCTTGTGGAGGCGGTGCAGGCAGCTATCGCCGGGCGGTTCGATGCGGAACATGCGCCGGTGACGCTGGCCGACCCCACGCCGGTGCCGTTCCGCGAAATGGTGCGGCGGCTGGCGTTGGAGGCTGGGCGGAAGGTGGTTTTGGTGCCGGTGCCCTGGCAGTTGCTTTATGTGGCGTTCCGGACGGCCGAGGGGCTGGGGTTGCGGCTGGGCTTCAAGAGCGATTCCGTGATCAGCTTCATCTACCAGGACAAGGCGCCGGATTTTTCGGCACAGGCGCGGCTGGGGATCGCCCCACCCGGCTGAAAAGCCGCCTTTGTGGCGGTGCTCAACCGCCAAGTGCGGTGCGAATGGCGGCCAGCGCCGGCTTCCACTGGTTGCCCTCCGGGCCGCCGGCCTGGGCAACGGCTTTGCTCCCGCCGCCGCCCTGGCCACCGACCACGGCAGCGGCGAGGCGGACCAGCTCGACCGCGCTGGCGGGCTGATCATCCGACACGGCGACTACGATGGCGGCTTTCTGCTCCGCCGTGGAGATGAGGGCGACGACCCCCGAGCCCAAGGTTTTGAGCAGGTCAGTGGCGATGGGGCGGAGTTCCTTCGCCGGGATGTCGCCGACGTTGAGGAGGATGGTTTTTATGCCGCCGACATCCTCGGGCTGGGTCGCCGTGGCCATGACCAGTTTTTTCTGCAAATCCGCGACTTGCCGTTCCAGGCGTTTTTTATCGTCTTGGAGCTGGGTGATGCGGGCGGGTAGCTCGGCCGGCGGGGTTTTCAACGTGGCGGCGGCTTCCGTGAGGAGGCGGGATTCGTCTTCGACTGCGGCCACCGCGGCTTCGCCGGCCAGGGCCTCGATGCGGCGGATACCGGCGGAGACAGCACCTTCCGAGACGATGCGGAACAGGCCGATATCGCCGGTGCGCGAGACATGGGTGCCGCCGCAGAGTTCCACGCTCCAGCCGGATTTGCCGTCTTCAGGCGCGCCCATGCTGAGGACGCGCACTTCATCGCCGTATTTTTCACCGAACAGCGCCATGGCGCCATGGCTCACAGCCTCTTCCGGGGTCATCAGCCGGGTGGTCACCTCGGTATTCTCGCGGATGCGGGTATTCACCTCACGCTCCACGGCCTCCAGCTCGGCCGGGGTGATGGGGCGGGGCTGTGAGATGTCGAAACGCAGGCGGTCCGGCCCGTTGAGCGAGCCTTTCTGCGTGACATGGGGGCCAAGCGTGCGGCGCAACGCCTCATGCAGGAGGTGGGTGGCGGAATGATGCGCGCGGATTTTGCCGCGGCGCTCATGGCCGATTTCGGCCAGGACGGGCTGGCCGATGCGCGCGGTGCCGGCTTCGACCACGCCGATATGCACATAGAGGCTGTTGAGTTTTTTCTGCGTGTCGGTGATGCGGATCCGCAAGAAATCCGGGCCGGTGATGAAGCCGGTATCGCCGGCCTGGCCGCCGCTTTCGGCGTAGAAGGGGGTCTGGTTGAGGAGCAGATAAACGGTCTGCTCGGGCAGGGCCTGGTCCGTGGGCTGGCCATCGACGATGAGGGCGGTAATGGTGGCCTCGGCGGATTCAGTGCTGTAGCCGAGGAATTCGGTATGGCCGAGCGTTTGCTCCAGCTCGAACCAGACGGCCTCGGTAGCGGCCTCGCCGGAGCCGGCCCAGGCGGCGCGGGCGCGGGTTTTCTGTTCGGCCATG
>JAKBAV010000007.1 GCA_021826225.1 Pseudomonadota bacterium | reverse complement strand
AACCAGCTCACCCGCAGCATCGCCAGTCTCGACGACCCCGCCGAGGCCAGCGGCGCGGCAACAAAGTAATTTATAAGGACAAGACCCATGCAGGTTGCCGTTCCAGGCCCGTGGTCGCCGCTCTTCGGCCGGCTGACGCTCGCCGCCATTCCGTATGACAATCCCATTCTCGTCGCCACCTTCGCCGGTGTGGCGGTGGTGGGGCTCGTGGTGGTGGCGGCCGTGCTGTATTACAAAAAGCTCGGCTATCTCTGGCGCGAATGGCTCACCACGGTCGATCATAAAAAAATCGGCGTGATGTATGTCATCCTCGGGCTGGTGATGCTGCTGCGCGGCTTCGCCGACGCGCTGATGATCCGCACCCAGCAGGCCATGGCCATCGGCCCCAACTCGCCCGGCGTGCTTGGCGCCCAGCATGGCTATCTGCCGCCCTTCCATTTCGACCAGGTCTATTCCGCGCATGGCACCGCGATGATCCTTTTTGCCGCCACACCGATCCTCACCGGCCTCACCAACATCGTGGTGCCGCTGCAGATCGGCGCGCGCGACATGGCCTTCCCCTACATGAACGCGCTCAGCCTGTGGCTCACCGTGGCCGGCGCCGCACTGGTCATGATCTCGCTTTTCGTCGGCGATTTTTCAGCCGCCGGCTGGGTCGGGCTGATCCCCCTCACTGAGCTGCCGTACAGCCCGGGCGTCGGCGTGGATTACTGGATGTGGGCGATCCAGATTTCCTCCATAGGCACCACGCTGAACGCCATCAACATGATCGTGACGATCATAAAAATGCGCGCCCCCGGCATGGGCTGGTTCCGCCTGCCGGTCTTCACCTGGACCACGCTGTCCACCAACATCATCGGCCTCACCGCCTTCCCCGTGCTCGGCGTCGCCCTGGCGCTGCTCGGCGCCGACCGTTACCTCGGCGCGCATTTCTACACCGCCGGCAATGGCGGCAATCTGATGCTCTACACCAACCTGTTCTGGATCTGGGGCCATCCCGAGGTTTATTTCCTCGTGCTCCCGGCCTTCGGCATCATGTCGGAGATCATCCCGACCTTTTCCGAAAAACCCCTGTTCGGCTATACCACCATGGTGGCGGCAACGTTTGCCATAGCCGGGATTTCCTGGGCGGTCTGGCTGCACCATTTCTTCACCATGGCCGCCGGGCCGGATGTGAACGGGTTTTTCTCCATCGCCACCATGCTGGTCGGCATTCCCACGGGCGTTAAAGTCTTCAACTGGATGTTCACTTTGTATCGCGGCCGCCTCACCTTCGCCACGCCGATGCTGTGGTGCCTGTACGGCCTGTTCCTGCTGCTGGCCGGCGGCATAACGGGCATGATGCTCGCCATACCGGCCATTAACTACACCGTGCATAACAGCGTGTTCGTCATCGCCCATTTCCACTGCATGGTGCTGCTCGTGGTCACCGCCATCTTCGCCGCCGTGGCCTACTGGTTCCCGAAAGTATTCGGCTTCGCGCTCAACGAAACACTCGGCCGCGGCTTTTTCTGGACCTTCTCCACCGCCACCACCATCACCTTCCTCGCCATGTTCGCGCTCGGCTTCGAGGGTGAGACCCGGCGGCTCGACTATATCTACGATCCGGCCTGGAGACCGATGCTGTGGACGGAGGAATTCGGCATCGCGCTCTACTGCGTCTCGCTCGTGTATTTCGTGCTCATGCTCTACGTATCGTTGCGCGACCGCGTGCCGGCCGCCGCCGACCCCTGGCACAGCGCGCGCACGCTGGAGTTTTTAACGCCCTCGCCGGTACCGTTCTATAACTTCGCCGTCACCCCGGAGGTGAACGCGCGCGACGAGCTTGCCTGGCGGCGCCAGCACGGGCTGGAACACGCCCGGCCGGAGGCTTTCGAACCCATCCATATGCCGAGCAATAGCGGCCTCTCCTTCATTACCGGCATGTGCGCGCTGGCCATGGGCTTCGGGCTGATCTGGCGCATCTGGTGGCTGGCCGGGGCCGGGCTGCTCGGCATTGTCCTCGTTGTCATCATCCGCTCTTTCGACAAGAATCTCGGCTATGAGATCCAGCCGGCGGAGGTTGCCGCCATGGAGGAGGATCTCAGTCTTGGCGGTATCATCGCCGAACAGCCGAAACGGGCACCCCTGACCGAAGCGGAGGCGCATTAATGTCCACGCAAGCCGCACCCGGCGCCGCCCCGCGCCTGTTCCACCCGCATTTCGCGGGCCATGACCAGATCTCCGCGCGCACGCTCGGCTTCTGGCTGTACATGCTCAGCGATGCGCTGATCTTCGCCGCCGTGTTCGCCGCCTATGCCGTGCTGAACAACAGGATGGGCGCCGCCGGCGGGCCCATCGCGCCGCAGGTCACCAACCCGCTGGAAGGCCTCTGGCAGACCTATGCCGTGCTCGGCTCGGTCGCCACCTACAGCCTCGGCACGGTGGCGCTGAAATCGGGCAATAAAGCCGGGGTGATGCTCGGCATCATCCTCGCCATCGCCCTGGCGCTGGTGTTCCTCGGCTTCGAGGCGCACGACCTGCTCGGGCTCATGGCGCGCGGCGATGGCGTTACGCGCTCGGGCTATCTCTCCGCCTTCATCATCCTCATCGCGACGCATGGGCTGCACATGGTCTTCGGCATCATCTGGATGCTGGTGATGCTGGTGCAGATCCCGACCCTCGGCTTCTCCGCCAATGTCGTGGCGCGGTTGCTCAATCTACGCATGTTCTGGCAGTTCCAGGCGACCATCTGGGTTGTCATCTATGTCTATGTCTACATGATCGGAGCGTTCTGATGTCCGCGCCCCATACCAACCCGCTCGACCATCCCGAGGTCCGCATGGCCAGCGCCTGGCGCTATATCTCGGGCTTTATCGCCAGCATGGTGCTGATGCAGGCGGCGTTCATCGTCACCCTGCGCCAGCATCCGCCCTATGAGCAATACGCCCTCACCATTGCAGGCCTCGCTCTGGCCTCGCTGGTGTCGCAGGCGGCGCTGTTCTTCGGGCTCGACATCTCCCGCGCGCAGATCTGGAAAAGCGTCTCGCTGGTGCTCACCGTGCCGCTCTTCGTGCTCTCGGTCGGGCTGACCGTCTGGATGTTCCAGTCCCTCGCCGCGCGCACCATGCTGATGCCGGCCACCACCATGCAGCCGACCTTGCTGCAGTAATCCCGCTTCCCCGCTTGGCGTAACGGCGCCGGGGCCGGATAATGCGGTTTCATACCGGCGTGGGAGCCAAAAATGGCGAGTCTCGACTACAAGGTGGCCATCGTCACCTGCTGCACCAGCGATTTCGGGCGCATCGCCGCCACGGCCCTGGCGGAGGCGGGGGCCACGCTGCTGCTCACCGGCATGGCGGATACGGAGGGCGAGGCCCTTGCCGCCGCCTTGCGCGGGCAGGGGCGGAGCGCCAGCTACCAGCATCTCGACACCGGGGATGCCATGGCCTGGGCGGTACTGGCCGATACGATCATGCGCACGCATGGCCATCTCGACATTCTGGTGAATAATACCAGCAACTGCGCCTCCCTCACCATCGAGGGCGCCACGGCGGCGCAGTTGCGCGATGTGCTGGAGGCCGGGCTTATCGCCCCGTTCCTCGGCATGAAGGCCGTGATCCCGGCGATGCGCCAGAGCGGCGGCGGCGCCATCATCAACATCGCCGCCAACCCCATCGCCGAGGTGCTGCCGCTCTATGCGCTGGACAGCAGCGCCAAAGCCGGACTGACCGGGCTGACCAAAAGCACCGCCGTGCATTGCTCCCATCGCGGTTACGGCATCCGCGTGAACACCGTGCATCCCGGCGCGCATGAAACCGCGCTGCTGACCACGAACGCCCTGCGCTCCCTGGAGGCCGAGGCCCTGCACCCGATGCTCGCCACGCTGCCGCGCCGCCCCCAGGCGCCGCTTCAGGAATTAGGCGCCGCCATCGCCTTCCTCGCCTCGGATGCGGCAGCGGGGATCACGGGCGCCGAAATCCACACGCTGGGGCCGCTCGCCGGGCTGGGCTTCACGCAAGCGGCGCCCTGACACCGGCACTCGCTCATTCGCGCGGAGTCCGGCTATAATCGTGCCCATGGGTATTCACGCAGGGAGGATTGCATGAGCGTTGTTATCGTAACGGGTGGTTTTGGCGCGCTGGGGCGGGTTGTCGTGGCGGCGCTCACGGCACGCGGCTTCACCGTCGCCGCGGTCGATGTCGCCCCCGCCCCGGCGGACTACCCCGCCGCCCTCGCTTTGGGCGGGGTGGACCTGGCGGACGAGGCCGCCGTGGCCGCCGCCTATGCCAGCGTCGTGGCCAGGCTCGGCCGGCTGGACGGGCTGGTCAACATCGCCGGGGGCTTCATCTGGGAGCCGGTCGAGGGTGGCGCGCTTGAGAGCTGGGACCGGATGTTCCGCATGAATTTGCGTACCGCCGCCGCCTCCAGCGCCGCCGCTTTGCCCTACCTCACGAAACAGGGCGGTGCCATCGTCAATGTCGGCGCCGCCGGGGCCGTGCAGCCGGGCATGGGCATGGCGCCCTATGCCGCCTCTAAAGCCGGGGTCCGCGCCCTGACCGAGAGCCTGGCCGACGAGCTGCGGGGCAAAAAAGTGCGGGTCAATGCCGTGCTGCCAACCATTATCGACACGCCGGCCAACCGCGCCGCCATGCCCGATGCCGATACCGCCGGCTGGGTCAGCCCCGCCGCCGCGGCCAAGGCGATCGCCTTCCTGCTCTCCGATGAGGCCAGCGCCGTAACCGGCGCCAGCCTGCTGCTCTCACTCGCGGGCTGAACCGCGATGACAAACTCGGCAGGGAGCGGCATGGGCAAGCAGCCAGCGGTTGTGATCGTCACCGGCGCGAGCCGGGGCGCGGGTAAGGGCATCGCCGTGGCTCTGGGCGGGCATGGCTGCATCGTCTACGTGACCGGCCGCTCCGAGAAGGAGGGCGATGGCGAGGTTTCCGGCACGATCCACGCCACCGCGCGCGAGGTGACCGCGGCCGGCGGCACCGGCATTGCGGTGAAGTGCGACCATGCCGATGACACGCAGGTAAAAGCGCTGATCGAGCGCGTGATCGCCGAACAGGGGCGCATCGACATATTGGTGAACAATGCCTGCTGGCAGGGCAACGCGCTCACCTCGGTTTCGGGCCAGTTCTGGGAGAAATCGCTCGCGGCGGCGGCCATGCTCGATGTCGGCGCGCGCTCCGGTTTCGTCGCGAGCTGGTATGCGGCGCCGCATATGGTGAAGCAGGACAAGGCGCTGCTGCTTTTCACCTCGTCACCCGGCTCGATGCATTACTGCATGGGGCCGAGCTATGGCGGTCATAAGGCGGCGGTCGACAAAATGGCGTTCGACATGGGCGTCGACTTCGCCGATGCCGGCGCCAATGTCGCCTCGGTATCCGTCTGGATGGGTTCACTCACCACCGAGCGGCTCCAGGGGATGATGGCGGCCGTGCCGGCGCTGCGTGAACGGCTCGAAGGTACGCTCGAATCCGCCTCCTATACCGGCCATGTCGCCTGGGCGATGTATAACGACCCCGGGATGATGGCGAAGTATAACGGCCGGACCGTGATCGGGGCCGAAATCGGCAGGGATTATGGCATCACCGATATCGATGGCAGGTTTCCACCCTCGGTGCGCGAGAGCACCGGCGCCGCACCGCCGCAATACTATCCCTATAAGGTCAAAATGTGATGCAGCCTGACAAGCCCGCCAGGCTTCCGCAGGTTCGCCCGGAGGATTTCACCGATGAGACCCGCGCTTTTTTCGCGCAATGGTCCACCGGCACGTTCCGGGATGCCGATGCCAATCCGGTGCTGCGAACCTATGCGCATCATCCGGTGCTGGCGAATGCCGCCTCGGCGCTGAACATCCACCTGCTGACCACCAGCACATTGCCGGTCAAGCTGCGACAGATCGCGATCATGCGCACGGCGTGGATCACCAAGGCCGTGTATATGTGGTCGAGCCACCTCCAGACGAGCATGAGCTGCGGCCTGTCGCCTGACATGTTCGGCCCGGTTCAGCGTGGCGCCGATGATCCGTGGTTCACGGATTTCGAGCGCACCGTGATCCGCGCGACCGAGGAGCTGGTGCATGACCAGAAGGTGAGCGATGACACTTGGCATGCCCTGGCGGCGGAATGGAACGCCAAGCAGTTGCTGGACTTCCTGTTCACCGTCGGCGCCTATGTCATGATTGCGGGGATGATGCGCTCCACCGGCGCCGAGCGCCAGCCGGACCTGCTGGCGCTTGCCGCGCTGTATGGCGCACCGGCGGATGACTGATTGTAATGGCGCCGGCGCGTAATCTGATTTTCGTGCTCGGCGATCAGCTGACGCCGGGACTGTCCAGCCTTGCCGCCGGCGACCCGGCGCACGACCGTGTGCTGATGGCCGAGCTGGGTGACGAGGCGCAATATGTGCGCCATCATAAAAAGAAGCTCGTATTCCTGTTTTCCGCCATGCGCCATTTCGCCGAGGAGCTGCGTGAAGCGGGCTGGCGCGTGGATTACATCAGGCTCGGCGCCGCGGAAAACGGCACCAGCTTCACCGGCCAGCTCGGCCGCGCCATTGCTGAACACCGGCCGCAACGGATACTCGTGACCGCGGCCGGGGAGTGGCGTGTCGCGCAGGAGATCGCGGGCTGGCAGGCGCGGTTCTCACTCCCGGTGGATATTTTGCCCGATACGCGCTTCCTGTGTCCGCCGGAGGAATTCCGGGCCTGGGCGGCGGGCCGCAAGCAATTGCGGATGGAGTATTTCTACCGCGACATGCGTCGCCGGACCGGGCTGCTGATGGATGGCGCGCAACCGGCTGGGGGGAAATGGAATTTCGACAGCGAGAACCGCAAGGCGGCGGCGGCCGGCCTGTTCATGCCCCGGCCGATGGCCTGCCCGCCCGATGCCATGACCGATGAGGTTCTGGCGCTGGTGGCGGCCAGGTTCGGCAATCATTTCGGGGATATCGCGCCCTTCTGGTTCGCCGTCACCCGGGCCGATGCGGAGCGCGCCTTTGCCGCCTTCATCGATCAGGCTTTGCCGCATTTCGGCGATTATCAGGACGCGATGCTGACGGGCCAGCCGTTTCTCTATCATGCCGTTATCGCGCAATACCTCAATTGCGGGCTGCTCGACCCCTTGCAGCTCTGCCGCCAGGCCGAGGCCGCTTACCGCGCGGGCAAGGTGCCGCTTAACGCCGCCGAGGGCTTCATCCGCCAGATCATCGGCTGGCGGGAATATGTGCGCGGCATCTACTGGCTGAAGATGCCCGGCTACGCGCGCAGCAATGTCTTCGGTCACACCCGCGCCTTGCCGGATTTCTACTGGACCGCCGAGACGGACATGGCCTGTCTCCGGGCGGTGGTGACGCAGACCAGGGAGCAGGCCTACGCGCACCATATTCAGCGCCTCATGGTCACCGGCAATTTCGCGATGCTGGCGGGTATCGACCCCCACGCGGTGCATGAATGGTATCTGAGCGTCTATGCCGATGCGTTTGAATGGGTGGAGCTGCCCAATACGCTGGGCATGAGCCAGTTCGCCGATGGCGGGCTGCTGGCCTCGAAACCCTATGCCGCGAGCGGCGCCTATATCAACCGCATGTCCGATTATTGCGACGGGTGCCGCTACGATGTGAAGCAGCGCACCGGCGCGCAGGCCTGCCCGTTCAACGCGCTTTACTGGGACTTCATCGCCCGCAACCGCGCCCGGCTGGGTGACAATCCGCGCATGGCGCCGATGCTCCGCACCTATGGCAGATTCAGCGCCGAAGAGCAGCAACGCATCGGCGCAAGTGCCGCGGCGTTTCTGGCGAAACTATAGCGCCAGCCCCCTGCATGG
Organism: Pseudomonadota bacterium; assembly: GCA_021826225.1. Classification (GTDB taxonomy): domain Bacteria; phylum Pseudomonadota; class Alphaproteobacteria; order Acetobacterales; family Acetobacteraceae; genus Acidocella. Next base: position 67,447 of record JAKBAV010000007.1, on the reverse strand, counting down.
CTGTAAATCCCTCACCGGGCGCCGCCGGCTCACGGCAACAGGGTGACATCCCGGCGGAAACGTAATAGGGAGCCGCCAGTATTTTACTTAAGAGCAAAGCAGGGACCATAGTCATGCGCGTTTATTACGACCGGGATGCCGACGTTAACCTCATCAAGAGCAAAAAAGTCGCCATTATCGGCTATGGCAGCCAGGGCCATGCCCATGCGCTGAACCTCAAGGATAGCGGCGTGAAGGAACTGGCCGTGGCGCTGCGCCCGGGTTCCACCGCCGTTGCCAAGGCCGAGGGTGCCGGGCTGAAGGTGATGAGCCCGTCCGACGCCGCGAAATGGGCCGATGTGCTGATGGTGCTGACCCCCGATGAGGGCCAGGGCGATCTGTACCGCGACCATCTGGCGCCGAACATGCGCCCCGGCACCGCGCTGGCCTTCGCCCATGGCCTCAACATCCATTTCAACCTCATCGAGCCGCGCCCGGATCTCGACGTGTTCATGATCGCGCCGAAAGGCCCCGGCCATACCGTGCGCTCGGAATATCTGCGCGGCGGCGGCGTGCCGAGCCTGGTCGCCGTGGCGCAGAATGCCACCGGCAACGCGCTGGAAATTGCTTTGTCCTATGCCTCGGCCAATGGCGGCGGCCGCGCCGGCATTATCGAGACGACCTTCAAGGAAGAATGCGAAACCGATTTGTTCGGCGAGCAGGCCGTGCTGTGCGGCGGCGTGGTCGAGCTGATCAAGGCCGGTTATGAGACTCTGGTGGAAGCTGGCTACGCCCCTGAAATGGCGTATTTCGAGTGCCTGCATGAGGTGAAGCTGATCGTCGACCTCATCTTCGAGGGCGGCATCGCCAACATGAACTACTCCATCAGCAACACCGCTGAATATGGCGAGTACGTCACCGGCCCGCGCATCATCACCGCGGAGACCAAGAAGGAGATGAAGAAGGTGCTGGAGGACATCCAGATGGGCCGCTTCACCCGCGACTGGATGCTGGAGAACAAGGTCGGCCAGACCAATTTCAAGGCCATGCGCCGCGCCACCGCCGCCCACCCGATCGAGGAAGTCGGCGGTAAGCTGCGCGCCATGATGCCGTGGATTTCCAAGAACGCGCTGGTGGACAAAGCCAAGAACTAACCTCATGTGCGGCACATGCTGCATTTGATCAAACTGGCTGTCGGGGTGCGCGATTTCGCGCATCTCGCGGCCTTGCAGGCGAGCCGCGCGGGTGCTGGCCAGCCCTTGCGCACCCAGACCCGCAACCTGCCCAAACGCGCCGATGAACTCTGTGACGGCGGTTCACTCTACTGGGTGATCGGCGGCATCGTGCAGGCGCGGCAAAAAATCCTTGGGGTTGAAGCCGCCATCCGGGAAGACGGCACGCGCTGCGCCGTGCTGGTGCTTGAACCCGTGCCGGTAAAAGTCGCCGGATATGCCAAAAAAGCCTTCCAGGGCTGGCGCTACCTGGAACCCGCCGCGGCCCCGCCGGATGTCATGGCCGAGGGGACCCAGGCCTATGACATGCCCGAGGACATGCGCCGCACGCTCGCCGGACTTGGCTTGTTGTAGTCAAAATCTCAATTGAGATACATAATCAGGGCCAGCCTCCATTCTGTCCGCGCTGAAAATTGTAACCAGCCTTATGTGCCAAGGCCACACCGAGCGTCTCACCTCCCCGGCGCTAACATAATTTAACAATTTTGACGAACCCGCCGCTCATGCTACTGCCCCGGCCAGTTAGCAGGAGACGCAACACATGGCGGTACACGCCTTCATATTCCCCGGACAAGGCAGCCAGGCCGTCGGCATGGGCCGGGATCTGGCTGCTGCTTTCGCGCCCGCGCGGCAGGTGTTCGAGGAAGTGGATGAGGTTCTCAAGCAGAAGCTGACCAAGCTGATGTTCGAGGGCCCGGGCGATGAGCTGACCCTGACGGAAAATGCCCAGCCGGCGCTTATGGCGGTGTCGCTCGCCGTGCTGCGGGTGCTGCAGGCGGAAGGCGGGATCAGCCTGCGGGACAAGGTGGCGCTGGTCGCCGGCCATTCCCTGGGCGAATACAGCGCGCTCGCGGCGGTTGATGCGTTTTCCATCGCCGATACCGCCAGGCTGTTGAAACTGCGCGGCCAGGCGATGCAGAAGGCTGTGCCCGCCGGGCTCGGCGCCATGGCGGCACTGCTCGGCGTTGAGATGGATGTCGCCCGCGAGATTTGCGCTTTGGCCGAGGCCGGTCCCATGGGCCGCGAGGTGATCGGCTGCGCCAATGATAATGGCGGCGGCCAGGTGGTGATTTCCGGCCATAAGGCGGCGGTGGAGCGCGCCATCGAGATCGCCAAGACCAAGGGCGTGAAGCGCGCCATGCTCCTGCCGGTCTCCGCCCCGTTCCATTGCGCGCTGATGGCCCCGGCGGCCGATGCCATGGCCGAGGCCCTGGCCGAAACCCCGCCGCGCCCACCCGCCATTCCGCTGATCGCCAATGTTACCGCGCAGAAGGTGACCGATCCCGGCCTGATCCGCGACCTGCTGGTGAGCCAGGTAACCGATACCGTGCGCTGGCGTGAAAGCGTGCAGGAAATGGTGGCCCTGGGGGTGGACAGCTTCATCGAGCTTGGCGCCGGCAAGGTGCTGGCCGGGCTGGTGAAACGCATCGCGCCGGATGCGGCGGCGCATTCCGCCAGCTCGCCGGCCGATATCGAAGCTTTGCTGAAGGTTCTGTAAATGTTTGATCTGACTGGAAAAACCGCGCTCGTCACCGGCGCTTCGGGCGGCATTGGCGCGGAAATCGCCCGCGCGTTGCATAAACAGGGCGCCGTTGTGGCACTTTCCGGCACCCGGCGCGAGGTTTTGGAGGGTTTGGCGGCGGAATTGGGGGGCGAGCGCGTGCATGTTCTGCCCGCTGATCTGGCTTTGCCCGAGGAAGCCGCGCGGCTGATCGCCGATGCGGAAAGCGCGATGGGCAAGGTCGATATTCTGGTGAACAATGCCGGGCTCACGAAGGACGGCCTGGCCATGCGCATGTCGGATGCCGATTGGGACAAGGTTTTCAATGTCGATCTGGCGGCGCCGTTCCGGCTCATCCGCGCCGCGCTCAAACATATGCTCCGGCGCCGGGCCGGGCGCATCATCAATATCGGCTCCATCGTCGGTACCACCGGCAATCCTGGCCAGGCCAATTACGCCTCGGCCAAGGCGGGGCTCATCGGCCTCACCAAATCGCTCGCGCAGGAAGTGGCCTCGCGCAACATCACGGTCAATCTCGTGGCACCCGGCTTCATCGCCACGCCGATGACCGATGTGCTGACCGATTCGCAGAAGGCCGACCTGTCCGGCAAAATCCCGCTCGGCCGGTTGGGCTCCCCCGGGGATATCGCCGCCGCCGTGGTTTATCTGGCCGCCGATGAGGCGGGATGGGTCACCGGCGCGACCCTCCATGTCAATGGCGGGATGGCGATGATCTGACCGCCAGTTGCGCTCCGTGCCGCGCTGCGTGCGGCACAGCTTGGCGTGACGCAAAAAACCATGCTAAGCGCCGCACCGGCTTCCATTGGGGCGGCGGGTGAACCGCTGCCAATGTTAGCGCTGATTTTAATGCGGTGCTAAGGTTGCGCCGTCTCTACCAAACCAGTTTGCAGGAAAGTGAATTTTTATGAGCGAAATCGCCGACAAGGTTAAGAAGATTGTTGTCGAGCATCTCGGCGTGGATGAAGGCAAGGTCACGCCGGAAGCCTCCTTCATCGACGATCTGGGCGCCGACTCGCTGGATACGGTGGAGCTGGTGATGGCGTTCGAGGAAGCCTTCGGCGTGGAAATCCCCGAAGATGCCGCCGAGAAGATCACGACCGTCAAGGACGCGGTCGAATATATCGAGAAGCAAAAGGCCGAATAAGGCCCGTTTGCCGTCAAAATTCGTCCGAGGAGTTGTCATGCGCCGTGTTGTCGTAACCGGAATGGGAATCGTCTGCCCGCTCGGGGTGGGTGTTGAACATGTCTGGAAGAGGCTGATCAACGGGGAATCCGGGATCGGCATCGTTAATTCCTTCGACACCACGGAGCTGACCGCTAAAATCGCCGGCCAGGTGCCCGGGGGGCATTCCAGCACGGGCGGGCTCGACCTTTCCGAGTGGATCCCGGTCAAGGAACTCAAGAAGATGGACCGCTTCATCCATCTCGGCATTTCCGCCGCCAGTATGGCGATCGAGGATTCCGGCTGGGTGCCGCAGACCGAGGAAGAGAAATGCGCCTCCGGGACCATGATCGGCTCGGGCATTGGCGGGCTGCAGACGATCTGTGAAGGCGCCATAACCGTGCATGAGGGCCGGGCCCGGCGCCTCTCACCCTTCTTCATCCCGGCGGCGCTGATCAACCTCATCTCCGGCCAGGTTTCCATAAAATACGGGCTGAAAGGCCCTTGCCATGCCGCCGTTACGGCCTGCGCCACCGGCGTGCATGCCATTGGCGACGCGGCAAGGCTGATTGCCTTCGGCGATGCCGATGTGATGGTGGCCGGTGGCGCCGAAGCTGCGGTGAACCCGCTCGGCATTGCCGGTTTCTGTGCCTCCCGCGCGCTCTCGACCAATTTCAACGACCGTCCGGCCGAGGCCTCACGCCCCTGGGACAAGGACCGTGACGGCTTCGTGATGGGCGAAGGCGCCGGCGTTGTCGTGCTTGAGGAATATGAGCACGCGAAAAAACGCGGCGCCAAGATTTACGCGGAGATCGGTGGTTACGGCATGTCGGGCGATGCCCACCATATCACGGCGCCCGCCGACCATCATGACGGCGCGTTCCGTGCCATGAAGGCCGCCTTCAAGAATGGCGGGCTGACCCCGGCGGATGTGCAGTACATCAACGCCCACGGCACCTCGACGCCGATGGGCGATGATCTGGAGCTTGAAGCGGTGGAAAACATGTTTGGCGCGTATGGCCGCAAGGTCGCCATGTCCTCGACCAAATCGGCCATCGGGCATCTGCTTGGCGCGGCCGGGGCGGTGGAGGCGATCTTCTCCATCCTGGCGATGCGCGACAATGTCGCCCCGCCGACGCTCAACCTGCACGAACCCAGCCGCGCTTCCATCGTCGACCGTGTGGCGCTGACCGCGCAGGAGCGGAAAATCGACGTGGTGCTGTCCAACAGCTTCGGGTTCGGCGGCACCAACGCCTCCATCCTGTTCAAACGCGCGTCGTAAGCCGGCTTGCGCCAGGCGGGCCGGATTGTCCTGCTTCTTTCGGTGGCGCTGGTCACGCTGCGCCTCGGGCAGCAGGCGGCGCATGAGGCCTATACCTTGCCCGGGCCTGGAGCTGCTACCCAGGATCTGATCATCGAAGCGGGCAGCTACCGCAGGGTGGCGGCCCGGCTGACCATGGCGGGGGTTATCCGCCATCCGCTTGTTTTCCGCGCCGCGGCCTATTTCACCGCCGCTCAAGGGCCGCTGCGGGCGGGGGAATATGTGTTCCCGGCCCGCGCCAGCCTGGCCGAGATACTGGAAATTCTGCGCCATGGCGCGCAGGTCGAGCATCAGGTGACCATTCCGGAAGGGCTGACGGGGGCGCAGATCGCGGCGATTCTGAATGCCGCGCCTCTGGCGGCGGGCCGGGTGGCGCCGCCGCCGGAAGGCAGCGTGCTGCCGCAGACCTATGATTATCTGTGGCACACCCCGCGCCAGGCTATTTTGCGCCGCGCCCAGGCCGCGCTGCGCGCCAGCCTTGCCACCGCCTGGGCCGGCCGCAACCCGGCCATACCGCTGCACACGCCGGCGGAGGCCGTAACGCTCGCCTCGATCGTGCAGGCGGAGGCCAAGCTGACGCCGGAGATGCCGATGATTGCCGGGGTATATGAAAACCGGCTGCGCCTGGGGATGAAGCTGCAGGCCGATCCCACCGTGATCTATGCCGCGACGGGGGGGAAGCAGTCAGGCGGGGTGGGCATCAGCCGCGCCGATCTGGCCGATGCCTCGCCATACAATACGTATGTCCATGGCGGCCTGCCGCCGGGGCCGATCTGCACCCCCGGTATCGCCGCGATCAAGGCGGTGCTGCACCCGGCCACCACCGAGGCGCTCTATTTTGTCGCCAATGGCACGGGCGGCCATACCTTCTCGCAGCATTTTCAGGACCAGCTGCGCGCGATCAAGCGTTATTTAGAGCTTAAATAATCCGGAAACCGGCCGGGACTCCATGGGTGCACCATGAAGCCCCCGGCCGGAGCTCAGACGCGGGCGCCGATGGGCAGCACGGTGCGGCCATGGCTCTCGTTGATGACCTCGGCGGCGCCGAGATAGGCCGCGAGCAGCGCGGTGAGCAGCCCGCCATAGCCGCCCAGCGTGCCGAGGGCCGGGATGCCGAACAGGTCCTTGCAGCCGAGCAGCGCAAAGGTGACCCACAGCGCCAGGAAGATGAGAAACAGCGCCCGGTTGAGGGCGAAGGTGCCGATCCACATGGCGAAGGTGAAGGCGCCCCAGACCAGCAGATACCAGCCTACCGCCGCACCTGGCACATCCTTGGCGAAGAATTCCACGAACAGGGCGAAGCTCCACCAGAAGGCGCCATAGGAGCAGAAGGCGACGAAACCGAAGGTGTTGCCCTTGGCCATTTCCATGAGCCCGGCGGCGAACTGGGCGGTGCCGCCATAGGCAAAGGCCATGGCGAGCACCAGCGGCACGGCGGCACCGGCCAGCCAGCCGGCATTGACCATGCTGAGCAGCCAGGTGGTCAAGGCGAAGCCAAACAGCCCGAGCGGTGCGGGATTTGCGAGTTTCATGTTATTTCCTCCGGACGAAATTTGTTTTTGGTTGGCACGGCACTGGTCCGCAACGATCTGGTTATTCCAGATAAGCGCGCAAGGGTAAATCGGCGGCGGCGGCCTGCGCCAATTTGGCACAGGCGGTTCGTTCAGACGGTTCGTTCAGGCTGGTCCGGCCGGGCTGTGGGCGGGCAGCAGGATATGCTGCAGGGCGGCGACCAGATCATCCATCATCGTATCGGTATGTTTCGGTCCGGGGGTGAAGCGCAGCCGCTCCGTGCCGCGCGGCACGGTGGGGTAGTTTATGGGCGTCGCATACATGCCGAACTCGCGGATCAGCCGCATGGAGACCGCCGTGGCGCGGGCGGCATCCCCGATCATCAGCGGCACGATATGGCTGGAGCTTGGCATCACCGGCAGGCCGGCGGCGGCGAATTTCGCCTTCAGCGTCTCGGCGCGGTTGAACAGCAGCTCGCGGCGGGCATGGTCGGCGCGCAAGGTACGGATGGAGGTGAGTGCCGCCGCGACGGTGGGCGGCGGCAGCGCGGTGGTGAAGATGAAACCGGCGGCGACCGAGCGGATATAGTCGAGCACCTTGAAATCGCCGGTGATATAGCCGCCATGGCAGCCGAACGCCTTGGCCAGCGTGCCCTCGATGATGGTGATGCGGTGCGCCACCCCATCGCGCTCCGAAACGCCGCCGCCCTGGGCACCGTACATGCCGACGGCATGGACCTCATCGAGATAGGTCAGCGCCTCGTATTTATCCGCGAGGTCGCATATTTCGGCGAGCGGGGCGATGTCGCCATCCATCGAATACACGCTCTCGAAGGCGATGAGCTTGGGTGCGTCAGCCGGGGCGGCGGCGAGCAGCCGCTCCAGATCCGCCATGTCGTTATGCCGGAATACATGCACGCTTGCCTCGCGCGCATCCTTGATGCCGACGATCATGGAATTATGGTTCTGCGCGTCCGAGAACACATGCCAATCTGGCAAGGCGCGCAAGATGGCGCTCAGGCTGGCCTGGTTGGAGACATAGCCGGAGGTGAACAACAGCGCCGCATCCTTGCCGTGCAGGTCCGCCAGCTCCTCCTCAAGCGCGACATGCAGCGGCGAGGAGCCGGCGATGTTGCGCGTGCCGCCGGCGCCAGCACCGTAGCGCTGTGCCGCACCGATGGAAGCCTCGATGACCGCCGGATCGGTGCCCATGGCGAGGTAGTCATTGGTCGACCAGACGAGGATATCCTGCGTCCGGCCTTCCATGGTGACCGCGTAGTAAGGGAAACGGTCCGCGAGTTTTTCCAGCGCCACAAAGCGGCGATAGCGTCCCTGGGCGGAAATCTCGGCGAGGGCTTCCTCGCATTTGGCAAGAAACTTGTGCATTATGGACCGTTTGTTAGCCGCGATGGAGGGCAGAAAAAGCGCTGGGCGGGGTTAAGAGTCAATGATGAATGTCAAATAGGCGTGCCACACCGCGGCAAGGCTCCGAAACAGATGTCCGGCACATTAGGGAATTGGGCCGAAAAGCAGAAATGCCAAATGGGTTGTTAACCCCCGGCGCCTAGGCATGGCAGGGCGAACCCTTGTCCTCCAGGAGACCTTCATGTCAAAGCTTGCGTTTCTTCCGCTCATCATCATAACGATTACGGCCATTCTCGCCTGGGCTATGGCCCGCCATCGGGAAATTGCCGGCGCGCAGCGTGAAGCCGCCGCCTCCCGCCCGCGCAGCCGCCCCTACGCCACCACCCTGCCGGAATGTCTGACCCAACGCTGAACCAGATACGGCACAATGCTGAAATTTATTCTGGTGAGTCAGCTGGCGTGGATTTGCGAGCATCGGAGCGTACGTAACTACGCGAGCACCGAAGCGCAGAAAATACGCGTCAGGCGGCCGCCAGAATAAACTTCAAACGGCGCCGGTGACGTAGGTGCGGAGCGTCTCGACCTCATACTGGCTCTGCTCGATCATCGCCTTGACCACGTCGCCGATGCTGACCAGCCCGGTCAGCATGCCATTCTCGATGATCGGCAGGTGGCGGAAGCGCCCGTCGGTCATCATCCCCATGGCCTGTTCCACGGTGATATCGGGCGTGGCGGTATTGGGGTTGCTGGTCATCAGCGCCGCGGCTGTGAGCTCCAGCGCGGCGGCGCCATGGCTCGCCAGACAGCGCACCACATCGCGCTCGCTCAATATGCCGACGAGCCGGCCGTGATCGGTGACCAGCACCGCGCCGATATGCTTTTCAGCCAGCAAGGCGACCACTTCGGTGACGCGCGCGGCGGGCGCGATTGAAATAAATCCGGCGGGTTTCGCCTTGAGAATGTTTCTGAGCGTCATGGCACCTCTCCAGTCATCTGTAATATGAGGCGTGAGTGCGGCCGGTGCAAATCATATTTCGTTAAGGCGACGAAGCCAGCGGACCGTACAGGCTGGGGCGGCGGTCGGTGAAAAACGGGTCGGCCTGGCGCACTTCGTGCTGGTGCGCGCGGCTGAACTCGGCGAACAGCATCTCCTCGCCCCGCGCCGCCATGGCCAGCACCGTGCCGTCCGGCCCGCAAATGCTTGAAAGCCCTACATAAGAGAGCCCGTCATCAGCGCCGGAGTGATTGGCATAGGCGGTGTAAACCTGGTTTTCATAGGCGCGGGCCGGCAGCACGTGGCGCGCCACCTGCTCGTAGGGCTGCATCTGCGCGGTCGGGATGAGCAGGATATCCGCCCCCGCCAGCGCCAGGCGGCGGGCAGGTTCGGGGAATTCGATATCGTAGCAGATCAGCATGCCGATCTTGAAGCCGTCCAGTTCGACGATGGGGAATTCCGTGCCGATCGCTGTGAACATGGCGCGGTCCAGCGCGCCGAACAGATGCGATTTACGGTAGTTGAGTAGGATGTCCCCGCCCGGTCCGATGAGCACGGCGGAATTCGCGACTTTATGTTCCACGAGTTCCGGGTAGCCGAAGGCCAGGGCGATGTTGTGCGTCCGCGCGATTTCCTGGGCGGGGGCCAGGCCGGCCGGGGTGAGCGCGTGTTTGCGGGCATTTTCCGGGCCGATATTATAGCCGGACAGGTACATCTCGGGCAAAATCAGCAAATTAGCCCCGGCGGTACTGGCCTGAAGCGCCTTGGCGGCCATCAGGGCAAAACTGCCTGCGATATCGTTGATCAGGCCGGGGCCCTGGTAGAGAGCAAGTTTCATGGGCAAAACACTACGCCTGAAGCGGGTTTTGCGGAAGCCTTGTTGAAATCTGGCGCAGTCCGGGCTACACCCCGCCCGCCGGCACCCCTGGAGGCCGGCTTTTGTTGTTTTTCAGACCGTTGTTTATGGAGCGTAAAATGGCCAATTTCGAATCAATTGAGGCCTCTGCGCGTCCGCGTGCCGGCAAGGGGGTGGCGCGGGCGACGAGGCGTGAGGGCAAGGTGCCCGGCGTGATTTATGGCGCGAAGCAGGAGCCGACGCTGATCGCGCTCGACCCGCGCATCATCATGAAAGAGCTGAAGCGCGGCGGCTGGCGTTCGCGCCTGTATGAAATTCAGGTGGGCACCGGCAAGACCCGCGCCCTGATGCGCGATGTCCAGTTCCACCCGGTGACCGACCAGCCCGAGCATATCGACTTCCAGCGCCTGGTCGCCGGTGAGGCGGTGCGCGTCGGCGTGGTGGTGCACTTCCTCAACGAGGCGATCTCCCCCGGGCTGAAACGTGGCGGCGTGCTCAACGTCGTGCGCCACAAGGTCGAGGTCGAGGTCGATCCCGACCATATCCCCGAGCGTTTCGAGGTTGATCTCGCGGTGCTCGACATCAACGACAATATTCGCTGGCATGACCTCAAGGGCACCGAGCATTGCAAGCCGGTCATCCTGGGGCGTGACTTCGTGGTTGCGACCATCGCGCCGCCGCTGGTGACCGCCGAGCAGCTCGCCGCCGAGGCCGCCGCCGCCGCCGCCGCCGCCGCCGCCAAGGGCGGTAAGGGCAAGGCCGCGCCGAAGAAGAAGTAACGCCGGCGCCCCGCCATGCTGCTTTGGGTTGGCCTCGGCAATCCTGAACCGGGCATGGCGCGGAACAGGCATAATATCGGCTTCATGGCCGTTGATGCGATTGCGTCCCGCCACGGTTTTGCGCCGTGGCGGCCGCGTTTCAAGGGGCTGTGCACCGAAGGGCGCATCGGCCTGGACAAGGTTATGCTCCTGAAGCCGATGACCTACATGAACCTGTCCGGTGAATCGGTGCAGGCGGCGGCCGGGTTTTTCAAGATCGAACCGGCGCGGATCACCGCCTTTCATGACGAGCTGGACCTGGCGCCGGGCAAGGTGCGGGTGAAGCTGGGCGGCGGCAATGCCGGGCATAACGGGCTGCGCAGTATGGACCGGCATCTCGGCACGGCGCATTACTGGCGGGTGCGGCTGGGCATCGGCCATCCGGGGGATAAGGCGCTGGTGACCAACCATGTGCTGGGCGATTTCGACAAATTCGATAAGGAATGGCTGGCACCGCTGCTGGATGCGGTGGCCGATAGCGCCGGCCTGCTGGCGGACCAGAAACCGGAAGACTTCATGACGCGCATCGCGCGTCTTCGTGGGGCGGAGGAGCAGAAGAATGGGGTTTAATTGTGGGATTGTGGGCCTGCCGAATGTCGGCAAGTCGACGCTGTTCAACGCGCTCACCGCGACGGTCGCCGCGCAGGCCGCCAATTATCCCTTTTGTACGATAGAGCCCAATATCGGCCGCGTGGCGGTGCCGGATAAGCGCATGGACCGGCTGGCCGAGATCGGCAAATCGGTGAAAATCGTGCCGACCAGCCTGGAATTCGTCGATATTGCCGGGCTGGTGCGCGGTGCGAGCAAGGGGGAGGGGCTGGGCAACCAGTTTTTGGCCAATATCCGCGAGGTCGATGCCATCGTGCATGTGCTGCGCTGTTTTGAAGATGACGATGTGACGCATGTCGAGGGCTCGATCGACCCGGTGCGCGACGCCGAGACGGTGGAAACCGAGCTGATGATCGCGGATTTGGACTCCTTAACCAAGCGCGTGCCAATGTTGCAGAAAAAGGCCAAGAACAACGACAAGATCGCGATTGCCGATCTGGCGGTGATCGAGCCTCTGATCGCGGCGCTCGAAGCCGGGCGCCCGGCGCGCACCGCCATCCCCAAGGGTGAGGACGAAGCCGTGCGGCGGCTCAACCTGCTGACCTCGAAGCCCGTGCTCTATGTGTGCAATGTGGAAGAATCCGCCGCCGCGACCGGCAATGTTTTTTCCGCGCGCGTGGCGGACATGGCCAGGGCGGAGGGTGCCGGGCATGTCGTGATCTCGGCCGCCATCGAGGCCGAGGTGAGCCAGCTGCCGGAAGAGGATCGCGCCGGGTTTCTGGCCGATCTCGGGCTGGAGGATAGCGGGCTGGACCGCATCATCCGTGCCGGTTACGCGCTGCTCGGGCTCATCACCTATTTTACCGTCGGGCCGAAGGAGACGCGGGCCTGGACGATTATCAAAGGCACCAAGGCGCCCGGCGCCGCCGGCGTTATCCATGGCGATTTCGAGCGCGGGTTCATCGCGGCCGAGACCGTGGCCTATGAGGATTATGTGGCCTTCAAGGGCGAGGCGGGTGCGCGCGATGCCGGGAAACTTAAAATCGAGGGCAAGGAATATGTCGTCAGGGATGGCGATGTGCTGCTGTTCCGCTTCAACGTATAGCCGCGCGGCTTTTGTTGCGCCGCGCGATTCCAATGTTCGTTTTGCGGTTCAATCCGAACATATATTGCGCTAGGCTCGGCGCATGAGTCCGGCCCGCATCATCGAGAGCATTCTGTTTGGCGGGCGTTGGCTGCTGGTGCCGGTCTATCTCGGCCTGGTGGCGCTGCTCGGCATACTCGCGGCATATTTTCTCGGCGAGCTCTGGCATGCCTTGCCGGGCCTGCCCAGCATGTCCGAGAACGACGTCATCATCCTCACCCTGTCACTGGTTGATCTCTCGCTCACGGCGCATCTCGTGGTGCTCATCATTCTCTCGGGCTATGAGAATTTTGTTCGCAGGGTGCATTTCACCGAGGGCGATACGAGGCCGGAATGGATGGGCAATATTGATTTCGCCGGGTTGAAGCTGAAGCTTCTGGCTTCCATCACGGTCATCGGCGCGGTGCATTTGCTGCGCAGCTTTCTTGAAGTCGGGGCGCAGACGGATCGCGATCTGTTATGGCAGGTGATCATCGTCATCACCTTCGGGCTGCTCTCTCTGCTGCTGGCGGTCACGGACCGCGTCAGCCCTGGGCATGATTAACGTCTGACAGGTTTTTTGCCCGAGGGCACCGGGGTTTTGTCCTTGAACATGCACCAGGCGGCTCCGGGGCAGCGCCAACATTCCGGGCTGCGCGCCTTGCATATGTAACGCCCGTGCAGGATGAGCCAGAGATGCGCCGGCTTCAGCATCTCCTGGGGGACGCGCTTGAGCAACTGGTTCTCGACCGCGCGCGGCGTGGTGCCGGGGGCGAGGCCGGTGCGGTTGCCGAGGCGGAAAATATGCGTATCCACCGCCATGGTGGAGAGGCCGAAAATCTCATTGAGCACGACATTGGCGGTTTTCCGCCCGACGCCCGGCAGCGCCTCCAGCGCCTCGCGCTCTCCCGGCACCTCGGCGCCGTGGCGCTCCAGCAAAAGCTGCGAGAGAGCGGCGACATTTTTAGCCTTCGCACGCCACAAACCGATGGTTTTGATGAGGGGGCCGATCCCCGCCTCGCCAAGCCGCGCCATGGCGGCGGCATCGGGCGCCACAGCGAATAAGCCCGGCGTTACCTTGTTCACCGCCACGTCGGTGGTTTGCGCCGAAAGCACCACGGCGACCAGAAGCTGGAACGGCGTTTTGTAGTGCAGCTCCGTCTTCGGGTCCGGGTTGCCAGCCGAAATGGCGGTGAGAAAAGCCGGAATATCGGCGCGCTTCATCAATTTTGGCATTTTGTCCTTGGCAAATCCGGCTCCGTGGCGATGTATGCGGCATGGATGCGGCAACGGGCAAGCATGGCGCTTTATACTTTGAGGCGGAACTGCATCCGCATCGCAGCCTGTCGCGCCGGGCGCTGGCTTTGGTGCTCGGCGGCATGGTGCTGGGTTCGCTTTACGTCACCGCGATCATGTATTTTATGGGCGCCTGGCCGGTGATCGGGTTTAATGGCGCTGATATTCTGCTCGCCGCGTTGCTGTTTTGGCTCAACATGCGGGCCGCGCGGGCGCGAGAGATTATCCGGCTGTATGATGAGGTGCTGGAGATCACGCGTATTGCGCCGAACGGGCGGGTGGCGCGGGTGGAAATGTCGCCGGACTGGGCAAAGGTGGAATTGCAGGAACGCCCGGCCTCCGTGCCCGTGCTGTTATTGCGGGCGCGGGGGGCTGTGCGCGTGACGGAGATAGGCCGGCAGCTGGGCGAGGCCCAAAAACGCGATCTAGCGGCGGCGATCGGCCGGGCGTTGGTGCGGCGGCGGGAGCCACGGTTTTCGTGAGGAGCGGGTGGGTCTCTGCCCAGCGGGTTTCTACGGCGCCGGCCGAAAGCCAACCCGTAGGCCGAGGGCTTTAGCGACCTTCATCACGGTTGCCAGGGTTGGGTTGCCCTCGCCGGACAGCGCCTTGTTCAGCCCCTCGCGGCTGATGCCGGTATCACGGCTGAGCTGGCTCATATTGCGGCTCCTGGCCACCACGCCCAGGGCACGGGCCAGAACTGCCGGGTCGTCGCCTTCCTCGGCGGCGGCTTCAAGATAGGCGGCAATGTCCTCCTCCGTTTTGAGGTAGTCGGCGCTGGCATACCGGCTGAATTTCTCCACCATCGCTCAATCCTTCCATAATGCAGCCAAAGATTTAGCGGCCGCGATGCCACGCGCCTGGGTGGTTTTATCTCCGCCGCACAGCAGAACGATGACGACCTGGCCGCGCTACATATAATAAACCCGGTAGCCCGGCCCGTAATTGATCCTCATCTCGGACAGACCGCCACCGACCGGCTTCACGTCGCCCGGATTGCCGGTTGCCAGCAAATCAATCCGGACCGCGCTTCGGGCAACAGCCCGTCTGTCCTTCAATCGAGACAGCCATTCGTCAAAAACATCGCTCTTGATTATTCGATCAATTGATAACTATGGTTAACAATTGGCAGCTTGTCAACTTACCTGGTGCCGAACAGCCTATCCCCGGCATCGCCCAGACCCGGCCTTATATAGGCATGGTCGTCGAGCTGGCGGTCCAGCCCGGCGGCGAAGATGGGCACATCGGCATGCGCCGCCTCGAATTCCCGCACGCCTTCGGGTGTCGCGATCAGGCAGACGAATTTGAGGCTTTTCGCCCCTGCCTGTTTCAGCCGGGTGACGGCGGCGATGGCGGAATGGCCGGTTGCCAGCATAGGGTCGAGCACGACGCAGAGCCGCTCCGCCAGCGCATCTGGCACCTTGAAGTAATATTCCACCGGCTCGTGCGTCGCGGGGTCGCGGTACAGGCCGACATGGCCGACGCGCGCCGCCGGTACCAGGTCGAGCATGCCATCCAATATCCCCTCACCGGCGCGCAGGATGGAGATGAAGCAGAGTTTTTTACCATGCACCTGCACCGCCTGCATCTCCTCCAGCGGGGTGGTGATGGTGAGCGGCTCCAACGGCAGGTCGCGCAGGACCTCGTAGCCGAGCAGGAGCGAGATTTCGCGGGCGAGGCGGCGGAATTCGCCGGTAGTGGTTTCAACCCGGCGCAGCAGGGTCAGCTTATGTTGCACCAGCGGATGGTCGATAACGGTCAGCATTATTCCCCGCCCCCCGCCTTTGGCAGCCTTATCACGAAGCGTGCGCCGATAATATTGCCATCCTCATCGCGCCGGTTCTCGGCCGATATCCGCCCCTGATGCGCTTCCACGATCTGGCGCGAGATGGACAGGCCGAGGCCGGAATGGCTGCCGAAACTCTCCGTCTGCGGGCGTTCGGAGTAGAAACGGTCAAAGATGGAGTCGAGTTTACCGTCGGGGATGCCCGGCCCCTCATCATCCACCGCCAGCTCGATCATGCCACCTGTCTCGCGGCCGCGGAGGTAAATTTTACCGCCGGGCGGGGAGAAGGAGATGGCGTTGCCGATGAGGTTGCGCAGCACCTGCACCAGCCGCGTCTCGGAGCCGCGCACGTACAGGCCTTCGGGCGGCGCCTCGACGAGCATGAAGGGGCTGCCGTCCTTGCGCGTGGCGTCGTGGATTTCGGCGAGGGTCGCGAGCAGCCGCGCCATGTCGACAATCTCCTTGCGGGAGCGCGAAAGCTCTGAATCGAGGCGCGAGCTGTCGGAGATATCCGTGATCAGCCGGTCGAGCCGGGCGACATCCTGGGTGATGATGGCGAGCAGCCGGGAGGCGCGCGCGGGGTCTTCGACGCGGGTGAGGGTTTCGATGGCCGAACGGATGGAGGAGAGCGGGTTTTTGATTTCATGGGCGACATCGGCGGCGAATTTCTCGATCGCGTCCATGCGGGCCCAGAGCGCCTGGGCCGAGCTTTCCAGCGTGCGGGCGAGGGTGCCGATTTCGTCATTACGGCCGGTGACGGCCTCGCCCAGCGGCTGGGTACGGGTGCGGCCCTCGCGCATGCGCTCCGCCGCGGCGGCCAGGCGCGAGAGCGGGCTGGCGATGGTGCGGGAGAGGTAGAAGGACACGATGACCGTGAGCAGCAGTGCCAGGGCAAACAGCAGCAGGATGGATATCCGCACCGCCAGCACGGCGGCATCGACCTCGCTGGCCTCACGCGTCAGCAATACCGTGCCGACCACCTGCTGCCCGGCGGCGATGGGCTCGGCCACGGTGATGAGCAGCGTGCCCTCGCTGTCGCGCCGCACGAATGGCGACGCTTCCTGGTCCGGCGTATTGGAGGTGAGTTCGAGCGCCGTGCGCGCATCGGGCTGCCAGCCCAGGGTGTCCGGGTTTTCGCCGGCGCCGGAGCCGAGCAGGCCGGATTCATCCTGCGCGCCGATGGAACCCGACAGATGATCGTAGATGAAGCTGATGATCCGGCTGAAAACGCCGGGCGGTGGTGGTGCGGAGAGCGGTTCGGTAACAATGCCGCCCCCCGCGCCGGGATGCACGCGCGAATTGGCGAGCAGCGTGCCGTCCGGCCCGTAGATGAGCGCCTGCGCGTTGGGCGTGGGCTCGGTGAGCGAGAAGAGCAGCGGTTGCGCGAGATTCGGGTTGATCGATTGCTGGCCGTTGGAATCCTGCACGGCTGTCTGTGCGATGGCACCGGCATAGATGCGCGCCTGCTCGCGCAAAGCGCTGACCTCGGCGGAGAGCAGGCCTTGCTGATACTGGTCGAGATACAGCAGGGCGGCGAAGATCAGCACCAGCGGCAGCAGGTTGACGAGCAGTATGTCGCGCAGCAGGCGCGACAGGCGGGGTTTGCGGGCCAGGATCAGACGTCCTTGTAGCGGTAGCCGATGCCGTAAAGCGTCTCGATCTGGTCGAACTCGCCATCCTCGTTACGGAATTTTTTACGCAGGCGCTTCACATGGCTGTCTATGGTGCGATCATCGACATAGACATTCTCGCCATAGGCGGCATCGATCAGCTGATCGCGCGACTTCACCATGCCCGGGCGCTGGGCCAGGGCCTTCACCAGCAGGAATTCGGTGACCGTGAGCTGGATGTCCATGCCCTTCCACAGGCATTGATGCTTGGTCTCGTCCAAAGTGAGGTCGCCACGGGTGAGGACGGCGGCGGGCGCGGCGCCCGAGGCTTCGGCGCGCGTGCTGTCGTTGCGCCGCAGCAGCGCGCGGATGCGCTCGAGCAGCAGGCGCTGGGAGAAGGGCTTGGTGATATAGTCATCGGCGCCGAGGCGCAGGCCCATCAGCTCGTCCAGCTCGTCATCCTTGGAAGTGAGGAAGATGACCGGCATGGCGGTGCGGACGCGCAATTTCTGCAGCAGCTCCATGCCGTCCATGCGCGGCATCTTGATATCCAGCACCGCGAGGTCCGCCGGCTTGGCCAGCAAGGCCTGCAGCGCGCTTTCACCATCGGTATAGGTGCGGACCAGAAAACCCTCGGCCTCCAGGGTCATCTGCACCGAGGTGAGAATGTTGCGGTCATCATCGACGAGGGCGATAGTATGTTTCATGCGGGGACCCCTGGGCTGGCCATGGCGGCCGTTATGCATTCAGGGAGTGACCGGATTATGGCAGCAAATCAAGACCCTGATCCGCTTGAGGCGGCGGTTTCCCTCGTCCTGGCGGCACGCAGCGGCATGCTGGCCACGGTGCATGAGGGCATGCCCCATGCCTCGCTGGTCACCCCGGGGCTCGACCGCGACGGCCAGCCGGTGCTGCTGCTCTCCGCACTCGCGGCCCATACACGGCATTTGCGGGAAAATCCGGCCTGTGCGCTGCTGGTAACGGGCGAGGCGCAATCTGGGGATGCACAGACCAGCAATCCGCAAACCAAGCCCAGGCTATCATTGACCGGAACGGCGCGCGCGGTGCCGGCGGAGGGGCTGCGCGAAGGTTACCTGAAGCGCCACCCCTATGCCGCGCAATATGTCGATTTCGGCGATTTTGGTTTCTGGAAAATTACCATTCGGACAGCGCGGTTTATCGGCGGCTTCGCAAGCGCTTCAAATTTAAATACCGCTGCATTGCAGCGTGAAATTTCTGCCCGGCAGTGCCGTTGATAAGGTTGATGCCGGGGCGACGGCTGCTTATGAAGGTTAAACTGTCTGTGCAAGACTTCAACGAGAGGACCGACCGCGCGTGAACCATATGGCTGATATTTCTCCGCTCCGTGATGCCGCCCCCCTCGCTGGAACAGGTGTGCGTGTCGCCGCCGAGCTCCACGCCAACCTCACGGCCCCCGCTCTGGTCGCGCATTCCATTCGCAAGGGCGAGAGCCGGCTTTCCGTCGATGGCGCGCTGATCGTGCGCACCGGCGTGCATACCGGACGCTCGGTCTCCGATAAATTCGTGGTCGATGAGCCTGCGACCACCGGCGAGGTCTGGTGGGGTAAGGTGAACCAGCGCCTGCCGCGCGAGAAATTCGACCTGCTGAAAGGCCGCGTGCAAGCCTATTTGCAGGGTCGCGAGCTATTCACGCAGGATTTGTATGCCGGGGCGGATCCGGATAATCGCATCCGGGTGCGCCTGGTCACCACCGGGGCCTGGCATGCGCTGTTCGCGCGCAACATGTTCATCCGCCCTAAAGCCGAGGAGCTGAGCAGCTTCGTGCCGGATTATGTCATCATCCATGCGCCGTTCTTCGAGGCCGATCCGGTGATTGACGGCGTGAACTCCAGCTCCGCCGTGGTGCTCTCCTTCGCCGAGAAGGTGATCCTGATCGCCGGCACGCAATATGCCGGGGAAATCAAGAAATCGATATTTACGGTGATGAACTGGATTCTTCCGGCGCGCGGCATGCTGCCGATGCACTGCTCCGCCAATATCGGCCCGAATGAGGATGCCGCGCTGTTCTTCGGCCTGTCCGGCACCGGCAAGACCACACTATCCTCCGACCCCACCCGCCGTTTGATCGGCGATGACGAGCATGGCTGGGGGCCGCAGGGCGTGTTCAATTTCGAGGGCGGCTGCTACGCCAAGGTCATCGATCTGAGCCAGAAGAGCGAGCCGGAAATCTGGGCCGCGTCGCATCGTTTCGGTACTGTGCTTGAGAATGTGGTGGCGGATGGCCAGGGCCGGCTCGATCTCACCGACAAGACCTTCACCGAAAATACCCGTGCCTGCTATCCGGTGGAATTCATTCCCAATGTCGAGCTGTCCGGCCGGGGCGGCATTCCGAAAAACGTGGTGATGCTGACGGCCGATGCCTTTGGCGTGCTGCCGCCCATCTCACGGCTGACGCCGGAGCAGGCGATGTATCATTACCTCTCCGGCTATACCGCGCGCGTCGCCGGGACCGAGAAAGGCCTGGGCTCCGAGCCCCAGGCTACTTTCTCCACCTGCTACGGCTCGCCTTTCCTTCCGCGCCATCCGCAGGTCTATGGCAAGCTGCTGCAATCGCTCATCAAGAAGCATGGCGTGTCCTGCTGGCTGGTGAATACCGGCTGGACCGGCGGCGCCTATGGTACCGGCAAGCGCATGTCCATCGCCCATACCCGCGCCTTGCTGCGCGCCGCCCTGGCCGGCGAGCTGGATGATGTGGCCTACCGTACCGATCCGTTTTTCGGCCTGGCCATTCCCGCGCGCGTGAACAACGTGCCGGATGAGGTGCTCGACCCGCGTTCCGCCTGGGCCGACAAGGCCGCGTATGATGCCGCCGCCGCCGCTTTGGTGCAACGCTTCGTCGATAATTTCGCGTCCTTCGCCGACCATGTGGATGATGAGGTCAAGGCCGCCGCCATCAAGGCCGCTGCCTGAGGGGCAAGCGGGCTAGGCGGCGGTTTTTTAAGCCGCGCCAGGCGCGGCGCGGATTTTAACCGGGACGGATTTATATCCCGGCGTGCCGCTTTGCGCGTCGGCATGTTCAAGCGGCACCAGGCAGTTGGCCTCGGGGTAATAGGCTGCCACCGAGCCGGACGGAATATTATAGGCGATGGCGGTATAGCCCCGCAGCAGGCGCGGCCTGCCATTGGCGAAAGCTGTTTCCACATCGATCAGGCTGCCGTTTTCCAGCCCGCGCGCGGCCAGATCCTGCGCGTTGACGAACACCACATCGCGGCGGCCGAAAATGCCGCGATAGCGATCATCGAGGCCATAGATCGTCGTGTTGTACTGGTCATGGCTTCGTAATGTCGTCAGGGTCAGTATGCCGCCATCCGCCGCCTCGGGGTCTGCCGCCGGTGGCGCGTACAGGATGAATTCGGCCTTGCCGGAGGGGGTGTTCCAGATGAGCTGGTTGGGCGGCATCGGCAGCGCGAAGCCGCCGGGGATACGGATGCGGGCATTGTAATCGGCGAAGTCGGGAAACACGCTTTCAATGGCGTCGCGGATACGGTCGTAATCGGCCACCAGCGCATCCCAGTCGAGTTTGGTTCCGGGCAATGTCGCCTTGGCGATGCCGGCGATGATGGCGGGCTCCGCGCGCAGCTCCGGCGATGCCGGCGGCAGCCGGCCGCGCGAGGCATGCACCATGCACATCGAATCCTCCACCGTCACGGCCTGGTCGCCGCCGGCCTGAACATCGCGTTCGGTGCGGCCCAGCACGGGGAGCAGATAGGCATGCTTGCCCACCAGCAGATGCGAACGGTTGAGCTTGGTGCCGAGCTGCACGGTGAGGTCCAGCCCGCGCATGGCGGCGAAACATTGCTCCGGATCCGAGAGCGCCACGGCGAGATTGCCGCCGAGGCAGATCAGGGCTTTGGAGCGGCCCTCGGCGATCGCCTGCATCGCCGCCACCGCGTCATGCCCATGCGCCGTGGGGGGCGTGAAGCCGAAGCGGCGGGTGATACCCTCCAGCAATGCCGCCGGGGGCTTTTCCGTGATGCCGACCGTGCGGTTGCCCTGCACGTTGGAATGGCCGCGCAGCGGGCAGATGCCGGCCCCCTTCTTGCCGAAATTGCCGCGCATGAGCAGCAGGTTTGCAATCTGCTGGACGTTTTCCGTGCCATGGATGTGCTGCGTTATACCCATGCCATAGGTGATGATGGTGGCATTGGAGCGGGCATAGGCCGCCGCGACATCCTCCAGCGCCGTCTGGCTCAAGCCGCAGGCCGCGATGATGCTCTCCCACGGCGTGGCGCGCAGATCGGCTTCCAGCGCCGCGAAGCCGCGCGTATGCGTGGCGATGAAGCCGTGGTCGAGCACATTGCCTTGCGCGTCGTCCAGCGCCAGCAGCGCCTTCATGATGCCTTGCAGCGCCGCCGCATCGCCGCCCACTTTTACCTGCAAATAGGCCGAGGCAATCGGCGTGGCGCCGAGCGTTGCCATTTCCAGCGGGTCCTGCGGGTCGGCGAAGCGTTCCAGCGCGCGCTCGCGCAAGGGGTTGAGCACGATGATCGGCACCCCGCGCCGCGCAACCTCATGCAGCGTGCCCATCATGCGCGGATGATTAGTGCCGGGATTATGGCCGATCGCGATGATCATCTCGCAATGGTCGAAGCCTTCGAGCGGCACGGTGCCCTTGCCGTAGCCGATGGCGGCGGGCAGGCCGACGCTCGTCGCCTCGTGGCACATGTTCGAGCAGTCGGGAAAGTTGTTCGTGCCGAATTCGCGGACAAAAATCTGGTACAGAAACGCCGCCTCGTTTGAGGTCCGGCCGGAGGTGTAGAATTCCGCCATGTCGGGGCTGGGCAATGCGCGCAGATACGCGCCGATTTCCGCGAAGGCGGTATCCCATGCCACCGCCTCGTATTGATCGGTGGCGGGGTTGTAGCGCATCGGGTGGGTCAGGCGGCCTTCATTCTCAAGGTCATGGTCGGACCATGCGAGAAGCTCGCTCACCGTATGGGCCGCGAAAAATTCCGGCGGCACGCGCTTCTTGGTCGCCTCCCAGGTCACCGCCTTGGCGCCGTTCTCGCAGAACTGGAAGGTGGAGCTATGCTTCTTGTCGGGCCAGGCGCAGCCCGGGCAGTCGAACCCGTCTGGTTTGTTGGTGTGCAGCAGGGTGACGGTGGCATCCACCGCATGCATCTGCGCGGCGATGGCCTTGGCCGTGGCCCGTAGCGCCCCCCAGCCGCCCGCGGGGCTGTCATATGGTCTCACCCCTGCGGGTTGTTTGTCGGACATGATTTCACTCCTCCATCATCGCGGCAATGGGAAGAGTTGGCCTGATCGTCGGGAAAAACAAGTTTCGTCTATGCATGGCCGCCCGGCTGGTAACGGCCAGCGCTCCGGCCCTAGAATGGCGGATAGCGCAGCGGCACGATAGTGAAGGGCCCCACATGACAGACGGCAGCCGCCTCACACCCGAAATTTCCTGGCGGCACGGTACGCCCAGCCCGGCGGAACGCCTGCTGGCGGAGGAGACAGCCATCGCCATAACCTATAACGACCTGCCCTATGCGGTGATGATGGCGAGTCCACTCGACCTCGATGATTTCGTCACCGGCTTCACGCTGAGCGAAGGGCTGGCGCTTAATCTCGGCGAAATAACCTCATGTGCCAGAATTGAGCACGGGCAGGGCATCGAAATGCGGATGGTGCTGGCGCGCCCGGCTCTGGACCGCGTTCTGGCGCGCCGCCGCCGCGTCGCCGGCTATACCGGGTGCGGCGTTTGCGGCCTGGAGAGCCTGGAACAAGCCATGCGGCCATTGCCGCGGGTCGGGGCCGGGCGGCAAATTCCGGCCGAGGCGCTGCGTGCCGCCTTTGCCGGCCTGGAAGCCGGGCAACGGCTCAACCGGGCCACCCGCGCGGTGCATGCCGCCGCGTTCTGGTCCGCGGAGTCCGGGCTTGGCGCGGTGCGCGAGGATGTCGGGCGGCATAACGCGCTGGACAAGCTGGCCGGCGCCCTGGCCCGTGCCGGGCAACATCCTGGTCAGGGGGCAATATTGCTCACCAGCCGCATTTCCATCGAACTGGTGCAGAAATCCGCCATTTGTGGTGCCACGCTGCTGGCCGCCATTTCGGCGCCCACCGCCCTGGCCGTGCGCGCGGCCGAGGAGGCCGGCATCACCCTCGCGGCCATTGTGCGCGACGACGGGTTCGAGGTGTTCAGCCACCCCTGGCGGATCGGCGCCGGCTAGCCTGATCGTCTGTGGTTGCCGCGCCCCGCGCGGAAACCACAGGCGCGGATCAGTCTCTTATCCACCAGTGAGAGCGCATTCAGTCAGAGCGCGTTTGGATTGATGCTCTTGCGTCAATCCAAACGCGCTCTAAACAGCCGCCTCGTTGCGCAGGATCTCGGCCAGGCCGTGCGGCCGCGTGGTCATGGCCTGGTGCCCGGCATCGATCCGGATCGTCCGCCCGGTTTTGAAGCGCGCGGCAAAACGCTCCTGCCAGGGCAGGGGCAGAATACCGTCGCGCAGGCATATCACATAACTCGCCGGCACCAGGCCGAGCTGGTCGTGGCTCCACGCCGTATGGGCGTAGCTCGCCATCGGCCAGGAATCGGCACCGAGCTTGGCCAGGAAGGCATCGGCCTCGCCGGGTGCCATGTCGTTGCAGAACATCACGCGGAAGCGCTCTGCCATGCTGTGCGTGCCGGGGTCCATCGGCCAGCCGACCTCATCTGGATTTTCGCCGTGCAGGCCGTTGCCCACCATGCCGATGACGCTCTGCCCGGGCAGCGGGATGGAGCAGGAAACATAGACCAGGCGGCGAAACAGCTTCCGCCCGGCCTTGACCATATGCGGCATGATCGACCCGGCCTGGGAATGGCCGACCAGCACGACATCGCTCATGCCGGCGGCGGTGATATCGGCTACCAGTTCGGCGGCGATATCATCCACGCCGAGGGCGTGCGTGTCGCGTCCGCGCTTGGTGCCGCAGCCGGGCACATCGAGCGCCAGGGTCCGGCCGGGTTTCTGCCCCGCCTGCAGGGCCAGCGCGGCGATGGTTTCATCCCATACCCAGCTCCCCTGGCCGCCGCCATGCAGGAAAGCGTAGCTTACGCTGTCGTTCATTGTCTCATGCTCCTAACGGCCAAGGGCCACCAGCATGCCGCCATCCACGGGAATGTCCCGTCCGGAAACGAACGACGCCGCGGGTGAGCAGAGAAAGGCGGCCACGGTGGCGATCTCCGCCGGGGCGCCGAACCGGCGCAGGGGTGTTTTCTGCTTCATCATCTCCATCTGCGGGCTCGCCGCCGCCTCGGTACGCGCGGCGGCGGTATCGATGAGGCCGGGGGAGATCGAGACGATCCGGGCATTGCGGGCGCCGAATGATTCGGCCTCGCGCCCCACCAGCCGGATGACCGCGCGCTTGGAAATGGGGTAGGCCATCTCCGGTGTCACGGCGAAGGGCATCAGGGTGGAGGCATCATCGGAGGTCAGCGCGGCAATCGCGGCGTCGATCTCGGGCGAGCTGACGAGATAGGCCGAGGAAGACGCCGTGAGCACCACGCAGCCGCCTTCCGCCATTTTCGGGCGCACCAGATCGACGAGCCGCACGCTGACGCCGTAATTCACCGCCATGATACGCGCCGCATCCGCCATGGTCGGTGTCAGCCCGGCCGTATGCACCACGGCGCCCACCGGCCGGCTGGCGATCATCGCGTCCAGCCGCGCGAGGTAGGCGGGCTCCGACAGGTCGCCGGCCAGCAGCTCCACCGGATGGCCGGCGGCCAGCAGGGATGCCGCGGTGGCCTCCAGCCGGGGCAGGCTGATATCGCATAAAATCAATGGCCAGCCGGCTTTCGCCAGTTCCGCCACACAAGCCGAGCCGATGCCCCCGGCCGCCCCGGTGATAATCGCCACACCTGAAATCCGAGTCATTCCCCTGTGTCTCCCCGCGCTGCTTCGAGATCGCGGATTTCCGCCGCGATCCACATTCTTTCCCATAGATTCCGGCCGCCGCTCTGTTCCAGCAGCAGCGTCAATGCCTCGTGTTTGGCGGCGCGCCCGCGACGCGAATCCGGTTCCGCGGCGAGCGCGATGTCCAGCAGATGCAGCGCCTCAAGGGGCTTGCCTTCGGCCACGAACACCCGCGCCCGTTCGGCCAGGCTGGCGGCGCCTCCGGCAAGTGCCGCAATCGCCGGGGCGACGCTGGCGGGTGGCACGCCGTAAAGTTCCGTGGTGCCGCGCGCGGGGTCGAACCAGCCGGTATATTCATGCCAGATGGCCCGCACATTCCAGGCGATCTTGCCGTATTCCTCGGTCAGCGCCAGTTCCGGGGGGGTGGTGATCTCGCGCATCAACGTGCGCAGGTCGCGGCCCTCGTTCATACCCTCGACCGTGCGGTCATGCACATATTGCACCGCGTCGATGATCCGCGTGACATCCCGCGCGATCTTGCTGGCGCCGCTGATCGCCTCATGCCCGGTCAGTATCAGAGCGGGGTTCAGCGCGCGCAGCTTTTTCACGGATTCGATGAATTGCAGGGCCCAGCGTGGCTTGTCGCCCCGCAGCGTGTTGAGATTGGGGTGATTGCCGAAAACCGGCCCGAATAAATTCCCCACGATGGCGATTTTTTCCGCCGGGAGCCAAACGATGACGGCCGAGCGCGTCTCGCCGCCGGGTGTCCAGATGATCTCGAACTGCCGGCCGCCGAGCTCGAAAGCGTATCCGTCATCGCCGATCAGCAGGTCGGGGGCAACCTCCCGGGTCGGGACGATGTTTTCCGCACGGCCCGAGATATTGGCGAAAATACGCCGCGAGCCGCGCCGGTAGTGCGGGCTCAGCGCCTCGCTATAGGCGCGGTCCTCGGGGTAGTTGCGATGCGCGATGATCGTGTTGTCAGGGGTTTTATACACTTCCAGCCCACCATACTGGTTGGCGTGGCTCTGCGTTAAAATGATGTAGCGCACCGGGTTGGCGGAAACCGACGCGAAGATCGCCTTGCCGCGCCTCGCATCGTCCAACGCGCCGGCATTGACCAGCACATCGCCAGCCGGGGAGGTGATGAGGTAGCTGTTGCCGATGCCCCTGCTCTCATACACGCCCGGCGCGCGCTCAATCGGCCGGGTCTGCCCCGCGCCCGACTGGATCATCTCGGCCACGCGCAGCCCTTGCGGGGAGAGTTCTGGATTTGCGGTCACGACGATCTCCTTCCGGCTTCGCCGGTGATCTCCTTCCGGCCATGTCGCATTTTCGCGACAGACGTGCCGCCATGCAAGCCGCCGGCCGGACCGGTCCGGCCGGAAATGGCCCGCCACCGGGTGCGATGGCCGGTATTTGATGCAGATGGCGGTTGCGGCCCGTCCAGCGCGGTTTTACGATTCGGATAATAACTAAAACCCAGCTTGAGGAGACCTTCGGAATGCAGATGGCAATGCTCCACGGCCCTGGTGACCTGCGGCTCGACAATGTGCAGCGGCCGGTGGCCGGTCCGGCCGATATCGTCGTGAAACTGCGTGCCAGTGGCATTTGCGGCACGGATCTGCATTTCCGCCATATGGGTCCGCGTTTCGCGGCGCCCATGCCGCTTGGCCATGAATGGGCCGGCGAGGTGATCGAGGCCGGGCCGGAGGTGAAGAGCTACCAGGTCGGCGACCGGGTGGCTTATAATTCCAACAACAGCCCGGCCGATATGGGTCGTGGCGGTGAGTTCGGCGGGTTCAGCGAATATGTCGCGCTGCGCGAGGTGGATGGTCACATCCAGTCGCTCTGCCGGGTGCCGGATGGCGTCAGCCTCGACCACGCTGCCTTGGTGGAGCCCTTATCCGTCGCCATGCATGCGGTTAACCGCGCCGACCCCAGGCCTGGCGAAACCGTCACCATCTTCGGCGTCGGCCCGATCGGGCTCGGCATCGTCACCGCCCTGCGCCTGCGCGGCGTCGAGGATATCATCGCCTTCGACCTCTCGGCCTTGCGGCGCGAGCGCGCCGTGGCCCTGGGCGCCCGCGCGGCCTTCGACCCGCGCGAAAACCCGCCCGCCGAAATTTTGAAACAGGTGCGCGGCGCCGCGCCGATCTGGGGCACCGACTTTCCCAGGACCGATATTTATTTCGAGGTCAGCGGCGCCCCCGGCCTGCTCGGGCAGATCGTCGATTTTGCCTACAAACGCAGCCGCATCATCACCGTCGCCATGCAGCGCCACCCTGTCGCGGTCAACGCCACCAGGATCATGAGCGCCGAGATCAGCATCATCGGCGCCCAGGGCTATCCCACGGAATTCCCCGAAGTCATGGACAGGCTCGCGCGAGGTGAAATAGACCCCGAGGCGATGATCACGCATCGTTTGCCGTTCACGGATTTCCTGAACGCCTTCGAGGTCGCCGATAATGCCGATGGCGCCGCGAAAGTGGTGCTGACCTTCGACTGACGCTTTCGCACCACGCTCCAGCAAGGATAAAGAATGGCTCTCACCTTCGATGAAATCGTCACCGCCGCGCGCGAAAAATCGGCAGCCCCCGATCCTGCGAGCGATTCCTGGCGTGAGGGCCTGGAAATACTGCTGAAAGACCACGCGCAGACCGGCTCCCTCAGCGAGCGCGGTGAGGGGATCATCAAGAACCGCTATGTCGAGGCGCTGGCCGGGCGCATGCAGGTCGATGAATTCGCGCGTCATAACCCGGCAGTGTTCCAGGTCCCCGTCAAGCGGCCGGTCTTCATCCTCGGCATGCCGCGCACCGGCACCACCGTGGCGAGCTACCTTATGGCGGCCGACCCGGCCAACCGCTCCATGCTGCGCTGGGAGGCGTATCAAGGTGGTGCCCCGGCCGCCCCTGGCGCCCTGAAATCCGACCCACGCTGCCTGGCCGAACTCGCCAAGGACGAGGCGATGCTGAAGGCCAATCCCGGCATCGCCGCGGCCCATTGGGAACCCGGCGACGGCCCGACCGAATGCGTGCATCTGCTGGCCCAGGATTTCCGCTCGCTGATGCTGGCGGTGCTCGCGGAAACGCCGACCTATCACGACTGGATCCTGTTCACCAACATGGCCAGCGCCTTCGCGCATCGTAAGCGCGTGCTGCAGGCTCTGCAATCGACCAATGGTGGCCGCTGGGTGCTGAAAATGCCGTCGGATGCCTTGTTCATCCGCCAGCTTTTCAAGACGTTTCCGGATGCGAAAGTGATATGGACGCATCGCGATCCTTACGCGACCTTCGCCTCCTCCATCAACATGCGCGGCAAGTCGCGTCCCATTTTCAACAAGGATGCGGGTCTGGCCTACATGCGCCGGTTTTTCCCGCTGCAGCTGGCCCTGCATGTCGCGCGCCCGCTCGAAGTCGCGGCGGAGCGTCCCGGCGACATCTATAATCTCTATTACGACGACATGCTCGCCGACCCGCTGGTGCAGATGAAAAAAATCTATGCCTGGCTGGGTGATGACTGGACCGGCGCGACCCAGAACGGCATGGAAACCTGGCTGCGTGAAAACCCGCAAGGCCGCTATGGCGTGCATAAATATTCGCTCGCTGAATGGGGTTTCACGAAGCAGGAGCTGGAGCCGTATTTTTCGGATTATCTGCGGACACATCCCGTCGCCACAGCAAAGGAGGCGTAAAATCATGACGCGTGGATTATTCGACCTCACCGGCCGCGTGGTGCTCGCCGCCGGTGCCAATAGCGGTATCGGGCTTGGCTTTCTCATGGGCTGCGCCAAGCAGGGTGCGGATGTCGTGGTCTGGGGCCGCCGTGCCGACCGCAACGGCGAGGCGCTGGAAAAACTCAAGGCCGCCGGCGCCGGGCGCGTGCACCAGGAAACCGTGGACGTGGCCGATGAGCAGGCCGTCATCACGGCGTTCGCCTCGTCGCTCAAAGCCATGGGCCGCGTCGACTGCCTGTTCGCCAATGCTGGTTTCACCAGCCACGCACCGTCTTTCCCGGACATGACGAGCGAGCTATGGCATGGCCTGTTGAACGTGAACCTTCACGGCGCTTTCTATACTTTGCGCGAAGCCTCGCGGCATATGCGCGCGCGCGCGCAGAGCGGCGATCCGGGGGGCTCCATCGTCGTCTGCGGCAGTCTTTCAATCTTCCAGGGCCGCCAGGGCATGGAACATTACGCCGGCGCCAAAGGCGCGCTTTCGGCCGTGGTCAAAGGCATGGCGGTCGAACTTGGCCAGTACAAGATCCGCACCAACATGATCGCCCCGGGCTTCATCATGACCGAAATGACCGATAGCAGCCCGCAAAGCGAGGCCGTGGCCAAACATTTTTCGGCCATAACGCCGCTCGGCCGGCCAGGGTACCCATATGACATCGAGGGACCGGCGGCCTATCTCGCCTCCGATGCCTCCGCCTTTCATACCGGCGATATTCTTGTCATCGATGGCGGGCGGAATGTAAGGGGAAATTAGAGTTTGATATTCTCATATTGATGCATATCCGGAGTTTCTGAGGTCGTTTTTGCATTCCTGTGCTGAGAAGGCGGTAATCCCCCCGTTTTTAACGGGGCCTGTCGGTAGAATTCACGCGGCGCGTTTCAGTTTTTGTGCGGGTGTGATCCCGCCGATGCCCATATTTGGGCGCTCATTGTTATATGTCCAGAGCCATTTCGTGGCGTAGTTTTGGGCCTCCTCAATGCCACCGATGATATTCTGATCCAACCATTCGTGGCGCACCGTTCGGTTGTAGCGCTCGACATAGGCATTCTGCTGGGGCTTGCCAGGTTGAATGTGGCAGATGTTGATCTGCAACTTTTCAGCCCAGGCCAACGGCTTTCTGCTGACGTATTCAAGGTCGTTGTCAACTCGAATGCTCGCGGGCGAGCCCCGCCATTCAATGATCCGGTTCAAACTGCGGATCACCCGTTGCGCCGGCAATGAAAAATCCACCTCGATGCCCAAGCCTTCGTGATTGAAATCATCCAGCACATTCAGGAGCCGGAAGGCGCGGCCATCCTCCAGGCGGTCTGCCATGAAGTCCATCGACCATGAGACGTTCGGCGCCACGGGAACGGCCTGGACTCCTAAACCGGCAACTCAATCGCCACCCTTAACCCCCCCAGCGGCCGGTCGAGCAGCAAAATCGTGCCGCCATGGGCCACGATAATATCCCGCGCGATGGCCAGCCCCAGCCCCGTGCCGCCTGGGGCGTTGCTCTCGAAGGGTTTCAGCAATGTCTCGCGCTGCGCCTCGGGGATTCCCGGGCCGTCATCATCTATGTTGATGCTCAGCCGGCCGCGCGCGGCGCGGTGTGCCGCCACCCAGATATGGCCGCCATGGCGCTTGGCGTTGTCGATGAGGTTGGTCAGCGCCCGGCGCATCGCCTCGGGCCGCAATGTCGCCACCAGCCCGTCTTCCACGCTCAGCGAGATGGATGCGTTGGCGCGGCGGGCATTGCTGCAGATATCCTCCAGCAGCACCGGAATATCGGTCGGCACCGCCTGCTCGCTGCCCTCGCCGCGCGCGAAATTCAGGTAGATGCCGATCAGCCGCTCCATCTCCTCGATATCGCCGGTCATGTCAGCGAGGTCTTCCGGCGTTACATGCGGCTGCATGGCAAGTGCGAGGCGCAGCCGGGTTAGCGGCGTGCGCAGGTCGTGGCTCACCCCCGCCAGCATGGTGGTACGCTGCGCCATGAAGCGGCGTACGCGGTCCTGCATGCGGTTGAAGGCGGCGGCGGCGCGGCGCACCTCCACAGCCCCTTCCGGGCGGATCGGCCCGGTATCGCGCCCCATGCCGAAATTCTCGGCGGCCAGCGCCAGCCGCGCGATGCCGCGCACCTGGGTGCGTAGAAACAGCGCCGCGATCCCCGCCATCAGCACCGAGGCGCCGATGAGCCAGATGAAAAACAAATAGAACGTGCCAACATAAAGCCGCTTGCGCGGAACATCGATGCGCAGCACGCCATCAGCCATCTGCACATCGATACGGATGCGCCCGGGTGCGGCATACCAGGCGACATTGAACGGCCGGTGCACCTCGGTGGCCAGCGCGCGGGCGAGGTCGCCATCCACCGGCCCCGGCGCATCGGGCGGTGGCAGGTGGCGCAGCACCTCGCCTGGCAGGAAAATGGTTACGAACTGGAAATGCTTGTCGGTCTGCTGGATGATCAGCGTGCGGGTGCGCGGGTCGCGGTCCAGCTCATCGATCATGAAGCCCGCCTCCCCGGCCACGCCGCCGGCCAGCCGGCGTGAAAGCTCCGAGAGATGGTTGCCATAGAACATCTGCAGCGCCACCGCCTGGAGCAAAATCAGCGGCAGCAGCACGATGAGCAGCGAGCGCCCGAACAGGCCGCGCGGCAGGAATTTGCGGATATAGCGCTCTGGCTGCACGCCGCCGGGCCGGAGCTTCACCATCAGGGGCCGGGCTTGAGGCTGTAGCCCTTGCCGCGCACCGTATGCAGGAAACGCGGCTCGCGCGGGTCCGGCTCGATCTTGCGGCGCAACCGGGTCACCTGCACGTCGATGGCGCGCTCATTCACGTCATCGAGCCCCAGGGCGGCGGCGAGCGCCTCGCGCGAGAGGATTTCATGCGGCCGCGCCGCCAGCGCCAGCAGCAGCGCCAGCTCCGCCCCGGTAAGCCGCACCCGGCTATGCTGGCCGATCAGCTCGCCCCGCCCGGCATCGAACATCGCATCGCCCAGTTGCAACGGCCCGGGCGGCTGAGCCGCCGGCTGGGCCCGGCGCAGCATGGCGCGGATGCGCGCCACCAGCACCCGCGGGTCGAACGGCTTGCCCAGGTAGTCATCCGCCCCGGCCTCGAACCCGGCAATGATATCCTCCGGCGTGTCGCGCGCGGTGAGCAGCAGAATCGGCATGGTCGGCGCGCGCTCGGTGCGCAGGTCGCCGGTGAATTCCAGCCCGGTCTCGCCCGGCATCATCACATCGAGCACCATCAGGTCGAAATCCAGGCTGCGCAGCCGGTCCCGCGCCTCGGCGGCGGAGCGCGCCTGCGTCACCCGGAAGCCCTGCTCGGTCAGATACCGCCCGGCCAGAGCCAGCAGCCTGGCATCGTCATCCACCAGGAGAACATGCGGGGCATCGCCGCTCATGCGCGGGTCAGCCGCCGCTACGCGGCGCTTTCTGGGCGCGGGGCTCCAGCGTGTCGACATAGTCGCGGCCCTGCTTGTGCATCAGGCCGCGCAGCACGCGCTTGAAACCCTCCACCGCCTGCCCGCCCGCCTCGCGATACGCCGCCGCCAGCCTTTCGCGCTGCGCCTCATAGAGCCGCCTTTCGAGCTGCTGCCCGGTCTCGGTCAGAGTGAGCAGACGCTGCCGCCGGTCCTGCTGGCCAGGCACCTGCGCCACATAGCCGCCCTCGATCAACGGTCCCAGCACGCGGGTCAGGCTCTGTTTGGTAATGCCGAGAATGGCCAGCAGCTCACCCACTTTAAGCCCCGGGCGCCGCGCGACCCAGTGCAGGCAGCGGTGATGCGCGCGGCCGAAGCCCAGCTCGGACAAAATCGCATCCGGCGCGGCGGTAAGGTCGCGCAGGGCGAAAAACAGCATATCCTGCGCCGCCCGCAGCTCTTCCTCACGCAAAAACAGCAATCCGGTGCCAGGGGCGGCATGCGCCGCGCCGGCCAGTGCCTCACGCTTGACGGGGGGAAAAGATTGAGTCGGATGCTCTTGCATGGCAGATTCGCAATCTAAAGAGGTTTGTCGGCCAGCCAGTGACAGTATGACTGACTTATACATAAGCTTTTTCTGTCATATGGATGTAGCGCAAACGGAGAGTTTTGACCATGGCGGCCCTGGTTCCTTTCGATGATCGTGACGGCTTTATCTGGTGGGACGGCAAGCTCATCCCCTGGCGCGACGCCAAACTGCATGTACTGAGCCATGGCCTGCATTACGGCTCGGCCGTGTTCGAGGGTGAGCGCGCCTATGGCGGCAACATCTTCAAGCTCGACGCCCATACCGACCGGCTGATCGAGTCCGGCCGCCTGCTCGGCTTCGAAATTCCCTACAGCGCGGCGCAGATCAACCAGGCCTGCATCGAGGTGATGGCGGCCAACAACCTTACCGATGCCTATCTCCGCCCGCTCGCCTGGCGCGGCTCCGAGCAGCTCGCGGTTTCGGCGCAGCACACCAAAATCCACCTGATGATCGCCTGCTGGGAATGGCCGAACCTGTTCGGCGCCGACCGCCTGAAGGGCGTGCGCCTCGGCCTGGCCGACTGGCGCCGGCCGCACCCGCAAACCGCCCCCACCGCCTCGAAAGCCGCCGGCCTGTACATGATCGGCACGCTCGCCAAGCACAAGGCCGAGGCCGAGGGCTATAACGACGCGCTGATGCTGACCTGGGACGGCTTCGTCGGCGAGGCCACCGGCGCCAATCTGTTCCTGGTCATCGACGGTAAGCTGCATACCCCGACCCCGGATTGCTTCCTGGACGGTATCACCCGCAAAACCGTCATCGCGCTCGCCCGGGCACGCGGCATCGAGGTCGTGGAACGCCATATCCCCTTCGCGGATCTGGCCCGCGCCACGGAGGCCTTTCTCACCGGCACCGCCGCCGAAATCACCCCGGTGCGCCAGATCGGCCCGGACCTTTCCTATGCCCCCAGCACGATCACCGAGACTTTGCTGGCCGATTACGAGGCCCTGGTGCTGATGCCGCCCGAGGAAGTCGCCAAACGCGCCGCGTAGCGCGCCACCTCGCCAAAAGGTAATCTTAACACGGGGTTGAACCGCAAGGGGCGCGGTTCAACCTTTGTGGTATGCCGGAGCCAAGCCGTAAACTTGTGCCACTGGAGGGCTTGCGCGGTATCGCCGCCACCGTCGTGGTCATCTACCATCTCGTCCTGGGTTTCACCGCCAGCGGTGTCGGGCTGGTGCCGCACGGGCATGGCGTGTTCGACCCGCTGGCCCAGTTCGGCCTCGGCCTGCTCAATGGCGGCGCCGCCGTGGCGGTGTTCTTCGTTCTCTCGGGCTTCATCCTCAGCCTGCCCTTCGCCCGCGACAGGCGGGTTTCCCGTGTGCTGGTGGCGCTGCTCAAGCGCTGGCCGCGCCTGGCCGGGCTCACTGTTATCACCTGCCTGGTCGCCTATGGGCTCATCCTCTGGTCGGGACATGACTATAAGCATGCGGCGGATATTACCGGCGCGGGCTGGATGGGAAGCCATGGCAATTCGCCCATCGCGCACCGGAATCTTACCTGGCTGACCGCCATTCACGAAGGGCTCATCGCCGTTTTCACCCAAGGCGAGGTGCGCTTCGATTCACCGCTCTGGACCATGCGGATCGAGCTGTTCTGCTCCCTGGGCATTTTTCTCGCGGCCCCCGTGCTGTTCGCCCTGCGGAGCTGGCCACTGCGCCTGGCCCTTATCGCCCTGGCCGTGCTCGCCGCCGGGACGACATTCCCGCAAACGCATTTTTCTGATTTTCTCGCGGGCGCCGTGCTCGCCATGCTGTATGCCGAGGGCCGCCTGCCGCAAATCCCTGGCAAAATCGCGCTGCCCCTGGGTATTCTGGCGCTGTATCTGTTCAGCTTCACCTATGAGCAGACATTGCTGATCCACGCCCCGCTGAAGGCGATCATGCCGCAAGGCGATTCCGCGCATTTCGTGTGGGATGCCGGCGCGATGCTGAGCATCGTCCTGCTGCTGGGCAATCCCTCGCTGCACCGGCTGTTTTCCGGCGGCTGGGCGGCCTGGCTCGGGCTGGTCTCCTTCCCCGTCTATCTGCTGCACACGCCCATGATGATGAGCGTGGGGGCGCACAGCCTCGTCGCCGCGGCGGATGTGCTGGGCGTGCGGGGCAGCGAGCTGCTGGCGGCCGTGGTCACGCTCATCCTCACCCTCGCCTGCGCCGTGCCCCTGGCGCGGATCGACCAGCTCTGGCTCGCTTTGCTCGGCCGCATCACCCGGCCATTGCTGAAACAGCCTGGTGCGTTGAGCCCGGCTGGACCTAGTACATCGACGAAGTAACCGAGCGCAGATTGCGCTCCTCCAGCGCCCGCCCCGTGCCCAGCGCCACGCATTGCAGCGGGTTTTCCGCCACCATTACCGGCAGGCCGGTGGAAACGCGCAGCACATCGTCCAGCCGGTGCAGCAGGGCGCCGCCGCCGGTGAGCACGATGCCCTTATCCACGATATCGGCCGCCAGCTCCGGCGGCGTGTTCTCCAGCGCCACCTTGATGGCCTCGACAATCTGCCCCACCGGCTCGGCCAGGCTCTCGGCGATCTGCCGCTGCGACACCATGACCTCGCGCGGCACGCCGTTGATCAGGTCACGCCCCTTCACGAAGCGGCTCGGCCCGTCATCCGCGCTGTCCATCCATGCCGCGCCGATATCCATTTTAATGCGCTCGGCCGAGCTTTCACCGATGAGCAGGTTGAAGGTGCGGCGGATATAGGAAATAATCGCCTCGTCCATCTTATCGCCGCCCACCCGCACGGAGCGCGCATACACGATCCCGCCCAGCGAGATCACCGCCACCTCGGTCGTGCCGCCGCCAATATCCACCACCATGGAACCCGAAGGCTCGGTGACGGGCAGGTTGGCGCCGATCGCCGCCGCCATGGGCTCCTCGATCAGCAATACTTTCCGCGCCCCGGCACTCTCGGCGCTTTCCTGAATGGCGCGGCGCTCCACCGCCGTGGAGCCGGACGGCACACACACGATGATCAGCGGTGCGGCAAACCCCCGGCGGTTATGCACCTTGCGGATGAAATGCTTGATCATCTCCTCCGCGACCTCGAAATCGGCGATCACGCCATCGCGCAGCGGGCGGATGGCCTGAATATTGCCCGGCGTGCGCCCCAGCATCAGCTTGGCATCCTCGCCCACGGCCTGCACGATCTTGCGGCCCTTTTCCTCCTTGATCGCGACAACCGAGGGCTCCGCCAGCACGATCCCGCGCCCCTTCACGTAAACCAGCGTATTCGCGGTGCCGAGATCAATCGCCATATCGGCCGACATCAGGCCAAGCAGTTTGGAAAACATGAAACCCTTTCTGCGGGGCCAGAGCCCCGCTGCGTCGCCATAATGCGGCACGCCTTACAAAAGCGAAAGCCACCCCGCAAGCCCAAGCCACGCGAACGCAGGCTATGCGCCGGGTTCAGGAAAAAGGCCAGGAGGCATGAGCCCCTGGCCTGTTCCACCTACCCCGCGATAATGCCGGCGATGTAGCGCACGAAGGCCGCCGGATCTTCC
Source organism: Pseudomonadota bacterium (assembly GCA_021826225.1). Taxonomy (GTDB): domain Bacteria; phylum Pseudomonadota; class Alphaproteobacteria; order Acetobacterales; family Acetobacteraceae; genus Acidocella. Next base: position 31,208 of record JAKBAV010000007.1, on the reverse strand, counting down.
GGCAGATCGCCTTCCTGCAACCGCGCCAGATCGAGCAGCAGGGCGGCGGCCTCGGTTACGTCCTCACGCTGCATCAGGCCTTGCACCAGCCTGTGCGCCGGGTTGAGCTCCAGCCTGGGCGCCGGGCCGAAAATCGGGCGGCCGGCGCGGCGGAGCAGGCGCTGCATGGCAAGGTCCGGCCCGCCTTCGGCGGCGGCCAGCATCGCCGGGCTGTCCTTCAGCCGCGATGAGACGGCCACACCGGAGACCTTGTCACCCAGCGCCGCCGCCAGTTTTTCACAAAGTGCCGTGACATCCTCGGCGACATCCCCGGCCTCGAATAATTTCCCGGCCTGCGACACGCTGGTCAGCTTCTTCTCCTTGTACCGCCCCAGCCGCTCCGGCCAGAACGCATCGATGGGATCGCCGAGGAGCAGCACCTCGAAGCCTTTTTCAGCAAAACCTTCCAGCTGCGGCGAGGTTTTGAGATGTGCCGCATCCCCGGCCAGGTAATAGATTTGGTCCTGACCCTCGGGCATGCGGGCGACATAGTCATCCAGCGTGGTGGCCTCTTCCCGGGTCGAGGCAAAGCGCAGCAGCCCGGCGATCTCGGCGGCGTGGCCGGTATCCTCGTAAATCCCCTCTTTCAGCACATTGCCGAAATTCTCCAGGAATTTTTTGAACTCCTGTTCCTCCTTGGCCTTGGCTTTCAGCTCGGACAGCACGCGGTTGAGCAGCGCCTTACGGATTTTATCCAGCACCGGGGTCGCCTGCAGCAGCTCACGGCTCACATTTAGCGGCAAATCCTCGGTATCGACCACGCCAGTGACGAAAGAGAGCCAGTCCGGCAGCAGCTTCGCCTCATCGGTGATGAACATGCGCTTCACATGCAGCCGCACCTTCGATTCGCGGCGTTCCTCGACCGGGAAGAACGGCTTGGAGCCGGGGATGAACAGCAAGGCGGAAAATTCCAGCGTGCCCTCGGCGCGCCAGTGAATGGTCGCCCAGGGCTCGTCGAAATGATGCCCGGCATGGCGGTAGAAATCATTATATTCCTCCGCCGTGATCTCGGATTTCGCGCGCCGCCACAGCGCCTTGCCTTCCGTCACCGCGGCGAATTCGCCATCCTCTTCCAGCTCGATCGGCAGCGCCACATGGTCCGCCCATTTTTTGATGATGGCCTTGATGCGGTACGGCTCCAGAAACTCCTCGGCATCGGCCTTGACATGCATCACCACCGTGGTGCCGGCTTCCGCGCGGGCGGCGGATTTGAGCGTGTAGGTGCCACGGCCATCCGAGGCCCATTCCCAGGCCTCGTCATGCCCGGCCTTGCGCGATGTCACCGCCACATTATCCGCCACCATATAGGCGGAGTAAAAGCCCACGCCGAACTGGCCGATCAGGCTTGGCCGGTCCTCGGGTTTTTTCTCGGCTAGCTGGCTTGCCGCGAAGGCCGCCGTGCCGGAGCGTGCGATGGTGCCGAGATTTTCCGCCAGCTCCTCCTTGCCCATGCCGATGCCGCAATCGCTGATGGTGATCGTGCGCGCCGCCTTGTCGAGCGATATTTTCACAGCCCCCTCACCGGCAATCGCCAGCGTCTCATCAGACAGCGCCAGGAAGCGGCGTTTATCCGTGGCATCCGCCGCGTTGGCGACCAGCTCGCGCAGAAAAATCTCGCGGTCCGAGTAGAGCGAATGCACCACCAGATCGAGCAGCCGCCCGACCTCGGTGCCGAAATTCCGTGTCTCTTCCGTCATGTGATCCTCAACCCTTTGCGGACTGCTATTTAGACAATGGCGCGCCACTCTCCAAGAGGCAAAACCCAGTTGGCAGCATCGCGGCGCGCTGTTATCCAGGGGCAAATTCGACGGAGATTTGACCATGGCCGCCAGCGCAACCTTCACCCGCCTGTCCCGTGACGAGCTGGCCGGACTGGTCGAGGCCGCGGGCTCGGATGACCCGCAGGACATGTTCGCCTATCTCGCGGCCAACGGCACCTCGGTCGCGGATTTCGACTATGACGCGGAAATTTTTTCCACCCTCCTGCCCGTGCTGGCCGAGGATTACGACATCGACCTGGAAACCGGCGAGAATGAGATCGTCGCCGATATCGCCGAAAGCGCGGCGGCGCTGGTGTTCATTCTCACGCTGGACGAGAGGGTCAAATATCTCGAAAAACTCGACCCGGATGACTTCGAGGAAGAAGAACTCGCCGAGCTTTATGAGGATGTCACCGGCGAGGAAGCCGAGGATGCCGGCGAGGCCATGCTGGCGGGAATCGCCGCACTCGGCCAGGCGCTGGCTGAAGTCGATGCCGAGCATGTCGTGGTGGTAACGGCGGGTTAGCCGCCCGCTTCAGCCGCCTGTATTGGGCCGGTACGCGGTGGCGAATTGCCGCACCGCCGCCGCCACCTCATCCGCCGAGAGCAGCACCGCACCGCCGGCCGCCAGGGCCAGCGTGTATTGCTGCGCCAGCACTTCAAGCTCAGTCGCGGCGGCGAGGGCGGCGGCCACATCAGCCCCCACGGCGATGCCGCCATGGTTTTCCATCAGGCAGGCGGTGCGGCCTTCAAGCGCCACCAGCACGTTTTCCGAAAGTGCCGCGGTGCCGAACAGCGCATAGGCGGCAAGCCGCAGCGGCGCCCCGCCGAACCGCGCGATCATGTAATGGCAGGCCGGGATCTCGCGCCGCGCCATGGCCAGGGCGGTGGTATAGGGCGCGTGATGATGCACCACCCCGCCCACTTCAGGCCGCGCCAGATAGATATCCAGATGAAAACGCCATTCCGATGAAGGCCGGTAATGGCCCTCATAGCCGCCATCCGGCCTGAGCAGCGGGATCATCTCCGGCGTCAAACTCTCATACGGCACGGCCGAGGGGGTGATGAGAATGCCCGCATCCACCCGCAGCGACACATTGCCCGAGGTTCCGGCGGAGAGGCCGCGCGCCGCCATCTCTCGCGCGGCATTGATCAGCGATTGTCGGGCTTGCTGCATGAGGCCGCCTCTACCATGGGCGATGCCGCACGCAATAGTTAAGTGTTGACTTATGTGTTTTGGCCTTTATGGTTAAGTCCATGCTTAACCAACAGACAGCCCTCGATCTGACCTTCCAGGCCCTGGCGGATCCGGGGCGGCGCGCCATGCTGGAGCGTCTCTCACGCGGTCCGGCGGCGGTGAGCGAACTGGCGCAGCCGCTTACAATGTCTCTCCCCGCCGTGCTCCAACATCTGAATGTACTGGAAACCGCCGGGCTGGTGACATCGCAAAAGACCGGCCGCATCCGCACCTGCCAGATCGCCGGCTCAGGCCTGAGCGCGGCGCAAGCCTGGCTCGCCGACCGCCGCGCCGAATGGGAGGCCCGTTTCGACCGGCTGGAAACCTATCTCAACGGACTGCAAGAGGAAGACAGAAATGGCTGCGTTTAATCCCGGCATGAAGCTGGAACCGATGATGATCTCCCGCCTGTTCGTGGCTCCGCGTGAAACCGTTTTCCGCGCCTGGAGCAGCGCTGCCAACATCAGACAATGGTTCAGTCCATTGGACTGCAGCGTGCCGGAAGCCGAAGTCGATTTTCGCGCCGGGGGCGTCTTCGCCGTCTGCATGCTGCTGCCCGATGGGAGCAAAAACTGGTCGCGCGGGCAGTTCATCGAGGTCACACCGCCCGCGCGCCTGTCTTTCGGCGGTCAGGTGGATGCGAACGGGAAACTGCTCTTCAAGGTGCTGACCACCGTGACATTCGCGGCCGAGGGCACCGCCACCAGGCTGACGGTGCGGCAGGATTATGAGCTGTTCGACGAGGCGATGCTGGGTGCCGTCGGCGGCGCCACGGAAGGCTGGCGCACCACGCTGGACAAGCTCGAAAACCTGGTCGCACGGCTTGCCACCCCGGCGGTGCATGACAGTTTCACCCTGGAGCGGGTCTTCGCCGCCTCACCCGCGCGCGTGTACAAGGCGTTCACCGATATCGAAGCCAAGAATAAATGGTTCGCCGGCGGCGAGGGCTATCAATACCGGGAGCGCAGCGTGGATGCCCGGCCCGGCGGCCGCGAAGTGTCGGAAGGCCTCTTCGCCAATGGCACCGTCTCCCGGTTCGATGCGATTTATTTCGAGCTGGTCCCAGATACGCGGCTGGTCTACGCCTATGAAATGCACCTCAACGGCGCGCGCATCTCCGTCTCTCTGGCCACGGTGCAGCTCTTCCCGGAAGCCGGCGGCACGCGGCTCAAAATCACCGAGCAAGGCGTGTTCGTGAACGGTTATGAAGATAAAGGCTCACGCGAGCAGGGCACGGAATTTCTGCTCGGCCAGCTCGGCACCTCGCTCGGCGAGCCGCCGGCGGTCAGGAGCCCGGCGCCACATTCAGAGCCGGGGTAATGTGCATCGCGCTGCCGTCCCAGTTCATAATCAGCGTGGTCTTGCTGACCGCCGCGCTGGCGAAGCTCTTGCTGGCGCAGGCCGCCGTGGCAATACTGGCCGGCACGTATTCAATCGCCGCCGCATAGCCCGCACCAGCCCGCGCGATGCTGTCTATGCCCAGCAGCACATCCTGGCTCGCGGATTTACGCAGGGCGCAATTGGCATTCGGGTCCATGGTATCCCGCAGATCGCTGGCTACCAGAATCCTGTCGAACGCCGCCGCGCCGGGCGTGGCTATGCCAAGCACCGTATCCGTCTCGCCCTGGCCACTGGCGCCGCGCAGGCACAGCATGCGGCTCCGCCCCTGCGGATCGAGCGCCAGGCAGCCATCCATCGCGCCGCCGGGCACCCATTTTTCCAGCACCCAGCCGCCTTTGCCATCGGCGCGGAACAGAATCCCGCCGCCGAAATTATCGGCATGCGATTCAAAGCTGCCCTGGTAGGAGACATACGCCTCATCCGCCGTGGCATCCGAGATATGGCCCAGGATCACGCTGGTCAGCGTCATGCCCAGCCCCAGCCCGGCGCCGCCGTAATCGCTGGAAGGATATCCCGTCAGGCTGGCGCAGTCATGCGCATAGCCATCCGTCCCGGCGCTCGCCCCGGCGCAGACCAGCGGCAGAAACGCCGCCTGTTCCGCGCCCGTCAGCGGCCGCGCATCCTGGTTGGCGGCGGCCAGAGGCGGTGCGGCTGCCTTATGGCCCGCCCAGAGCCAGTAACCACCCGCCACCAGCAGGAGCAAAACCACCACGGAAAGCAGAAGACGTTTCATGGCGCGGTTGTGCCCCGCATTGCCCTTTTTGCCAATACGGCTAAACTCGACTCAACCTGAAGTAACCCATGAGGCCCAGATATCATCAAGCGGCGTGTCCTGCTCTCCGGGCTTTGCGGCAGCTTCGTTTCCACCGCTTTGTCCGGCTGCGCCAGCCTGCGCGCGCCGGGCTACAGCCTGCCGCCACTGCCCGCCCCCACACCCGGCCCATATTTGCTTGGCCCCGGCGATGCCCTGACCATCCGTATCTACGACCAGCCGCAGCTTTCCGGGAGCTATCAGGTCGATGATAGCGGCTGCATCAGCATGCCCCTGCTCGGCGCCGTGCAGGCCGGCGGCCGTAGCACAGCGGCGCTGGAGGCCGCCATCAGCGACGGCCTGCGGCAGAACGGGCTCATCCTGCACCCCGCCGTCAGCGCGGAAATATCCACCTACCGGCCCTTCTACATTCTGGGCGAAGTCAACACCCCCGGCCAGTACCCATACCGCCCGGGCATGACAGCCCTTACCGCGATTTCAATCGCCGGAGGCTTCACCTACCGGGGATGCCAGGCCTATGTCGGCATCACGCGTGAACGCGGCAGCCAGCCTGTCCAGTATCGCGCCTCAACTTCGGCACTGGTCCAGCCTGGCGATGTCATCACCGTCTTCGAACTTCGTTTCTAGCAATGCCGGCCCGGTTGAGCTGTCCAAGCCCACCGCCATTCCCCGGCGTGTCGCCTTTGGCGTGGCCGCAGCCGGGTTCGGCGCCTTCATCAACATGTGGTGTACCCAGCCTATTTTGCCGGTGCTGGCCGCCACCTTTCATGCCGGGCTCGCCGCCACCAACAACACCGTTACCGCGCCGCTCATCGCCACCGCCTTGATCGCCCCGTTCAGCGGCGCGCTGTCGGACCGCTTCGGGCGCAAGATCTTCATCTCCGGCGCCGCCTTCCTGCTCGTCATCCCGACATTGCTGGTGGCACGCGCGCAAAGCCTGGAGATGCTGACCATCTTCCGCTTCATCCAGGGGCTCCTGCTGCCCTTCATCTTCACCGTCACCATCGCCTATATCGCCGATGAATTTCCCGGCCCCACCGCCACCCGCCTCGCCGGCATCTACATGTCCGGCACAATTTCAGGCGGGTTCTGCGGCCGGCTGGTGAGCGGCTTCGTCACCGAATATCTCGGCTGGCGCGCGGCGTTTTGCGCGGTCGGGCTGATCAGCGCCGCCGTCGCCCTGCTGGTGTTTCTGCTCCTGCCGCGCGAGAAATATTTTCGCGCCGCCTCCGGCTGGGGCGAAACCTTGCGCTCCTTCCCCGACCATCTGACCAACCCGAAACTGCTCGGCAATTACGTCATCGGCTTCGGCGTGCTGTTCTCGCTTGTCAGCATCTTCACCTTCCTCAATTTCCGCCTCGCGGCCCCGCCCTATGCGCTCGGGCCCGCGGCGCTGGGCGGTATTTTCACGGTGTATCTCGGCGGTGTCGCCATCAGCCCCGTCACCGGGCGCATCGCCGCGCGCCATGGCCGCCGCCCGGTCATGGCCGCCGCCTTTCTCGTCACCATCGCCGGGCTTGCGCTGACGCTGCTGGCCGCCCTGCCGGCCATATTATTCGGCCTGCTGTTGCTCGTCTGCGGTATTTTCGCGCAGCAGACGGTCGCCACCGGCTATACCGGCATCGCCGCGCGGACCGCCAAATCGACCGCTGCGGGGCTCTACGTCACCAGCTATTATATCGGCGGCTCCTGCGGCGGCATCCTGCCCGCGGGCACCTGGCACAGCACCGGCTGGCCGGGTTGCGCCGCCATCGCCGCCGGGGTGCAGCTTGGCATGCTCGGCATGGCTTTTGCCGTGTACCGCCGCCGCCAGGTAATCTAACGTGGCACGAGAACCCGCCAGAGGCACAACATGACCCTGAGACCAACGCGCCGCATCATCCTGCAAGGCGCCGCCGCTTCCGGGCTCGCCGCCACCCTCGCCGCACCGGCTTTGGCGGCAGACGGCGCGGTCATCAAACTGCGCCTGCTGGAAACCTCCGACCTGCACACCTTCGTGGAAGACTACGATTATTACCGCGACCAGAAGGACGAGACCGTAGGCCTGACCAAGATCGCGACACTGGTGCGCGCCGCGCGCAAATCCGCCCGCAACAGCATGCTGTTCGATAATGGCGACACCATCCAGGGCAACCCGCTGGCCGATTTCGTGGCGCAGCCGGGGAATTTTCCGGCCGATGGCATCCACCCCACCATCCGCGCCATGAACGGCATGGGCTATGATGCCGCAACCATCGGCAATCACGAGTTCAATTACGGCCTGGCACTTCTCACCCGCGCCCTTGCCGGCGCCAATTTCCCGATCTGCTCAGCCAATTACCTCGATGAGGCCGGCGCCCCCATCCTGCCCGCCACGCTGATCCTGGAACGCCGTTTCACCGCCGAAGACGGCACCATCCACCCGCTCAAAATCGGCGTCATCGGCTTTCTGCCGCCGCAGATCATCGACTGGGACCGCGAACATCTGGCGGGCCGCGTGCGCAGCACCGATATCGTCGAGGCGGCGCACCAGCATGTCCCCGCCTTGCGCGCGCAGGTGGACCTGCTGGTCGCATTATCACATTCCGGCATTTCCACCCTGCCGCGCCAAGGCGGCGAGGAGAATGCCAGTTTCTATCTGGCCGCCGTGCCGGGCATCGATGTCATCTTCACCGGCCATTCGCATAAGGTGTTTCCCGGCCCGGATTATGCCAGCGAATATGGCGTCGATGCCGAGCGCGGCACGCTGAACGGCATTCCCGCCGTGATGCCGGGTTTCTGGGGCAGCGAGCTGGGTGTGATCGACCTGACCCTGGCGCAATCCGGCGGCCGGTGGACAGTGGCCGATTTCACGGTTTCAACCCAGCCCATCGCCATGCGGCAGGACCGCCAGGTCACATCCCTCGCCGCCAACGACCCGGCTGTGGATGCCGCCGTGGCGCCCGAACACGCAAAAACCCTGGCCTGGATCCGCGAGCCCATCGGCACGCTGACGCAGCCGGTGACCTCCTATACCGCGCTGGTCAGCGGCGCCGATTCCTCACTGGCTTTGGTGAATGCCGCACAGCTCTGGTACGCGGCGCCGCTGCTGCCCACGGCGCTGCACGGCCTGCCGGTGCTCTCCGCGGCGGCACCGTTCAAGGAAGGCTACCAGTCGCCGGACAACTACATCGAGCTCACGGCCGGCAGCATCGCCATCAAGGATGTGGCGGATTTATACATGTACCCGAACACCATCGCCGCCGTGCGTGTCAGCGGCACGGAACTGGCCGAGTGGCTGGAGCGCTCGGCCGGCATATTCAACCGGATCGACCCCGGCAATCCGGCGCCGCAACCGCTGCTCAACCCGCATGTGCCATCCTACAGCTTCGACGTGATCGCCGGGCTCACCTACCAGATCGACATCACCCAGCCGGCGCGGCGCGGCCGGTACGGCGATGCCCGGCGCATCGTCAACCTCGCCTATAGGGGCGTGCCCGTGGCACCGTCGCAGGCGTTCATCGTCATCACCAATAACTACCGGGCGGACAGCGCCTTCGCCCAAAACCCCGCCGCCGTCGTGCTGCGCGCGCCGGACCAGGTGCGCGATGTCATCACCCGCTACATCCTGGCCCAGCGCCGCATCACCGTCGCCACACCGGAAATCTGGTCCTTCGCCCCCATCGGCGCGCCCGTCACCGTCAGCTTCGAGAGCGCGCCGCAAGCCGCGCGCTATCTCAGCGCGCTCCCCGGCCTCACCAGCCTCGGCGATGGCGGGGATGGCTACACCACCTATACGCTGCAGCTCGCATGACAGGCCTTATTGCGGCTTTTCTGCAACAGGCGGGGGGAAACCGCGAGGCACAGCGCTTTATCATTGCATCCGCGCGGCAAAAGCTTGCTAGGGTCTCTCATCGGATTCACCCGGAAAACCAGGGGCTTCCGTCTGGGAGAGTATCTTTGCTACGTTCGCTGCTTGCCGCATTGTGTTTATGCGGCACTCTGCTGGTCCCGCGCGCCGCGGCGGCGAACACCATCTCTCCCCTCGGCCTCTGGCTATCGCATGATCATCAGGGCGTCATCGCCATCACCTCCTGCGGCGCCGGGCTTTGTGGCCATATCGCCGGGGTCACGCTCGCCCATCCCACCGATCCGCCGCCGGTGGACTGGCGCGGCCAGCCGCTCTGCGGCGACCCGATGATTGCCGCCAGCCCGGTCGCCGGAAAGCCCGATCAATGGCATGGCAAGGTGACGGACCCGCGCGACGGCTCGGCCTGGCCGGCGACACTGACCCTGGCGAATGGCAAGCTGCGCCTGCACGGCTATTTCGCCATCCCCCTGCTGGGCGAAACCGAGACCTGGACGCGCTATAACGGGCCGATCAGCGCCAAATGCGGCTTCCAGGCGGCGGCCCGGCCAGAATCGCCCGCGCCGCCGGGCACCGCGCGATATAAGCCAGGCTGAGTGCCATCAACGCGCCGAATATGCCCGCCGAAATGGCCGGCGAGACCAGCAGATAGCGCGAAATCGGCCATATCCAGGCGAGATAGCACATCACCGCCGTCTGGCCGACGAGCCCCAGGCCCCAGACGATGGTGATCCAGCGGAACGCCGCCGGCACGCCGGGGCGCTGCCAGATCGTCTCATAAGCCGCGGCCCCGGCCGCGTTGCGCGCCATGGCGGCGCGGGCAAGGTAGAACACCAGAGGACGCCGCGCGGGCAGCGAGGCGAGAAACGCCACACCGATGGCGCCCACCACCAGCGCGTCGCGGATCTGGATGATGCGCGCCGAGCCGCCGCAGGCGGTGGCCACCACCGTGATCAGAATACTACCCAGCACGATCAGGGAAATCGCATCCAGCCTCCGGGTTTTTATCAGCTCGTACACACTCCAGGCCAGCGGCGGCAAAGCCGAGGCGATGAGCGCGTCGCGGTCGCCATAATGCCCGTCCAGAACCTCATACACCAGATAAGGCGCCAGGAAATTGGCGAATATCTCCGGCGCCGCGCGGAACAGGCGGCTCAGCTGATCAGCCCCGTCATCGGCGTGGAAGCCGAGGCGAAGCCCTTGCGCGGGATACGGCCCGCCCGGTAGGCCAGCCGCCCGGCCTCGACCCCGGCCTTCATGGCGCGCGCCATCAGCACCGGGTCCCGCGCCATGGCAATGGCGGAATTAACCAGCACGGCGGCACAGCCCAGCTCCATGGCAAAGGCGGCGTCATAGGCCGTGCCGACCCCGGCATCGACCAGCACGGGAACTTTTGCCTGTTCGATGATCATCTGGATCATCAGCGGGTTCTGCACGCCGAGCCCGGAGCCGATCGGCGCGCCGAGCGGCATGATGGCAACGCAGCCCATATCTTCGAGGCGCTTCGCCGCCACCGGATCATCCGCGCAATACACCATCACCTCGAACCCGTCCTTGATGAGCGCCTCGGCGGCGAGCAGGGTTGCCGCCATGTCCGGGTACAGCGTGGGGGCGGGCCCGAGTACTTCGAGCTTCACCAGATTCCATCCCCCGGCCTCGCGCGCCAGGCGCAGGGTCCGCACCGCCTCCTCGGCGGTGAAGCAGCCGGCGGTATTTGGTAAATAAGTGTAGCGCTGCGGGCTCACATAATCCTGCAGCATAGGCGCGTTGCGGTCGGACAAATTCACCCGCCGCACCGCGACGGTGACCATTTCCGCGCCCGAGGCCTCAATGGCGGCGGCGGTGGTCGGCAGGTCCACATATTTGCCCGTCCCCACCACCAGGCGGGATGCAAATTTGCGGCCGGCGACGGTCCAGCCATCATCCATCTGTACAACTCCGTCCAACGCTTTAGCCCCCGCCGATAAAATGCACGATTTCCAGCCTGTCGCCCGGCGCCAGCCTTACCGTGGCATAGGCCGAGCGCGGCACGATTTCCAGGTTGCGCTCGACCGCAACCTTGCGCGTGTCAAGCTCCAGTCGCGCGATCAGCCCGGCCACGGTGAGCCCGGCCGCCACGCGCAGCGCGTCGCCATTCACGGTGAGACAGATTTCCTCGGCAATTTCACTCATGGCCCGTATTATCGGGTGGTGCCGCGCGGCCCGCAAGGCCCGGGCCCGGGCAAACGCCGGCAATAATCCACAGGCGGAATTTGGCGGCCACGATTCCGCTGTGCTAGCGGAGGAAACCATGGCCACACCCCTCATTCTGGTCCTCAACGGACCGAACCTCAACCTGCTCGGCACCCGCGAACCGGAGATCTACGGCTCGCAGACGCTGGACGACCTTGAAACCCTGTGCGCGGAAACCGCCGAGGGGCTGGGCCTCGCCATTGAATGCCGCCAGAGCAATCTGGAAGGCGAGCTGATCACCTGGGTGCAGGAAGCGCGCACCCGCGCCGCCGGGCTCATCATCAACCCGGCCGGCTATTCGCATACCTCCATCGCCCTGATGGACGCGCTGCTCGCCCTCGATATCCCGGTCGTCGAGGTGCATCTCTCCAACATCCACCGGCGCGAGAGCTTCCGCCACACCTCCTATGTTTCGCGCGCGGCATCCGGGGTTATTTGCGGTCTGGGATTTGCGGGCTATAGGCTGGCGCTGATTGCCCTGTCCGATATTCTGGAAGAGCTGGACGAACTGGAAGAAGACAACCAATGAGCCTTTCCTTCGACCCGAAAACCCTGGCGGAACTCGCAAGCCTGCTGAACGAGACCGGCCTCTCCGAGATCGAACTGGCCGAAGGCGACCGCAAGGTCCGGCTCGCCCGCATCATCGCGCCGGTCCACATCCCCGTCGCCGCGCCCAGCGCGCCCACCGCGCATCCCCCTGCTGCCGCCGCCGTGCCGGCAGTCCCCGCCGCCGATCCCGCCAGGCATCCCGGCACCGTGAAGAGCCCGATGGTCGGCGTCGCCTATCTCTCGGCCGAGCCTGGCGCGCCGCCTTACGTCTCCGTGGGCCAGAGCGTCGAGGCCGGCGCCACTTTGCTGCTGATCGAGGCCATGAAGACCTTCAACCAGATCAAGGCGCCGCGCGCCGGCATTGTAAAACAGCTGCTGATTACCTCCGGCCAGCCAGTGGAATTCGACGAGCCGCTGCTGATCGTGGAGTAAAAATGTTCAAAAAAATCCTCATCGCCAATCGCGGCGAAATCGCCTTGCGGGTGCTGCGTGCCTGCCGCGAACTCGGCATTGCCTCGGTCGCGGTGCATTCCACCGCCGATGCCGACGCCATGCATGTCCGCCTCGCCGATGAGAGCGTGTGTATCGGCCCGCCTGCCGCGCGCGATTCCTACCTGAACATGCCCGCCATCATCTCGGCGGCGCTGATCACCGGCGCCGAGGCCATCCATCCCGGCTATGGCTTCCTCTCCGAGAACGCCGCCTTCGCCGAGATGGTGGAGGCCCACGACCTCGTCTTCATCGGCCCCACGGCGCACCATATCCGCATCATGGGCGATAAGATCACCGCCAAGACCACCATGGACGATCTCGGCGTGCCGCTGGTCCCGGGCTCGCCGGGCGAGCTGGCCTCGCTGGAGGATGCCCGCGTGGTGGCCGAGCGCATCATGTATCCCGTGCTCATCAAGGCCGCCGCCGGCGGTGGCGGGCGCGGCATGAAGGTGGCGCAGAATGCCGGCGAGCTGGAAGCCGCCTGGCGCGAGGCCCGCGCCGAGGCGGCCGCCGCCTTCGGCAACAACGCCGTGTACATGGAAAAATATCTCGACAAGCCGCGCCATATCGAGCTGCAGGTGCTGGCCGATAACCATGGCGAGGTGGTGCATATCGGCGAGCGCGATTGCTCGCTGCAGCGCCGCCACCAGAAAGTGCTGGAAGAAGCCGGCTCGCCGGCGATTTCCGCCACCCAGCGCGATGCTCTGGGCGAGACCGTGATCAAGGCGCTGAAAAAAATCGGCTACCGCAATGCCGGCACGCTGGAATTCCTGTACCAGGACGGCCAGTTCGCCTTCATCGAGATGAACACCCGCCTGCAGGTCGAGCACCCGGTCTCCGAAGCCATCTCCGGCATCGACCTGGTACGCGAACAGATCCGCATCGCCGCCGGCGAGCCGCTCGGCTACACCCAGGCCGATATCGAATTCTCCGGCCACGCCCTGGAATGCCGCATCACCGCCGAGGACCCGCTGACCTTCGCGCCCTCGCCCGGCACTGTGGTGATGTTCCACCCGCCCGGCGGTTTGGGCGTGCGGGTGGACAGCGCACTATACGCCGGCTACCGCGTGCCGCCACATTATGACAGCCTGATCGCCAAGCTGATCACCCATGGCCGCACCCGCCCGGAGGCCATCGCGCGGATGAAGCGAGCACTGCATGAATTCGTCATCACCGGGATCAAGACAACCATCCCGCTGCACCAGCGCATTCTCGAAGCCCCGGATTTCATCGCCGGGGATTATACCATCCACTGGCTGGAGCGTTTCGTTTAGGCGATAGCCGAACAATGTTTCAGAGACGAATTCAGACGACTCTAGGCCTTGCGGAGCAGAAACAGCCCCTGCTCGCCGAACAGATTCGCCAGATGCCGTGAACGCCGCCACGGCGTGCGCGCGCCCTGCTCATCCGCCGCCAGCCAATCCTCGACGATATAGCCATCCACCTCACAAAGCGCGAAAAAATCGTCGATCGTGCAGGGGTGGATATTGGGCGTCTCGAACCACATGCGGTTCCAGCCCGCGGTCATCGGCATGCGGCCCTTGAACAGCAATTGCAGGCGCAGCGACCAATGCCCGAAATTCGGGAAACTCACGATCGCATGCGTGCCGATCCGCAGCATCTGCGCCAGCACCTCGCGCGGCTTTTCCACCGCCTGCAGGGTGCGTGACAGAATCACATAATCGAAGGCGTTATCAGGATAATTGACAAGCTCGGTATCGGCGTCGCCCTGCATCACCGGCAGCCCGTGCGTGACCGCGCGCTGCACCTCCCGCATGTCGATCTCCACGCCCCGCGCATCGCAATTCTTGGCCCGGAACAGATGCTCGATGAGCGTGCCATCGGCGCAGCCGATATCCAGCACGCGCGAATCGGGGGCCACGAGCTGCGCGATCAAGGCAAGGTCGACACGGATTTTCCGGGGGCCGCTCATGCCAGCCCCGCATGTTCGGCGCAACCCGCCAGAAAGCCGCGCAAGGTCTGATGAAAATCCGGCTCGTCCAGCAAAAACGCATCATGCCCCTTATCGGACTGCACTTCCACGAACGAAACATTGGCGGCGACATGGTTGAGCGCGCGCGCGATGGCGCGGGACTGCGCGGTGGGGAACAGCCAGTCGGATGAAAAACTCACCAGCAGGAAGCGCGTGCGCGTACCTTTGAAGGCACGCGATAAAACACCGCCATGATCGGCCGCCAGGTCGAACAGATCCATCGCCCGGGTGATGGTGAGGTAGGCATTGGCATCGAAACGCTGCACGAACGAGCTGCCCTGATATTGCAGATAGCTCTCCACCGCGAACTGGTCGCCCAACGCCGAAAGCCCTTCCGCATTTTGCAGCTTGCGGCCGAATTTACGTGTCAACGCCTCTTCCGAAACATAGGTGATATGCGCCGTCATCCGCGCCACGGCCAGGCCGCGCTCGGGCCGCATCCCCTCGCGCCAGTAATGCCCGGCGTAAAAATACGGATCGGCGGCAATGGCCTGGCGGCCGATTTCATGAAACGCGATATTCTGCGCCGAGTGATACGAGGCGGTGGCGACCGGCACGGCGGCGAAAACCATCTCCGGATACAAGGCCGCCCAGGCCAGCACCTGCATGCCCCCCATCGAGCCGCCGATGACGGCGAATAGCTTCGCGATGCCGAAATGGTCCACCAGCAGTTTTTGCGCCCGCACCATGTCCTGGATGGTCACCTGCGGGAAGTCAGTGCCCCAGGGCTGGTCCGGATTGTCCTCATGCGGGCTGCGCGGCCCGGTCGAGCCCATGCAGCCGCCCAACACGTTGGCGCAGATCACGAAATACAGGTCCGTATCGACCGGCTTGCCCGGCCCCACCATGATCTCCCACCAGCCGGGCTTGCCGGTCTCGGGATTCGGCTCGGCGACATACTGGTCGCCGGTGAGGGCGTGGCAGATGAGGATGGCGTTGCTTCCGGCGGCATTGAGCGTGCCGTAGCTGCGATACGCCATCGTCACGCTGGCCAGGGTCCGGCCGCAATCCAGGCGCAGCCCGGCGGCAAAAGTCACGCTCTGGTGCGGTGTTTCGGTAATGCTCGGGCTCTGGTCCATGGCTGGTCCGATATGCGCTGGGCATGTGCGCCGTGCAAGCCTGGGCGGCACTTCCAGCCCCCGCTTGTGCCGCTTGGCTCGCGGGCAAAAATTAGGGTAACAGGACGGGCGATGAACATTTCTCCCTCCCCCACCGGCCGGCTGGCCGAGCTCCGCACCCAGCTCGATGCGCTCGACAACCAGATTCACGACCTGCTGATGCAGCGGGCCAGCGTGGTGGAGGCCGTTGCCGTCGAGGGCGGCAAAAAAGGCACGAAAATCCGTCCGGGCCGCGAGGCAATCATCCTGCGCCGCCTGCTCGCCCGGCACCAGGGCGCCCTGCCGCGCCAGGCTGTGGTGCGGCTGTGGCGCGAAATGTTCGGCGCGGCGCTGATCATCGAGGGCGGCCAGACCATGGCGGTGTGCGATGGCGAGGGCGGCGAGGCCAGGCTGGCCCTGGCGCGCGAGCATTTCGGCCCGCTCACCCCGGTGCGCCGCCACCACAATCCCGCCCAGACCCTGGCGGACCTCGCCCGCGAGGGCGGGGCGCAACTGGCCGTGCTGCCGCCTTTGGGCGAGGATGAGGATGGCAAAAGCGGCTGGTGGCCGATGCTCACCGGCGGCGGCCATGCCCGGCTCTATGTCATCGCCAAAATTCCATTCTGGACCAAGCGCGCCGAAGGCCTGCCCCAGGGCGATGCCTATGTGGTGGCCGCGGTGCCGCCGGATGAAAGCGGCCAGGATCGCGGGCTGATCGCGCTGCAGGCCAGCGCCGACATGTCACGCACCAGGCTGGTGGCGCAGGTGCGCGAAGCCGGGTTCGAGCCCGGTACGCTCTGGGTGCGCCGCCTGGCGGGGGATTCGCAGATCAGCGCGCTGGTCGAGGTGGAGGGGCTGGTGGCCGATGACGATGCCCGGCTTGGCGCCATCGCCGGGCTGGAAGCGGCGCCGATGGTGATCGGCGGCTATGCCGTGCCGCTGGGAGAGACGGCATGAGCGCGCCTGCCGCACGGGCCGAAGTGTTCTCGATCGCCTCTTATGTAGGCGGGGAATCGAAACTGCCGGGCTTTGAGGAGCCCTTGAAGCTCTCCGCCAATGAGGGCGCGTTCGGGCCGCCGCCCGGCGCCATCGCGGCGGCGGCGGCGGCGGCGGCCACGATGCACCGCTACCCCGATGGCGGCAGCCAGGCCTTGTGCGAGGCCATCGGCGCGCGGTTCGCGCTCAACCCGGCGCAGATCATCTGCGGCAACGGCTCGGGCGAGATCCTGATCCTGCTGATCCAAGCCTATTGCGGCGCGGGCAGCGAGCTGATCATGAGCGCGCATGGGTTCTCGATCTATGAGATCGCCGCCAAACTTGCCGGCTGCACCGTGAAGAAGGCGCCCGAGACCAACCTGACCACGGATGTGGATGCGCTGCTGGCGCTGGTGACACCGCAAACCCGCATGCTCTGCATCGCCAACCCCAACAACCCCACCGGCACGCTGCTGCCCCAGGCCGAGATGCTGCGCCTGCGCGCCGCACTGCCGGAGCATGTGCTGCTGATCATCGACGCCGCCTATGCCGAATATGTCGAGGCGGCGGATTACGATCCCGGCGTGGCGCTGGTCGATGCGGGGGAAAACACGGTGATGACCCGGACATTTTCAAAAATGTTCGGCATGGGCGGGACGCGGCTCGGCTGGGCCTATGCTCCGCCGGCCGTGGTGGATGTGTATAACCGCGTGCGCCCGCCTTTCCCGGTCAACGCCCTGGCCGCCGCCGCCGGCATGGCCGCCTTGGCCGAGCCGGGCTGGGTGGAACGCGGCCGCGCCCATAACACGGCGGCCAGGCGGCGCCTGGTGGAGCGGCTGACCCAGGCGGGGCTGAGCGTGGTGCCGTCCGAGGCGAATTTCATCCTGGTGAACTTCGCCACCGCGGCCCGCGCCATCGCCGCGGATGAATTTTTGAAGTCGCGCGGCATTATCGCGCGGCGGGTGGCCTCCTATGGGCTGCCGGAGTTTCTGCGCATCACCATCGGCACGGATGAGGACTGCAACCGCGCCGCCGCGGCACTGACAGATTTCGCGCATGGCTGAGCCCCTTTTCAAGCGCCTCGCCATCATCGGCATCGGCCATATCGGCAGCTCCATCGCGCTTGGCCTGCAAGCAGTACCCGGCACCGTGGCAACGCTCGTCATCTCCGATACCAGCCCGGTGCATCTCGCCAAGGCGAAGGAGCTCCGCCTCGGCGACGAATATTTCGCCGATCCCGGCGCGGCCGTGGCCGGCGCGGATGGGGTGATCCTGTGCACCCCGGTCGGCAGTTTCGCTACCATTGCCGAGGCCATCGCGCCGCATCTGGCACCGGGCTGCATCCTCTCCGATGTCGGCTCGACCAAGCAATCCGTGCTGCGCGATGTTAGCCCGCATCTGCCGCCCGGCATGCCGTTCGTGCCGGCGCATCCGCTGGCGGGTACGGAATTCTCCGGCCCCGAGGCCGGGCTGGGCGATCTGTTCCAGGGCCGCTGGTGCCTGCTGACACCGGAGCCTGAGGCCGATCCGGCGGCGGTGCGCAAGATCGAGGCGCTCTGGGCCGCCCTTGGCGCGCGAACCGCGAAAATGACACCGGCGCATCATGACCGCGTGATCGCCATCGTCAGCCATCTGCCCCATCTCATCGCCTTTACCATCTGCGGCACGGCGGATGATCTGGCCGATGAAACGCGCGAGGAGGTGCTGCAATTCGCCGCCTCCGGCTTCCGCGATTTCACCCGCATCGCCGCCTCCGACCCGGTGATGTGGCGCGACATCTTCATCAACAACAAGGACGCGCTGCTGGAAATGTTCTCGCGCTTTTCCGAGGACGCGCAAGCTTTCGCGCGCGCCGTGCGCTGGAACGATACCAGCTATATCGAGGACAGGATCAACCGCAGCCGCAAGATCAGGAAAAGCCTGATCGACATCAAGCAGGCTTAGAGGCAGGAACGAGAATATGCAGAGCATGGCGGTAATCATCGCGGCGGGGCTGGGCACGCGGATGAAGTCGCCATTGCCGAAAGCCGCGCATAAAATCGCCGGGCGCGAAATGCTGGTCCATCTCATCCGCGCCGCCGAGCAGGTGTTCGACCGCATCGTCGTGGTGCTCGGGCCGGACATGAAACAGCTCGAAAAGCTCGCCGCCCCGCATGAGATCGTGGTGCAGCATGAGCGCCTCGGCACCGCCCATGCCGCGCGCATGGCGGAGCAAAAATTCGGTGAGGGCCCGGTGGCGGTATTCTATGCCGACAACCCGCTGGTCTCGGTAGCCACCATGCAGGCGCTGAAAGACCGTCTCGCGGCGGGCGATGCCGGGCTGGTGCTGCTCGGCATGACACCACCCGATCCCGGCAGATACGGCCGCCTTGTCATGGAAGGCGGTTACGTGACGCGTATCGTCGAATACGCCGATGCCAAACCGGACGAACTGGCCATCACCTTCTGCAATGCCGGCGGCATGATCGCGCTGGGCGGCGACATGCGCGCCTGGCTCGCCGATATCGGCAACGATAACGCCAAGGCCGAGTATTACCTCACCGATATCGTGGCCATCGCCCGCCGCCAGCACATGAATGTCGCGGCGCTTGAGGCACCCTATGAGGAATGCCTCGGGGTGAATTCCCGCGCCGAGCTGGCCGAGGCCGAGGCTGTATTCCAGTCCCGCGCCCGCGCCGCGGCGCTGGCCGCCGGTGTGGCGATGCAGGCGCCCGAAACGGTGTTTCTCGCCGCCGATACGCAGCTCGGCGCGGATGTCAGCATCGGCCCGTATGTGGTGTTCGGCCCCGGCGTAACGGTGGAATCCGGCGCCGAGATCAAGCCTTTCTCGCATCTCGAAGGCTGCCTGGTCCGCGCCCATGCGCTCATCGGACCCTATGCGCGGTTGCGCCCCGGCGCCGATATCGGCGAGGCCGCGCATGTCGGCAATTTCGTCGAGGTCAAGGCCGCCAGCCTCGGGGCGGGCGCGAAGGCCAATCATCTGAGCTATATCGGCGATGCGGAAATCGGCGCCGGCAGCAATATCGGCGCCGGCACCATCACCTGCAATTACGACGGCAAGGCCAAGCACCGCACGAAAATCGGCGCCGGCGCCTTCATCGGCTCCAATGCCGTGCTCATCGCGCCGGTAACGATCGGGGATGGCGCCTTCGTGGCCGGCGGCTCGGTCATCACCGAAGACGTGCCGGACCACACCCTCGCCCTGGGCCGCGGCCGCCAGGTGAACAAGAGCCGCAGATAAGCCTCCGCCGCGCCGCCTCAGCGGTGCAGGAACAGCAGCGCCGACATGGAAAGCACGAACAGCGTGAGCAGCGTGCCGAGAAAAGCCGGGCTGGTGATGTGCACGCGCGGTTCCGCCGGCGGCTCCGGCTCGAATTCGATGGCCCGGCTGCGCGCCGCCATGACCAGATTGATGAACGGATCATCCATATCGGCCGTCGCGGCGGCAGGGGGGGCGGCGGCAGGAGGTGCTGCAGGCCCCGCAGGCGCGGCCTGATGTTCCGCAACCGGCTTCTCACGGTCCATCGCCTGGCGGAACTCGGCCTGTGCCCGGGCATCGACCGGCTTGCCGAACACCCGGCCAACGTCTCGCATAGGCGGCATATCCACCACCGGGGCTGGTGCGGATTGCGTTGCCTGTTCAGGAGAGGCGGGCGCTGCAGCGGGTTCGGCTTCGGCATCCGGCGGCCCGGCGCGCCATTGCGTGCCGCAAGTCTCGCAGCGCAATTTGCGCGCCTTGCCGCCAAACACGGCATCGGGGATCTCGTAAGCGGTCGAGCAATTGGGGCATACTATCTGCATGGCGAAGCAAGGCATGACATTTTTGTGCGAATCGCGCAATAACAGCCTGTAGGAAGTTGAAAATATGTGTATTTTCGGCCCACCTGCCAGGCCGCCCCTTGATTATCCGGCGCGGCGGCGCAACAGGCGGGCATGAGGCCATCGCGGCAGCCGGGGGTAAATGGTTCGTTTCGAGGATGTATGGCTGAAATACCGCAATCCGGCTCATCCAGGGGCGTCGGCCCGGGATGTGCTGCGCGGCATCAGCTTTGAAATCCCCGATGGCGGGTTCCGCTGGCTCACCGGCCCCTCGGGCGCGGGCAAGACCAGCCTGCTGAAGCTCATGTACCTCGCCGAGCACCCGGCCAGGGGCTTCATCGACATTCTGGGCACGCGGGCGGCGCATATTTCACGGCATGATGCGGCCTTGCTGCGCCGGCGCATCGGCGTCGTCTACCAGGATTTCCGCCTGCTGCCGCAGCTTTCAGCCTATGACAATGTCGCCCTGCCGATGCGCCTCGCCCGCCGCAGCGAGCCGCAGATCGCCGCCGATGTCAGCGAAATCCTGCGCTGGGTCGGGCTGGAGGACCGCATGAACGCGCGGCCCGACGAGCTGTCCGGCGGGGCGCAGCAGCGCGTCGCCATCGCCCGGGCGGTGGTGGGGCGGCCGAAGCTTCTGGTCGCGGATGAGCCGACCGGCAATCTCGACGATGAGCAGGCCGAGCGCCTGCTCCTGCTCATCACCGCGTTGAACCGGCTCGGCACCACTGTCGTGGTGGCGACGCATAACATGGCGCTGGTCGAGCGCTACCCGGCGCCGGTCCTGCGCATCGAGGCCGGAAGGCTGGTCGGGCATGGCTAGGCGGGATGATCTCGGCCTGCGCGCCGCCCTGGCCGACCGGCTGCTGCCGGTGCTGGTGGCGGCGATGAGCTTCCTCGCGGCGCTGGCGCTGGCCGGCACCCTGGCCAGCGCCAGCCTGGCCGCCTCCTGGCGGGTTCAGGCCGGCGCCACCCTCACCATCCAGGTGCCCCAGCCGGACGACCCGGATGTTTCCGGCAAGCTCACGCGGCTCGCCGCCGTGCAGGCCATGCTGGCGCGAACCCCGGGCGTCATCAACCCCACCGTGATGAGCGAGGCCGATGAAAACACCCTGCTCGCGCCCTGGCTGGGCGAAAATGTCGCGCAGCTCGGCCTGCGCATGCCCGGCGTCATCTCCGCGAGCTGGGCCGGGCCGGGCGCGCCGGATGCGCTGGGTGCCACGCTCGGCGTGGTCAGCCCCGGCACGCTGGTCGATGCCGGGGCGGTCTGGGCGGCGCGGGTGGCGGCGCTGACCGGCTCGCTGCAGGATTGCGCCGCCGCAGTACTCGTCATCGTGGCGCTGGTCGCCGCCGCCGTGGTCGGCGTGGCGGCGCGGGCCGGGCTCGCGCAACGGCGTGACACCATCACCATCGTGCACGGCCTCGGCGCGCAGGATGGCGATATCGCCAACCGCTTCGCCAGCCGCGCCACGCTGCTAGTGGCGGCCGGCGCCATCGCGGGCACGCTGCTGGCGCTGCCGGTACTGGCCTGGCTGGCGGCCCTGGCAACACCCTTCAGCGGCGCGGCTGGCGGCCTGTTCAACCTGCCCCCGCCGCTCTGGTTCGCCTTGCCCATGCTGCCGCTGGCCGCCGCCGGCATTGGCTGGGTCACCGCCCAGCTCACCGTGCGCGGCTGGCTGCGGAGCCTCGCCTGACATGGCGCGCCCCCGCCCCCGGCGGCGCCGGTTCCGGCTGTTGCGCTTCCTCCTGCGGCTTTGCACATGGCTCGGGATTTTGTGGCTGGCGGGCTTCGCGGTCTTCCTCGTCGTCGTATTCACCTCCGCCCCGCCCAACCCGCTGCCGCCGGCCGACGGCATCGTGGCGCTCACCGGCGGCGATGACCGCGTGAGCCAGGCCATGGCCCTGCTCGCCAACCGCCAGGCCCCCCATCTTTTAATCTCGGGCGCCGGGCGCGGCACCTATCTCGGCGATTTCACCAAGGACGACGCCACCGCCACAACCGAATATGCCGCCGAAATCACCATCGGGCATCTCGCAGACACCACCCACGGCAACGCGCTGGAAACCGCGAACTGGGCCCGCGCGCATCACCTCCATTCGCTGATCATCGTGACGGCGGATTACCACATGCCGCGCGCCATGCAGGAAATGCGCGCGGCGATGCCCGAT
Source organism: Pseudomonadota bacterium (assembly GCA_021826225.1). Classification (GTDB taxonomy): domain Bacteria; phylum Pseudomonadota; class Alphaproteobacteria; order Acetobacterales; family Acetobacteraceae; genus Acidocella. The sequence continues at coordinate 8,847 of JAKBAV010000007.1, read as the reverse complement.
GAAACGCTGATCCCCTATCCCGTGCGCCCGCCCGCCATGCGCAAGGTGCTTAACCTGCCGACATTACGGCTGCTCGCCGGAGAGTATACCAAATTCCTCGCGGTGCGGGCCGGGCTGGGGCGGCTTGCGGCATCGCTGCGTCCTTCTGTATCCTGAGGCGTCATGCAGCTCCTCCGCTCCACCGGCTTCAATATCATCATGTTCGGCAGCGGCACGCTGCTCAGCCTCTACGGCGTGCTCATCGGCCGCTTCACGCCCGGCGGCGCCCTGCCGGTGGCGCGGCTGTGGGGGCGCATCTGCCTGTGGGGCCTGCGCGTGTGCTGCGGCATCGGCATCGAGGTCGAGGGTCTGGAGCATCTGCCGCCGGGCGGCGCGGTCATCGCGGCACAGCATCAGTCGGCGCTCGACATCCTCATCTGGCTGGCCATCGTGCCGCGCCCGGCTTTCGTGTTCAAAAAGGAGCTGCGGCGCATCCCGCTTTTCGGCTCGCTGCTCGAACCCGCGGGGATGATCCCGGTCAATCGCGGCGGCGGCGGCGCGGCGCTGCGCGAGATGGTCGCGGCCGCCTCAACGGCCACGGCGGCGGGCCGCCAGCTGATCATATTTCCCGAGGGCACCAGGGTTGCCTACGGCAAGCGCGGGGAAATCCGCAACGGCGTGGTGGCGCTCACTCAGGCGGTGCGCGTGCCGGTGCTGCCCGCCGGCACCAATGCCGGCCTGCGCTGGAGCCGCAAGGCCTATGATAAAAAACCCGGCCCGGTGCGCGTGAGCATCTACCCGCCAGTGCCCAAAGGCCTGCGGCGCCAGGAGGTGGTCACCTTGCTGGAGGACGTTTTCTACGGCCCGGCCAGCCACATGCCCGTGGCCAAAAAGCCTTAACCCACCACCCGCGCCGCGAAGAAGGTGGCGCCGAGCAGCACCGCATCCACCCCCAGGGCGAAACCGAGCCCGAGATGGTGGGCGACGACGCCGATCATCACCGGGCCAATGAGAAAACCGGCATAGCCCAGCGCCATGATCGCCGGGGCGGAGTGGTTCGGCGCCATGCCGGGCACCCGGGCGGCGGCGGAAAATACCAGCGGGGCGATATTGCCGGTGCCGAGGCCGACGAGGAAGAAGCCGAATACATCGACCCAGCCCGTGGTGATGAAGATGACCAGACCAAAACCGCCCACCGCCAGCACGCAACCCAGGCGCATCACCGCCGGCTGGCCGAGCCGGGTCGCCACCGCATCGCCCAGGAAGCGCGCCAGCGTCATCGCCACGGCGAAGGCGGCATAGCCATAGGGCGCGGTATCGAGCGGCATGGCACGGTCGAAGCGCAGAAAAATCGTGCTCCAGTCGGTCGCCGCACCCTCGGTCATGAAACAGGCGAAGCAGCACAGGCCGAGCAGGATGGCGGCGGCATTGGGCCGGGCGAATCTCCTGGCCGTGGCCGGGGCATCCCCGGCATGGCCGATCAGCCCGGGCGCCGCCAGCAGCATGGCGAGCATGGCGGCGGCGGCAAGCGCGGCACAGAGCGGGTAGCTCACATTGAAATGCAGCAGCGTGGTGATGACGAGCGCCACGCCCAGCGTGCCGATGCTGTAGCAGGCATGAAAGCCGGACATCCGAAGCCCACCGCTCAGCCGCTCCACCACCGCACCTTGCGCGTTCATGGCGATGTCCAGCGCGCCGAACAGCACGCCGTACAGGAACAACAAGAGGGTGAAGATCGCCGCCGAGGGCGCCAGGCTGAGCAACGGCATCAGCAGCGCCACGCCAGCCCCGGCGGCGGTCAAAGTGGCGCGGCTGCCGAAGCGGGCGATGATGAGCCCGGCAAACGGCATCATCAGCACGCCGCCGGCGCCGCCCGCGAGCAGCATGAGGCCGAGCGTGCCATCATCGAGGCCGAAGCGGATTTTCACGAACGGCACGGTAAGCGCCCAGACCGAGATGCCGATGCCCGCCATGGCGAAGATCAGCCGCATGCGCAGCAGCGGCGCCGCGGCGGCCTCGGCGAATGCCATGCGCCTAGCTCCGCGTTGCGGCCGGCTGCGCCCCATCCGGCCCTGCCGGCCCGGCGGCGGCGGGCGCGGAGGGCTGCATTTCCAGCCTGAACATGCCCTGCGGCCCGAACGGCATGCGGATATGCTCGGCGGCGAAACGCTGCTGCACGCGGCGGTAAAACTCGCGCCGCACCGCCCAATGCTGGCCAGGCCCGGTGCGGATCGCACCGGAAATCACCAGCCCCTGATCGCCGAATTTATCCAGGCCGAAAATCTGCAGATCATCGCGCATCATCGCGCCCCAGGCCGGCTCGGCCCGCATGTCGCGGCCGATATCCAGGAGCACGGCGCAGACATGATCGATATCCTCGCCGTAATTCACCGTGATGCTGATCTCGGCATTGTTGAAATCGCGCGTCATGTTGGTCACGATGGTGACGGCGGAAAACGGGATGATGTTGATGGACCCATCGCCCGCGCGCAAGCGGATGGTGCGGATGGAAAGCCGCTCGACCGTGCCGGTCATGCCGCCCAGACTCACCACATCACCGACCTGGACGGCATCCTCAAGCAGCAGGAACAGCCCGGTGATGATATCCTGCACCAGCTTCTGGCTGCCGAAACCCACGGCGATGCCGGCAATCGAGGAGACCGCCAGCAGCCCGGTGGTGTTGACGCCGATTTCCGACAGCGCGACGACCAGCGCCACCACGAAGATCAGCGTCCCGATGGCGGCGCGCAGGATCGGCGCCAGCGTGTGCAGCCTGGTCGCCTGGCGGGTGCGCCCCGTGGCGGTCAGCCGGTCGACCCGCGATTGCAGCACGGCATTCAAGATTTCCCACACGATGATCGCGACGCCGGTGGTGACGAGCACGCCGGACAAAGCGCCCAGCAGAGCGCGGCTCACCGCATTGCCGCGCAGCCAGGCCAACGCGTCGATGCCCCAGCCCTGCAGCACGAATAGCAGCACCGCGGCGGCGATGAGGGCGCGGATGAGCGCGCGCAGGAACGGGTTATAAGCGCGGGCGCGGGCCAGGAGCGCCGGGCGCCGGGCCTGGCCGCTATCATCCGGCGCGGGGAAAATACGTTCCAGCAGCGTGGCGCTGCCGGTCCAGGCAAGGCGGCCCACGGCCAGGGCGGCGACGAGCACGAGCACCGCGCGCAGCAATACGATGAAGGCGTTATTCACCCCACCCGCCCAGGCGACCCATAGCGCCATAACGTAGAACAGTGCAAAATAATGCCAGATGCGGCCAAGCCGGTGGCGCAGCCCGGCAAACGCCCCGGTGGCGGCACGGTCCCCCGCGATCCACGCCCCGACCACCCGGCGGCCGCGCCAGATGGCGAAGGCCAGCTCGATATGCACCACCAGCGCCGCGATGCGGGTAAGCCCGGCAGCCCCGTCTTGTGGCAGGCCGAGTATGACGGCGCAGGAAATCAGGCTGTAGGCGAATACCACCGTGGCGAGAACGACCAGCAGCCAGCACATGAAGGCCCGGGCCCGCGAGCTCGGCATGGCGACGATGCGGAGCGACGGCGCCGCCGGATTGACGAAGAAACGCGCCAGCTCCTGCACCGCCCGGGCAAGCAGATAGGCATTGCCGATGCCCGTGACCACAAGACGCGCGGCATGGGTGGCGATGAGGTTGCTTGATAGAAACACCTCCGCCGTGGCGATGAAGCCGGCCAGCGGCAGCAAAGCGAGCAGCAGAACGAGCAGCGCGAAACCGAGGCGGCGCAGCCAGGCCCGCAGCGAGACCAGCCGCCGCGCGGGCACGGGTGCGGCGGTTTCGCTGGAAGCGGGCGCGGCGGGCGCGTCCTCGCCGGCGGCAATCTCGACATCGGGCAGAAACTCCTCCCGCCGTGGCAGCGCCCAGCGCGCGCAGGCCGCCGCCGGGCGGCGCAGGCCGAGGCGGATCACGCCATCGACCAGCACCGCCGGAAGCAGAGCGAGCAGCAGCGCCTCGAGAATGGCGATGGCGGCGGCGCGGCGCGCCTGGTCCGCCGGGAAGGTCCGCAGCCAGTCACCAACCGGGGCAAGCCGGGTGGAAGAATGGATCGCGGTGACAAAATCATGAAAATCCCGCGTCGCGGCGCTGCCCAGCGCGCCGGTGATGACAAAACCGAACTGGCCGGTGCCGAAAGGCTCCGGCGTCGCCGCCACGGGCGCCGGGGCGGCCGCGCCGGTCAGCGCGGCCAGGGCCGAGCCGGGGATGATGGCCGGAGCGTGCGGCGCCGCGGCGGCGGGCGGGCTCGCTGGCTGTACCGGAGGCTTGTGCGCCACCAGCGACGCGGCCGGCACCTGAGCCTCAGCCAAAACGGGAGCAAAACCGGGCGCCAGCGGCACCAGGATGAGGAGCAGGATGAGAAAGTAGGCAGAGCGCATGGCCGGCAGGTGTGAGGCGATTGCCGGAGAAGTCAACCACGGGGCGATAGGCAAATTCCCCGGCGAGGCTATATAGGAGGCATGAAAACGATATTGATGGTGCTGCTCGCGGTCGACATGCTGGCGGTGGTGGTGGTGATGCTGGCCGGGGCGATTGGCATCGCCAACAAGGATCGCGACCCGCGCGTCTCCAATAAACTCATGCGCTGGCGCGTGGCGCTGCAGGCCGTCGCCGTGGCGCTGGTGGTGGCGCTGATGGTCACAGGCTGAACCCGTGCCGGTATTCCCCTTCCGCCAGGTAGATGTCTTCGCGGCGCGTCCCGGCAAGGGCAACCCGGTGGCCGTGGTGCACGGCACGGCGGCGCAAGGCACCTGCCTGGGGCGCGAAGGCCGCATTCATGTGGAACATGAGGCCGGCGCCTTCTGGATCGGCGGCGATTGCATCACCCTGGTCGAGGGCACGCTGACGCTGTGAACGCCGATCTGTTCGGCGCCCCGGCCGTTCCGGGCCTGGTGCGGCTGCCCGGCTTTGCCCTGGCCGAGGAGGCAGCCCTGATCGAGGCGGCACGCGGCCTCGCCACGGTTTCGCCCTTCCGCGTGATGCTCACGCCGCGCGGCGGCAAGATGTCAGCCGCCATGACCAGTTGCGGCGCCGCCGGCTGGGTGAGTGACCGGCGCGGCTACCGCTACACCCCGCGCGACCCGCTCACCGGCCAGCCCTGGCCCGCAATGCCGGCGCTGTTCAGCAATCTCGCAGCCCGCGCCGCCGAGGCCGCCGGGTTTACCGGATTCGCCCCGGATGTCTGCCTGGTCAACCAGTACGGCCCCGGGGCGAAAATGGCGCTCCACCAGGACCGCGACGAGGCGGATTTCACCGCCCCCATCGTCTCCGTCTCGCTCGGCCTGCCGGCGGTGTTTCTCTGGGGCGGGATGCAGCGCACCGGCCCCATCGCGAAAATCCCGCTGGCCAGCGGCGATGTCGTGGCATGGGGCGGCGCCGAACGGCTGTATTTCCATGGCATCGCGCCGCTAAAGCCGGGCCACCACCCGCATCTCGGCCCCCTCAGGCTGAACCTGACCTTCCGCCGCGCCTTTTAAGCGCTGTTTAATATAATCACACGATACCTTCACAACACCCGGATTGCCCGCCGCGATTGGCAGGCATGCCGCATGATTTTGTTGAAGGGTTTAATATTTTAAACTATAGAAGCGGCCGGCGGGTTTACCCCGCATCGGGAGGCCGCCGCGCAACAGGCCACAAACAGGAGAAAACCAATGCTTGTCGGCCTGCCTCGTGAAATTAAGGATAATGAGTTCCGCATCGGCCTGACACCAGCCTCGGTGCGCGAATTGCGGGTGCACGGCCACCAGGTCCTGGTGGAAAAAAGCGCCGGCGCCGGCATCGCCGCGCCGGATGAGGCCTATGTCAAGGCCGGTGCCGAAATCGTCGATACCGCGGCGGAGGTTTTCGCCCGCGCCGATATGATCGTGAAGGTGAAGGAGCCACAGCCGGTGGAATGCAGGATGCTGCGCCCGGGCCAGATCCTGTTCACCTATCTCCACCTCGCGCCCGATCCGGAACAGGCCAGGCTCATCGCCGCCTCCGGCGCCATCGCCATCGCCTATGAAACCGTGACCGATAATGCCGGCCGCCTGCCGCTGCTGGCGCCGATGAGCGAGGTCGCCGGGCGCATGGCCGTGCAGGTCGGCGCGGTGTCCTTGCAGAAGGCCAATGGCGGGCGCGGCGTGCTGCTGGCCGGCGTGCCGGGCGTGCCGCCGGGCAAGGTGGTGGTGCTGGGCGGCGGCGTGGTCGGCACCAATGCCGCGCGCATCGCCCACGGCATGGGCGCGGATGTGACCATCTTCGACAAATCCCTGCCCCGGCTCGCCTATCTCGATGAGCTTTACGGCCCGCATCTGAAAACCTGCTACTCCACCTCGGAAGCCGTGGAAGAAGCCGTGTTCGGCGCCGACCTCGTCATCGGTGCCGTGCTGGTGCCCGGTGCCGCCGCGCCCAAGCTCGTCACCCGCGCCATGCTGGGGCATATGCGCCCCGGCGCGGTGCTGGTGGATGTCGCCATCGACCAGGGCGGCTGCTTCGAGAGCAGCCACGCCACCACCCATTCCGACCCCACCTATGTCATCGACAACATCGTGCATTACTGCGTCGCCAACATGCCCGGCGCCGTCGCCCGCACCTCGACCTATGCGCTGACCCAGGCGACACTCCCCTACGCTCTGAAGCTCGCCGATAAAGGCTGGAAAGCCGCCCTCTCGGACGATAAAAACTTCCGCAACGGGCTCAATGTCGCCGAAGGCAAACTCACCTTCGCCGCCGTGGCCGAAGCCCTTGGCCAGCCCTACCACAGCGCCGAATCCGTCCTCGGCCTGACGGCGTAGGTAAACGCCCCGGCCCGACCGCCGCGCACTAAAAACCCCGCCGCGGGCTGTCCCGCGGCGGGGTTCTTCGTCTCTTCTCGCTCTACCGGCGAATCAGAAGCTGGCGCTGGCCGCCATCTGCTCCGGATCGAACAAAGACGGGTTCTGCGGCGTAATATACTGCGTGCCCTTATACGGCCCGAAATTATTATTGCCGTTAAAGATATAATTGCCGTTGGTCAGATTATACGTCGCGGTGCTCAGCTCGATCGTTCCGGGCAGCGACGGTATGCACGAGTTATAAATGGCATAGGCCTTCACCAGCGTGTCCTGGGCATCGTAACCCTCGCCCAGCAACGCCACCCAGGTGTCTTCATCGATGTAGAAGCGGCGCTTGGCATTCACATTATTCTCGCCGGGCGCCAGATTGGCTTCCACCACCCAGACGCGATGCTTTTCCCACCGGATGGCATCGGGGTCCGGCGCATGCGGGCCCAGCGCGTCCTGCAGATTAACAAAGGCCAGCTTGTTGCAGTTATACGGAACCAGCATCTCCTTCTTGGCGATGTAGCTCCAGTCATACTGCGACGGGTTGCCATAGAAGCACGAGCTCTCATCCAGGTTGGCAATGCCATTCGATTCCGGATTCGGCGTGTCATAGGCCTGGTCCGGCGCCTTGCGCACGCGGCCCTGGCCGTTCAGCAGCGACCACACGATATCCGGATGCTGGCTGACATTGGTGCTGTGCCAGACGAGATTTTCCTGGCCCTCGACCGCACTCGGCGCCTTATCGTAATAATGTCCCTTGCTGAAATAGCCGCCGAATGTCGCCAGCGTGCCCTGCGGGTCGTAATACGGATAGATCGTGCGGCTCAGCGTGCCGGCCACCAGGGTCAGCTGGCCATTGATCATCACCAGGCCCGGCGCGAACATGGTCAGATCCGAATAGCCGACCCAGGCGGTGAGATGATTCCAGATCAGCTGCACGCCGCCGACCAGCGGCTCGGCGGTATTGATGATCGGGAACGGCGCGCCGCCATAGGCGCCGGTAAAGCCGAAGCGCCCGCCACGTGGATCGAGCTTGGCGCTCGTCACGTTCTTCGCGGTATTGTCGGCCACATATTGCGGCACGGCGGCGGTACGATGGGTCTTATAGACCTTGAGGCTCGTGCCGTATTTGCTGATCTGGAATTTCGTTCCTTCGGTCAGCATGTCCGCGTATTGCGCCATGTTGCTGGCATCGACCGTATAGAGCGGCTGCTCATCCTCGAACAGATGCACGGCCACCGGCTGGTCCGGCGGCAGCGCCGGCGAGACCAGCCCGCCGGTCCAGGCGGGGATAGAACCATCGGCATTGCCGGCGCGCTCGGCGCCCATGGGCGTCAGCGTTGTGGTCAGCAGCGTCGCATCGGGCGCTGCCTGCGCCTGCGCCTGGCGCATCGTGGCGCCCATAGCCACGGTCGCGGTTGCCAGGCTCGTGCCCGCGAGCAGGCCAAAATCACGTCGTTTCATAATAGCCATTTCCCTTTACTTCGGAGACTCAGAATGTGTGGTTGAGGTTCAGCGAGACATACGAACGATCCGGCGAGCCCGCGGTCTCGGGGATCAGCGCGTTGGACGACGCCTTACCGAAATACCCGACATAGCTGAGCGAGGCGTTCCAGTTCTCACGGTAGATGGCGCTGACACCGAACGAATAGCTGCCCGTGCCATGGTTCATCGTGGACTGCACCCGCGAATTGCCGGCCACGACATAGTTCAGCGAGACCGGGAATTGCAGTTCGAGATTCGGCAGCACCTCGAAGAAGGCCGGAATCACCTGCATATCGATCGACATCGCATCATTGCTGCGGCCCGGCTGCAGCGCCGCCTTGTTCGCTGTCACGCGCAGCAGCTTGTCATACTCCACTTCGCCCAGCAGCGTGATGCCGCCCGGATCGAACCGCAGTGATGGCGAACCGTAAATCGCGTTGGCCAGCATCGTCATCGTGTTGCCGACCGGATAGGCCGGGTTGGAGTTGGCGTTGCCGGTGTTGAACCCGTTGAACGGGGTTCCGCTCGGCCCAGGCGAGGCCAGCGGATTATGCGTGCGCA
>JAKBAV010000030.1:10233-22402 GCA_021826225.1 Pseudomonadota bacterium | reverse complement strand
GTTTTGCCGTAGTGGTGGGGGATGAGGCCGGGTGTGGCGAGGATTTGGGGCCAGAGGGCCATGTCTTCGGGGCCGACCAGGTTTTTCATCACGGCGTCGGAATGGCGGGTCGCGGGCGGCAAAGGCAGGCCGGCTACCGCGCGGATATGCATTTCGAACTGGGAGCAGGAGCAGGCATCCATGGTCCAGTGGCCGGAATTATGCGGGCGGGGGGCGATTTCGTTGACGATGAGGCCGCCATCGGCCGTGACGAACATTTCGACGCCGAGCAGGCCGACCAGTTGCAGTTTTTCGGCGATGGTCCGAGCGATATCCTGCGCCTGCGCCAGCACCGTGAGCGGCAGGGGGGCGGGGGCGAGGGTGATGTCCAGTATGTGGTTTTTGTGGCGGTTCTCGACGGCGTCAAAGGCGACCACATGGCCATCCACCCCGCGCGCGACCATGACGGAGATTTCCGCCGCGAAAGCGACGAAGCCTTCCAGCACCAGGGGTTTGGGCGCCAGAAGGGCGAAGGCCGGGGCGAGATCGTCCGGGCCGCGCAGCATGGTCTGGCCTTTGCCGTCATAGCCGAGGCGGGTGGTTTTGAGCACGGCGGGGAGGCCGAGCCGGGCCGCCGCGGGTGCCAGCGCCGCCATGCTGTGCACCGCGGCCCAGGGCGCCGTGGCGATGCCGGCATGGTTGAGAAACTGTTTTTCCAGCAGCCGGTCCTGGCTGATTTCGAGAATTTTGGCGCCGGGGCGCACCGGGCGCAGGCTTTCGAGCAGTGCCAAAGCGGGGGCGGGGATATTCTCGAACTCGAATGTCACCACATCCACCGCCTCGGCGAAGCGGCGCAGGGCTTCCATATCGGCGTAGTCGGCCACGGTGCTGAAGGCCGCGACCTGGGCGGCAGGCCCGTGCGCCTCCGGCGAGAAGACATGGGTGCGAAAGCCGAGCCGCGCCGCCGCCATGGCCGACATGCGGCCGAGCTGGCCGCCGCCGATGATACCGATGACCGCGCCCGGCCGTAACCCGGTGGTCAAACCGGGGTCTCCGGGACCTGCGCGGTCTGCTCGGCGCGCAAAGCCGCGACGCGGGCGCGCAAAGCGGGGTCTGACAGGGCCAATATGCTGGCCGCGAGCAGCCCGGCATTGATCGCTCCGGGCTTGCCGATGGCCAGCGTGCCCACCGGCACGCCGCCTGGCATCTGCACGATGGCCAATAGCGCGTCCTGGCCCTGCAAGGCGGTGGCCGCGACGGGCACGCCGAGGACCGGCAGGTTGGTGATGGCCGCCGCCATGCCGGGCAGGTGCGCGGCACCGCCGGCCCCGGCGATGATGATTTTAAGCCCCCGCGCCTCGGCCCCGGCGGCGTATTCGTAAAGCCGCCGGGGGGTGCGATGGGCCGAGACCACTTTGGCCTCATACGGCACGCCGAGACGGTCCAGCATGGCGGCGGCATGTTCCATGACCGGCCAGTCCGAACGGCTGCCCATGATGATGCCGACCAGCGGGGCCGGGGTGGAGGCCGTGCTCATGCCGTGCGGTCCGGGATAAGCCGGCTTTCCAGCCGGGCGATTTCATCCTTCAGCCCCAGTTTGCGTTTTTTGAGCCGCTGAATTTGTAACTGGTCCATGGACCCGTGCTCGGTCAGCCGGGCGATCACCGTATCCAGATCGCGGTGTTCGCTGCGCAGGGCATGCAGGCGGCGCAGCAGATTATCTTTATCGGTCAACATGGAAGCAGCATTTAGAGGGAAACGTGCCGTCCTGAAACCGATATTTTCGCCCGATCCAAGGTTTCTCGCCGCTTATTGCCCCGGGACGGGTGTTGAAGGTTGCAGGAAGGGGATTTTGCGGCGTGCATTTTTAAGATGACAATCGCGTGGCAGCGGGATTAGCCTGCTCCACCTGGGCCATGCCCGCTCATGCAGGGGCCAGCCCGGAGTTTGATGGCTTACATCCTACTAGATGGCTTACATCCTACCAAAGGAGACACCATGAACCTGCAATCGCATATCGACGCCTTGAAGGGGCGGCATGCCAGCCTGGACAGCAAGATTTCGGCGGAGGGCCGGCGGCCAAGCCCGGACAGCGCCGAATTGTCCCGCCTTAAACTGGAGAAATTGCGTTTGAAGGAAGAGATGGAGCGGTTGAGAAGCTGAACCAGGAAAACTGGATATCCGACGGCAAAAAGGGGGCTTTGAGCCCCCTTTTTCATGCCTTACGCGTTGATTACGCGGCTTCCGATGAGGGCGGCGGCGGGGGCGGGGGGGTCAGCCCCTCGCGGGTCAGGCGGTCATTGGCGGCGGCCACCGCATCGTTCAGATCGGCCTGTTTGCACAGGCCGAGGATGACCGGGTCGCGCGGTTTGATGTTGGCGCTGTTCCAGTGTGAGCGGTCGCGGATTTTCTGGATGGTGTCCTTGGTGGTGCCGAGCAGCTTGATGACCTGGGCATCGGTGAGGTGGGGGTAGCTGCGGAGCAGGAAGGCGATGGCATCCGGACGGTCGTTGCGCTTGGCCACGGGGGTGTAGCGGCCGCCTTTCTGCTTTTTATGCATCGCCTCGGGGGCGGCCAGCAGCTTCAGGCGCAGGGCCGGGTTGGCCTCGCAGCGGGTGATGTCCTCGGCCGAGACCTGTTTGTTCAGCACCGGATCGTAGCCGTTAATGCCCTGCGCCACCTCGCCATCGGCGATCGCCTGGACTTCGAGCGGATGCATGCCGCAGAAATCGGCGATCTGCTCGAAGGTCAGGCCGGTCTTGTCAATCAGCCAGACTGCGGTAGCTTTGGGCATTAGAGGTAGAGACATGGACAGAACACCTTCAAGAAACATGCGAAGCGCGACAAGAAGCCCGCGAAGCGCGGTCCGCCTCGCCGACTTTACAGCCCGGCGCGCGGATAATCATTCGCTTGCGGGAGACGAGTTATACTTGGCCCGCGTATGGAACCCGTGCCACCCCCCGGTCAAGATCGTTCCATGATATTTTCCGAGGATGACCCGCCGCCACGGCCAAAAAAACTGCTTGTTCCGCCGCCGCTGGACCTGCTGGGGGTTGAGGAGCTGGGCGCCTATATCGGCGAACTGCAAGGCGAAATCGCCCGGGTGGAGCAGGCGATCGGCGCCAAACGCGCCCATAAGGACGCCGCGGCGGCTTTTTTCAGGACGAAGTAGGTGGCCCGGCGATATTAGCGATATCATGGCCCGCCGCCCTGCTGTAAGCAGGACGGCGCGGCCATGGCGGCCGGAAGGACCAAAAACTTGGAAATCGCGGTCGGCTACGAATTCATTTACCAGTTACCGCAACCCACGCCGATGATCCTGACCCTGAACGTGCATGCCAGCCGCGCGCATGACATCATCGTGGTGGATCTGATGACCACCACCCCGGCCGTGCCGATCAGCTTTCATGAGGACATGTTCGGCAATCGCTGCGCGCGGCTCGTGGCCCCGGCGGGGCGTTTCCGCCTGGCCAGCGCCGGCACGGTTATTGCCGCCGACACGCCGGACCCGGTGGTGCCGCAGGCCATGCAGCATGCGGTGGAGGATTTGCCGCCCGAAACCCTGCCCTTCCTGCTCGGCAGCCGCTATTGCGAGACCGATGTGCTCTCGCCCATCGCCTGGTCACTGTTCGGGCAGACGCCGCCCGGCTGGGCCCGGGTGCAGGCGGTGTGCGACTATGTGCATGAGCGCATCGCCTTCGACTACATGCAGGCGCGGGCCACGCGCACCGCGCTGCAGGCCTATCAGGAGCAGGTCGGGGTGTGCCGCGATTACGCGCATCTCGGCGTTGCCTTCTGCCGCGCCCTGAATATCCCGGCGCGGTATTGCACCGGCTATCTGAGCGATATCGGCGAGCCGCCGCCTTATACGCCGGGCGATTTCGCCGGCTGGTTCGAGGCTTATCTCGGCGGGGCGTGGCATTGTTTCGACCCGCGCAATAATAAGCCCCGGCTGGGGCGTATTCTCATGGCTTATGGCCGGGATGCCGCCGATGTGGCTTTGTGCAACACGTTCGGGCCCAACGTGCTGGAAAGCTTCACCGTATGGACCCACGAACAGAGCTGACAATATCCCGCACCCATGGCACGGCGCAAAGGCCTCACCGACGAAGACCTGCAACTCTGGGCGGCCTATAGCCGCACACTCACCCGGCTTATGCCTGGCCGCGCAAAACTGGTTTTGCCCCCCGATTTGCCGCCGCCAGCACCAGCGCAGACCGTGACCGCTCCGGTGGCGGCCAGGCCAGGCGCGGCGCGGCCGGCCGCCGAACTGGGGCTCAACACCGCCCCGGCCGGGCTCGACAAGGCCGCCTGGAAAAATTTCCGGGGCGGCAAGACCCGCACCGAAGCGCGGCTCGACCTGCACGGCCATACCGCGGTGCGCGCGCATCATGAGGTCCGCCACTTCCTTGAAGCCGCTTATGCCGGGGGGCTGCGGCATGTCGAGATCATCACCGGCAAGGGCGAGATTCTGGCGCGCGAGCTGCCCCACTGGCTCAACGCCCCCGGTTTGCGCCCGCTTATCCTCGCCGCCGCCCACCCCCATGCCGCCAATACCGGCTCGGTCCGCATATTGCTGCGGCGGCGGCGCGCATGACCCCGTTCGGTGAGAAATTACGGGCGCTGCGGCAGGCGCGGGGGATTTTGCAGCGGGATATGGCGGCGGCGCTGGAGATTTCGGCGGCTTATCTGTCGGCGCTGGAGCATGGCCGGCGGGGCACGCCCTCGGCCGGGCTCATTCATCAGATATGCCAGTATTTCGGGCTGATCTGGGATGAGGCCGATGAGCTGAAGGCGCTGGCCAAGAGCTCGCGGCCGCGCTTGCGGCTGAATGCCGGGGGGCTGACGGCGGCGCAGACGGCGCTGGCCAACCGGCTGGCGCGGGAGTTGCGGTACCTGGACCCGGCGACGGTTGAGGCGATTCAGGCCCTGCTGGGGGAAATGCGGCCGGTTCAGCCGGCGAGCACGCCGCGGCCGCGCAGGACGCCGAGCAAGGCCAGCAAGGGCAGGCCGAGGATCGTGAAATAATCGCCCTCGATGTGCTCGAATAACTGCGCGCCGAGGCCTTCCAGCCGGTAGGCGCCGACGCAGCCGAGAATAGGGCTGCCCTCGGCCGCCAGGTAGCGGGCGATGAAAGCCTCGCTCAGGGGCCGCACGCTTAGGTGGGCGGTGGCGATATGCGTCCAGGGCGGGGCGCCATCCTGGAGCACGCAGAGCGCGGTGATGAGCTCATGGCGGCGCCCGGACAAGGCGCGCAGATGCGCCGCCGCCTCCGGCAGATCGGCCGGTTTGTCGAATACCTTGCCCTCGCATACCAGCAACTGGTCGGCGCCGATGACCAGGGCGCCGGGATGGTGGCGCGCCACCGCCGCGGCTTTGGCCTGGGCCAGGGCCAGGGCCAGCGCGGCAGGTGGGCCGGTGAAGGCGGCTTTCAGCGCTGCCTCATCGACATTTGAGGCCACGCCCGGCGCGTTCAGCCCGGCGGCGGCCAGCATGTGGCGGCGCGCGGGGGAGGTGCTGGCCAAGATCAACCGCATGGCAAACCGCGCGCATACGATTGGAAAAAATGTTTACCGTGAAGCATCATTGCCGTTACTCTGCCCAAAATGTGCAAATTATTATCAAAATCCGCTGAATTCGCGGCCAGTCATGCCCTCGCTCTGCTCCGGATCATGCGCGGTTTACCCGCTTATGTCAGCCCTGGCGGGGCAAAACCACGGCATGAGGCGCGACGGCCCGTGACGGCATGGTGTTTGCATTATTTTAAACACTTGCCGCTCGCGGCGCCTTTGAACCCCTGGAGACATACCGCATGGTAGCCACGACAGACATTGCCGCGCATGCGCCGGCGCAACTCAAGCACGGCGCTCTCAACAAGATCGAGACGCTTGGCCAGTCCATCGCCAATATCGCGCCCACACTGACGCCGGCGCTGAATATCAGCGTCGTTGCCGGGCTGGCCGGGATCGGCTCCTGGGTTTCATATCTGCTCGCGACGATCGGGCTGATTTTCGTCGGCGCCTCGATCTCCAGCCTGGCCAAGCGCCACCCCGAGGCGGGGTCGTTCTTTGTGTATATCGGCCGCAATTTCGGTCCGGTTTCCGGCGCGCTGGCGGGCTGGGCCATGGTGCTCGCCTATACCACCACCGCTGTCGCGGTGCTGATGAGCGAGCCGCTTTTCATCAATAACGTGCTGGCCTCGTTCGGTGTTTCGCTGGGCTTCGGGGCGGAGACGTTCGTGACCGTGCTGGTGCTGGGGCTGGTCGTGTTCGCCGCCTTTCGCGATATCACTTTCTCCTCGCGCATGGGGCTGGTGCTGGAATGCATCTCGGTCGGCATCATCGTTGTCATCACCGGGCTGGTGGTCGGCAAGCATGGCACGCTGATCGACCCGGTGCAGCTCCATATCAGCAAACTGCCCATGGGCGGGATCATGTCGGCCATGGCGTTTGCCGTGTTCAGCTGGGTCGGGTTTGAGAGCTCGGCCACGCTGGCCAAGGAATCGGCTGATCCGGTCAGGAATATTCCCTATGCGGTGGTTGGTTCGGCCGCCATTGTCGGCGTGTTCTTCACCGTGCTGTGCTATTTCATGGTGATGGCGATGGGTGATAATGCCGCGGCGATCGGTGGTTCTTCCTCACCTTTCGCCGATATGACCAACAAGGCGGGCCTGCCCTGGGCCGCCGGGGTGGTTTATTTCGCCGCCGTTATTTCAGCCTTCGCCTGCGCCCTGGCCTGCCTGAATGCCAGCTCGCGCATGCTCTACTCCATGGGCCGCTACCAGTTCCTGCACAGCTCCATGGGCGTGGTGCACAAGGTACACAAAACCCCGCATTTCGCGGTGTTCGCCTCCGGCGTGATTACGCTGCTCATCATCCTGGCGCTGCTGCCTGAAGGCTTCCTCAACGGGTTCGGCCTGTCCGGCACCATCGCTACTTATGGCTTCGTGGTGGTGTATTTCGGCATCTGCCTCGCCGCCCCGGTTGATCTGTACCGCGCCGGGCTGCTGAAGCCGGCCAATGTCATCTACACGATCATCGGGGCCGGGATGATGGCCTTCGTGATCTATGCCAGCCTGTTCCCCTACCCGGCCGCACCCTTCAACATGCTGCCGCCGGTCTTCGCGGTTTACCTTGCCATCGGGCTGGTCTGGTTCCTGGTGCTAAAGGCGAAATCGCCGCAGGTGCTGGCCAGCATCGCCAACGACATGGAAGGCTGAGTACACTGCAACCGTGACGAGGCTCCGGGCGCGGGTCCGGAGCCTTTTTTGTGGGCCGCTCCCTGGATTGACATCCCCCCCGGGCCGGGCTACCCGGCTGGTCCCACGGTTGAGGCGGCGTAGCTCAGCGGTAGAGCAGGGGAATCATAATCCCTTGGTCGGAGGTTCAAATCCTTCCGCCGCTACCAGCCACCGCGAAGTCTGGCCGTTGGTTTCCAATGACTCCTCCTTATTGTAGAGCTGAGCCTGCCGGTGTTTCGGGTGAAATACGGGTCGTGATTCGAATAGCTTATGCAAAAAGGAATGCCTAAAAATGGCGAAAGCCGCTCCGAAGAAATCCGCCAAGTCTGGATCCGCCAAGTCTGGATCCGTTAAGCCTGGATCCGTTAAGCCTGGCAAGGCCGTGGCTCCCGTGAAAAAACCCGCCGCCGTTAAAGCGCCGGTGATGAGCAAGGATGAGCTGCGCGTGCAGCTGGAAAAGGCGCTGAAGACGATTGCCACATTGCGCGCCAAGAGCCGCGAGGCGGTGCGCGCCGCGAAGGTTTCGGCGGCTCAGATTGCCGAGCTGGAGACGAAACTGGCGCAGCTGGAGAAGAAGCTGGCCAGCCAGGTGAAACCGGCCAAATCCGCTAAAGCTTCCGATAAGACAATGAAGCCGCGCGGCCGTAAGACGGCTGTGATCGCCGATGGCGATGCGCCGGTTGAGGCTGCGGATGTGGCGCCGGAGGCGGGCGCGCCCGCCGGCGACGACGCGTAACAGACACGAATGACGGGCCGGTGCCGCTGAACGATTCAGCGGCGCCGGCCGTGATGCCAGGCGCGCGCGTTGACAGGTGAGGTGGCGCTTGCTGATAATCTGACGAATAGCGCGCTGCCGGGAGCGAACGAGCGCATCAGAGGGAATAACGCAAGATGCGGATGGGGGGTGCGCCCTGGGCGCGCCAGATACCCGCTGCACGTTTTAATTCAGAGGAGCCGGTTTTGCGTAAGAACAAACTTCGCCTTGGCGTGTTTCTCGCTCCTTTTCATGGCTTGCGCGAAAATCCGACGCTCTGCTTCGAACGCGACCTGGAATTCACGCAATATGCCGATGAGATCGGGCTGGGCGAATTCTGGTACGGTGAGCACCATACCGGCGGCTATGAGATAATTTCTTCTCCGGAGTTGATGATTGCGGCCGCGGCGCAGCGGACCAAGCGGATCAGGCTCGGCACTGGTGTCGTCTCTCTGCCCTATCATAACCCGCTGAACACGGCGCAGCGGATCGCGCAGCTCGATCATCTCACGCGGGGGCGGCTGATGTTCGGGGCCGGGCCCGGCCTGCTGACAGGGGACGCCTATATCCGCAGCCAGGATGCGCGCGAATCCCGCCGCAAGCTCGATGAGGGCCTGAGCGTGATCACACGGCTTTTGCGCGGCGAATGGGTGACGGAAAAAACCGACTGGTATGATCTGTGCGAGGCGCATTGCCAGGTTTTGCCCTGCAGCGAAAAACTGGAGGTCTGCGTGGCGAGTGCGATGTCGCCCAATGGCGGGGTGCTGGCGGCAAAATATCATGGCGGCATGCTTTGCCTGGCGGCCACCTTATATGGCGGGTTCGATGCGCTTGCCGCCAATTGGAGCGTGGCGCGCGAGACCGCCGGGAAGTATGGATACGAAATGAACCCATCCTCCGTGCGGCTCGTGACGGACATGCACATCGCCGAGACGCGTGAGCAGGCGCTGGCGGAAGTGCGGGAAGGTTACGAGAGGGTGCGGCAATATTTTGCCAACCAGTCCGGACATTTGAAAGACGGACCGGCGCATGACAGGATCGAGGATCTGATGGAGCGGGGCGAGGCGATCATCGGCACGCCGGACGATGCCATCGCGCAGATCCGCAGGCTGGAGGATAAACTTCCGGATTTCGGCTGCCTGCTGCTGTTCGACAAGAACTGGGCACGGATGGAGCACAAGAAGCGCTCGCTCGAACTGATGATGCGTTACGTGTTACCCGAGATCAACGGGGATAATCTGAACCGGCAGAAATCCTTCGACTGGCAGACCTCCAGGCGCGAGGAGTTTTTCGGCGTCATGATGGATTCAACCAAGCGCGCCTTCGACAAACATGAAGCCAGCAAGCGCGCCGAAGGCGCCTGACAGGCGGGGTGCCCAGGCGTGAGGCGGATTCCGCCGCCGGTGGAGCACAAAGCCTGAACCTGGGCAGCTGCGCCAAATCGGTACAGCCTGGCCTGGAGGACCGCATGCCGTTAACCGCACGGCGATGAATTTGCGGCACGATATGGCCGGGGCGGGCGCCGCGGGGCAAAAACCGGCGGCCGGGTTGGGCCCCGCGTATATGCCGCAATGCGGTGACGCGGTATAAGGCGGCACCCCTTACCAGAGACAGGATGTTCACTATGAGCGTAATCCCCGGCAAAAAAACCAAAGTTACCGCGCTGCCGGGGGATGGGATCGGCCCTGAGGTGATGGCCGCGACCATGAAGATACTGGCGGAGGCGGGCGCGCCCATCGAATGGGAGGTGGCCGAGGCCGGGGCGGAGGTGTTCAAGAAAGGCTCCGTGACCGGCGTGCCGCGCGAGACGCTGGACAGCATCGCCGCCAACGGGCTGGCGATTAAAAGCCCGCTGGAAACGCCGATCGGCTATGGCGGCAAATCGGCCAATGTGACGCTGCGGAAGTATTTCGAGCTTTATGCCAATATCCGCCCGGTGCGCGAGCTGCCGGGGATACAGACACCCTATACCGGGCGCGGCATCGACATGGTGATCGTGCGTGAGAATGTGGAGGATGTTTATGCCGGGATCGAGCATATGCAGACCACCACCGTGGCCCAATGCCTGAAGCTGATGACAGCACCTGGCTGCGAGCGCATTATCCGCGCCGCTTACGGGCTGGCTTTGGCCGAGGGGCGCTCTCAGGTGATGGTCGCGACCAAGGCCAATATCATGAAGCTCACCGAAGGCATGATGAAGCGCATGGGCGAGAAGGTGGCGCCGGAATTCCCCACCATCAAATCGGGCCATATCATCATCGATAACTGCGCGCATCAGCTGGTGATCAAGCCGGAAGCGTTTGACGTGATCGTGACCTCCAACATGAATGGGGATATTATTTCCGACCTGGCGGCGGGCCTGGTCGGCGGGCTCGGCATCGCGCCGTCTTCCAACCTGGGCGATCATGCGGCGATGTTCGAGGCGGTGCACGGCTCGGCGCCGGATATCGCCGGCAAGGGGCTGGCCAATCCCACGGCGCTGCTCTCGGCCGCCATCATGCTGCTGCGCCATGTCGGCGCGTTCGAGGTGGCGCAGACCATCGAGCAGGCTTTGTTCATCACTTTGGCCGAGGGCAAGAACCTTACCGGCGATCTGGCGCCGCGCGGCCATGGCGTGGGGACGGATGCCTTCACCGGGCAGATCATCGATAATCTCGGGCGGTTTTCCACCATGCCGTCGCGCAGCTACAAAAACCTGGAGCTGAAGACCTGGCCGGAGCTGACCGCGCATATGGAGCCCGATACGCGCGAGCTGGTCGGTATCGATGTGTTCCTGGAAACCGATCTGCGCGCCGAGGAGCTGGGCCGCCAGCTTGAGGCGCTTGCCCTGGACAGCCCGTTCACCCTGTCGGGCATCTCGAATCGCGGCGTGTCGGTCTATCCGCCCACGGGCGGGCAGACCTTCCTGGTCGACCATTTCGCCTGCCGCTTCATGTTCAAGCGCCCGATCCCGCTGATCGCCTCCAAATCCGAGGGGCAGGCGGAAATCTCGTATCTGGTGCAGCGCATCGGCGCCAAATTCACCTGGATGCATATAGAAAAGCTGCAACGCTTCGATGGCAAGGATGCGTTCGAACGCCCGCAGGGCGAGGGTTAGGGGCTGGGTTGTGACGAGACAGGCAAGGGGGCCGAGCCCCTGGACCTCGTGACTTAAGATAGGGTTTGAAAGGGGCCTGCCTCCCAGCCCTGTCGAGGCACGGCGGCAGGCCCCTTTCAAACCCTTTAAGTTATGGATTCCAAAGGCTCGCCTTTGGTGGGGGGTCGAGGGGGGCAGCGCCCCCTCGCCTTTCCTGCCACAACCCAGAGCGCAACTGCTCCGGCGAGGCGCCGAACCAGCGTTTGCAGGCGCGGCTGAAGGGGCTCAGCTCGGCATAGCCGAGGAGCTGGGCGATGGCCGAGATGCTGAGATGCGGCTGGGCGAGGTAGGATTGCGCCAGGCTGCGGCGGACCTGCTGGACCGCATCGGCGTAGGACTGGCCGAGATCGCCGAGGCGGCGCTGCAAGGTCCAGCGGGCGAGGCCGAGCGCCCCGGCGACTTGGTCCATCGGGGGTGAACCTTCCGGCAGGCGGGAGCGGATTTCGGCGCGCAGGCGCGCCGGGAGCGGCACCCTTGCGGGCAGGCGGCGCAGGAAGGCCGCGGCGGTGAGGCGGGAGAATGTCGCGGCATCGGCGCCGGGCATGGGGCGGCGCAGGTCGCCGGGGCGGAAGAGCAGGGCGTTGGTGCGCTGGCCGAAAAATACCGGGGCGTGGAAGGTGGCTTCATGCGCCGCATTATCGCCGGGGGCGGGGTGCTCGAAATGCACTTCCTCGGGCGCGAAGCTGGGGCCATAGGCTTGGCGCAGCAGGTTCTGGAACATGGCGAGCGATAATTCGGCGTCCTGGCGGCGGTCGAGGATGCGCCCGTCGAGGATGCGGTATTCCAGGCGGAGCAGGCCGTTTTCCGCGCCCAGGCGAAGCTCGCTGGCTTCCTGATGGAGCGGGAAGAGATCGGCGAACTGGCGCAGCGCCATGCCGATGCTGGGGGCGGCAAGAGCGATATCGCCGACCAGCCCGTGCGAGCTGGCGGGGAACTGGCGGCCGTAGCACAGGCCGAAATCATCGCGTCCGGAAAGCCGCGCGGCGCGCTGCATCATCTCGACATAGGCGGCGAGGGACACGCTGCCCTGGCTGGCGCCGTCCAGCCGTGCCGCATCCAT
>JAKBAV010000030.1:0-10133 GCA_021826225.1 Pseudomonadota bacterium | reverse complement strand
GAGATAGCCGCCGTGGTGACGCAGGAGATGGGCGCGCCGCTCGGCTTTTCCAGGGACGCGCAGATTTTCGTCGGCCAGGGACATTTCCAGGCGCTTATCGATGTTTTTGAACATTTTGCCTTCCACGAGACGCGCGGCACCACCCGGGTGGTGAAGGAGCCGATCGGCGTGTGCGGGCTGATTACGCCGTGGAACTGGCCGCTCAACCAGATTGTCTGCAAGGTTGCCCCGGCGCTTGCCGCCGGTTGCACCATGGTGCTGAAGCCTTCCGAAATCGCGCCGATGAACGCGCTGATCTTTGCCGAGATATTGGCCGAGGCAGGGGTGCCGAAGGGCGTGTTCAACCTCGTGAACGGGACCGGGCCGGAGGTTGGGCAGAAGCTGGCCGAGCACCGCGATGTGGATATGATGTCCTTCACCGGCTCGACACGCGCCGGTATTATCGTGGCCAAGGCGGCGGCGGATACGGTGAAGCGGGTGTGCCAGGAGCTGGGCGGCAAGTCGGCCAACATTCTGCTGCCCGATGCCGAGCTTGACCGCGCGGTACGCCAGGGCATTGGCGCGTGCTTCATCAACTCGGGCCAGTCCTGCGATGCCGCGACGCGGATGCTGGTGCCGCGCGCGCGGCACGACGAGGCCATGGCGATTGCCGCCGATGAGGCCGGCAAACAGGTTACGGGCGACCCGCTGGCGGCCGGCACGGTGCTCGGCCCCCTGGTGAGCCAGATGCAATGGGACAAGGTGCAACGCCTCATCAAATCCGGTATCGACGAGGGCGCGACGCTGGCCTGCGGCGGGCTCGGCAAGCCGGAGGGGCTGAATGCGGGTTATTACGCAAAACCGACCGTATTCGGCAACGTAACGCCGGGCATGACGATCGAACGCGAGGAGATATTCGGGCCCGTGCTGTCGATCATCCCTTATGATTCGGTGGATCAGGCCATCGAGATCGCCAATGATACGGTTTACGGCCTGGCCGCCTATGTGCAGGGTGAGGACATGGCGTGGGTGCGCGATGTGGCGGTGCGGCTGCGCGCGGGCAGCATTTATTGCAACGGGCCGGATATCGATTTCACCGCACCTTTTGGCGGCTACAAGCAATCGGGCAATGGGCGGGAATATGCCGATTTCGCGCTGAATGATTTCATGGAGATCAAGGGGATCGTGGGGTACGGAAATTAGCCAGGCCGGCGCGGCCGGCGCGCTACCGCCAGCCCTTGGCGCGCCGCACCGCCCCGGTAAAAGTCTCGTGCCAGCCTGCGACATCGGCGACATCCGGCGTTACTGTCCGGACCCCGCCGGGGCGTGCCACCTCGCCGTCCGCCGCCAGCGCGGCGCAGCCGAAGGCTGTCAGCTCGTCGAAGGCCGGGAGCAGAATTTCGCGTTGCAGGACATTGGCCAGGAAGCGGATGAAATAGGCGCTGCGCGTCAGCCCGCCATCCACCGAGATGCGCGTGAGGGGGACCAGCGCATCCATCGCGCGCACCACCTCGGCGGTACGCAGCGCGATGCCTTCCAGCAGCGCCTGCGCCATGTCGCGCTTCGTGGTATCGGCGCCCATGCCGACCCAGAGGGCGGCGGCGCTGCGGTCCCAATGCGGGCAGGCGAGGCCCGATAATGCCGGGACGAAAGCGAGCCTGCGCGAGATGGCCGGTGGGGCCTGGAAGGAATCCAGTTCCGCGACGCTGGCATACAGGCCGAGCCGCATGCCCCAGTCCACCGCGGCACCGGCATCGTACACGCCGCCTTCGAGCGCGTAATGCATCTGGCCGGCGCGGGACCATGCCACGGTCGGCAGCAGGCCCTGGCCGGGGGCGCGGATGATAGAAGCCCCGGTTACCGCCAGGGCGAAGGCGCCGGTGCCGAAGGTTATTTTCGCATCTCCCGGCGCGCGGCAGCCATGGCCGAACAAGGCCGCCTGCTGGTCGACCAGCGATGCCCGCACCGGCACGCCGTTATACGTGCCGAAAGCTCCGGCGGAGTCTCGGATTTGCGGCAGCGCGTGCGGCGGTACGCCGAAGATGCGGCATAATTCGGCATCCCATTGCCCGGTTGCGATATTCATCAGCGAGGTGCGCGAGGCCGTGGTGACATCCGTTGCGAATGTGCCGGTCAGGCGGTCGAGGAAAAATGCATCCGTGGTGCCGAGGCGCAACCGCCCCGCCGCCAAAGCCGCGCGGGCCTGGGGAATCTCGCGCAATATCCAGGCGAATTTGGCCGCCGGGAAATAGGCATCGAGCGGCAGCCCGGCGCGCGCCATGACTTCCGGCGCGGCCTCACGCAGCCCTTCCAGCCAGGCGGATGTGCGGTTATCCTGCCACACGATTACCGGGCAGAGCGGGGCGCCGCTGAGCGCATCCCAGGCCAGGCAGCTCTCGCCCTGATTGGCGAGGCCGATTGCATCGACCGGGGCCGCCGCGGCGAGGCATGCCAGGATGTTGCGCAGCAATTCTTCCGCGTCCTGCTCCACCCAGCCGGGGCGCGGGTAGCAGACGGTATGCTTGACCGCGTGCATGATGCGGGCGCCCTTGTCATCCAGCCGCAAGGCCCGCGTGCTCGTGGTGCCCTGGTCGATGGCGGCGATCGTCATGCCAGGATCTCGACGGTGATCTGCGCGACCCCTGGCGGCAGGCGGATATTCTCCAGCTCGATGAGGATCCGCCGCTCCGGCAGGGCGGTGAGATGCCGGCGGTACAGCACCGCCTCACCGGCCCGCACGCAGAGCTGCCCGCGCACCGCCGCGCTTACGCGCAGCTGCAGCACCCCGCGCAGCCGGGTGACGCGGGCGAGGCGCTGCGGCAGAGCATATTTCAGCCCGGCGCCGCACAGCACCGCCACCGCCTCGCCGCCATGGGGCAGGCCGCCGCACAGGTCATCGGTGATATATTGGGCGATGGCGGCACCTTCGCGAAAACTCCAGCCCGCTGTCTCGATGCCGCGCAGCATGTTGCCGGCGGCGAAATAGGCGCCATCGGAACAGCGGCCATACTGGTCCACCGCCGGGCCGCCTGTGCCGGCATCCATGGCCAGATGGCCCATGCGGGCAAGGCTTGCCTCCGGCACGAAACGGCCTGTCAGCAGCACGCCATCGCATTGGATCGCGCGGCCATCATGCAGCAGCACGCTTTCCACCGTGGCGCCGCCGCGGATTTCGGCGATATCCGCGCGCAGGTGCAGCGGCACGCGCAGCAGGCGGGGCAATAAAGTGAGGGGCCAGCGCGCCACCGGGCGCCGCCCCGGCTCGAGCATCGCCACGGGGGAAATGCCATGGCGGCGGCAGGTGGCGAGCGCCGAGAGCGAGACCAACTCGCTCCCCACCACCACCGGGCGGCGGAACGGCACCATGTTTTGCAGGTAGAGGGCGGCCTGCAGCGCCCCGGTATTGAGCACGCCCTGTGGCCTGTCGCCGCCCAGCAGGCGGGCGGCGCGCGGTGCCTCACGCGCGCCGGTGGCGAGCAGCACGCGCAAGGCGCGCAAGGCGAAGTGGTTCTGTTGCGTGACCACATCCAGCCCGCCGCCGGGAAGCAGGCCGACCACGCTATGCCCGCAATAGATTTCCACGCCCGCCGCGCGCGCCGCCGCCGCCAGACGCCGCGCATAGGCCGGGCCCGTGAGCACGGCGCCGAATTCACGCATGCCGAAGGGCGGGTGGCCGCAATGGCGCGGCACGCCGCCGAGGCTGGCCTCACGCTCAAAAATCGCCACGCGGGCGATGCCGCGCGCGCGCAAGGCCAGGGCCGCCGCCACCCCGGCCGGGCCGCCACCGATGATGGCGACATCAATCATGCGAACCGCCCCGCCGTGAGCGCCGCCAGGCTGGCATGGCAGTAGAAGCCCTGGCAGCGCCCCATTCCGGCGCGGGTGCGCCGCTTCAGCCCGCCGGCATCCCGCGCCGGGAGCGGGCCCGCGAGCGCCGCCTCGATCTCGCGCCGCGTCACCATTTCGCAATGGCAGATGATCTCGCCATGGTCGGGCGCCTGCCAGTCCCGCGTGTCATGCTCGGCCAGGCGCGGTGCCTGTGGCCATATCGGGAAGGCGATCGGGGCGGGGATTGGGGCGCGGATTAGGGATTGGGTGCCGTTGTGGAGCGCCCAGGCATGGGCGGCGAGGCCCAGCGCGGCGGTGAGCCCGGTGGAGCGTATGCCGCCCAGGGCGATGTAATTTTGCGCCGGCTCATGCCGCACACGGTAGTGTTTTTCCTCGGTGGCGGGGCGGATGCCGGCATAGGCGGCGGTGACCGGCATGCCGCGCAAGGCGGGCAGCATGGCCTCGGCGCGGGCCACCAGCATGCGCAGGCTGCCCTCATCCGTCGCGGCGCGGGCGCGATCCTCCTGGTCCTCGGCGGTTGGCCCGACCAGCAGATTGCCGAATATCGTGGGGGTGAGCACGATGCCCTTGGTGTGCGCTTCCGGGACCGGCAGCAGAATCGTGCCCAGATGTTTCGCCGCCGCCTTGTCGAACACCACGAACTGGCCCTTGCGCGGCCTGATGGTGAAATGCGTGGCGCCGAGCAGACGTTCCTCGACCACATCGCCATACAGCCCGGCGCAGTTGATCAGGGTTTTCGCCTGCACCGCGCCGGTGCTGGTCTGCAGATTCCATATGCCGCTGAAGGTGCCGGAATACAGCTCGGTCTGGCGGCGCACCTCGGCGCCGTTTTCCAGCGCCTGGAGGAGATAGGCGAGCGGCGCGCTCCACGGGTCGATGAGCGCCTCCCCCGGCACCAGCACGCCGCCCAGCACGGCGGGGGACAGGCCGGGCTCGCGGTGCAAAATCTCCGCACTTGTGATCTCGCGCGCATCCGCCACGCCATTGGCATGCGCGGCGGCGACGATGCGGGGCAGTGCTTGCGCCTGTTCCGCGCTCCAGGCCGCGACGATGGCGCCGCTGGCGCGCAGCGGCAGGCCGAGCTGCTCGCGGATGGCGAGATACTCGGCATGGCCCGCTTGTATGCAGGCCAGCTCCAGGCTGTCCGCCGGGGCATCGAAGCCGGTATGCAGGATCGCGCTGTTGCCCTTACTGGCGCCGGAGAGGATATCCGCGGCTTTTTCCAGCAGCAGCACGCGCGCGCCCTGCAGCGTGAAGCGCCGCGCCACCGCGCAGCCGACCACGCCGCCGCCCACCACCACTACATCGAACATGCCACGGAGGGTCCACCGGCTGAAAGAAGGTGTCAACCACGCGGCCTCGCAGGAGCCCTGCGCCGCACCCATGGCTAAAATCCGCCACGCAATTATATTGCGCGGCATGACACCCATTGGGGCACCATGCAGAACGCGACCGAAGCGCTGATCCTCGACGATATCGACCGCAAGATCCTCGCCGAATTGCAGGCGGACGGGCGGATGACGAATGTGGAACTGGCCAGGCGGGCCGGAATTTCAGCGCCGCCCTGCCTGCGCCGGGTAAGACGGCTGGAGGAGGGCGGGTATATCGCCGGCTACCATGCCGCGACGGATGCGCTGAAGCTGGGCTGGCAGATCGCGTTTTTCGTGATTGTCGGGCTGGAGAGCCAGAAGCAGACGGTGCTGGAGGCCTTCGAGGCGCTGGTGGCCGGCTGGCCGGAAGTGCGGGAATGCCATATGATTCGCGGCGGCGGAGATTTTCTGCTGAAACTGGTGGCGCGGGATGCGGCGCATGAGAATCTCCTCACGGCGCGGCTGACCAATGCGCCGAATGTGGCGAAGGTGCAGACCCTGCAGACCATCCGCACCAGCCGGGCGCTGGCCGGCGTACCCATGGAGCGCCATATTGGCTGAGTTTCTGCTGCTGTTTTCCGCCGCCCTGGTCGGCCTGCTGTGCCGGTTTTTCCCCGCGCACCTGCCCTGGCTGTTTCCCTTCGTGTTCAACCCGTTGGTGTTTCTCGGCTGCTGGTTCGTGGCGCTGTGGTACTGGCGCGGCATGCGGCTGGTGGCGGCCGAGCAGCGGCCGGGACGCTGGCGCCAGGGGTTTTTCATTTTCGGCCTGGCCGGGATTTATTTCGTGCTGCAGACGCATTTTGAATATGTCTCGCAGCATTTGTTCACCTTCAACCGGGTTCAGGCGGTGATGCTCGGCATGGTCGCACCCTTCGCCATAAGCCTGGGGTGGATGGGCGATGTGCTGGGCCTCGGCGCGCCGGGCTTCGTGACGCGCTGGTGCAAGGTGCTGTGGGCGAGGCTGCGCTGGCTCGCGCATCCGGTGCCCGCCACGGTTATATTCCTCGCCACCACCGATGTCTGGCTGATCCCGGCCGTGCATTTCGCCGCCATGCTGAACCCGCTGCTCTATGCGGTGATGAACCTCTCCTGCCTCGGCGGCGGGCTGCTGTTCTGGATCATGGTGCTGGACCCACGGCCGCAGCCGCTGGCGCGGCACTCCTATCTGGTCCGCGCCGCCACCGGGTTTCTGGTGATGTTCCCGCAGATCGCGATTTCCTCGACCATCGCGCTCAGCACGCAGGATCTGTACCCGTTCTACTCGATCTGCGGCCGGCTGTTTCCCGCCATGTCCGCCAGGTACGACCAGATGCTGGGCGGGATGATCCAGTGGATTCCACCGGGCATGATGAATACCGCGGCGCTGCTGATCTCGCTCAACGCCGTGCGGCTGGCCGAGGCGGAGGCGGACAGGAATTTCGTGCCGCCGCCGGGGGCGAAGGTTTATGAGGCGAAATGGACGGGGCGGCATTAGCTGAGCGCATGTGCAGCTTGCGAACTGATGCTGAATGAGCGTGCGGGGATCAGCGTGGATCTGGCGCGGCGGCTGGAGCGGGCGGGGGTGAGCACGGCGCGATTCTGGCTGAGCTTGCAGACGAATTACGAGTTGGCCGAGGCCGGGCCTGCGCCAAAGGTGGAGCGGCTGCAGGTGGAGAGCCCCGCCTGAGCCAGGGGCAAAGCCCCTGGCGAGATTTTGAGGGCGAAGCCCTTAGACGATTTCGATTTCGGCGAAGAAGAAGCTGACTTCGCGCCGGGCGGCGTCCACGCCGTCGGAGCCGTGCACGGAGTTGGCTTCGATGGATTCGGCGAATTCCTTGCGGATGGTGCCAGCCGCGGCATTGGCCGGGTTGGTGGCGCCCATGATGTCGCGGTTGGCCTGGATGGCGTTTTCACCGACCAGCACCTGGGCGACGACGGGGCCGGAGGTCATGAAGCTCACCAGATCGCCGAAGAAGGGGCGGTGGGCGTGTTCGGCGTAGAACGCCTCGGCCTGCGCCTGGGTGAGGTGCAGGCGCTTGCTCGCGGCGATCATGAGGCCGGCCGCCTCGAACTTGGCGTTGATGAGGCCGGTGAGATTGCGGCGGGTGGCGTCGGGCTTGAGAATGGACAGGGTGCGTTCGAGGGCCATTGTGCAAATCTTTCCGGTGTGAATGTTGCGGCGCCCATAGCGGGCTGGCGCAGGCTGGGCAAGCCCTAGCCAGCAGGCTACAGCCTGCCGCATGAGTGTTTTGAGCATTGAAGACCTGTCCTTCAGCATCGCCGGCCGGCCGCTGCTGGAGCATGCGACGCTGATGATCGATGAGGGCAAGCGGGTCGGGCTGATCGGCCGCAATGGCGCCGGCAAGTCGACTTTGCTGAAACTGATCGCCGGCGGGCTCAGCCCGGATGGCGGTAAAATCCGCTTCGGCCAGCGGGTGCGGCTGGGCTATGTGGCGCAGGAGGCCCCGGGGGGCGAGATTTCTCCCCTGCAGGTGGTGCTGGATGCCGATACCGAGCGCGCGGCGCTGCTGGAAGCCGCCGATAATCCGGAGACGCCGCATGAGAACCTCGCGGAAATCCATGACCGGCTGCTGACCATCGAGGCGGATTCCGCGCCCTCCCGCGCCGCCGCCATCCTGGCGGGCCTGGGCTTTAATGAGGAGTGGCAGGGGCGCCCGATGCGCTCCTATTCCGGCGGCTGGCGCATGCGCGTGGCACTCGCCGCCGTGCTGTTTTCGGCCCCTGACCTGCTGCTGCTGGATGAACCGACCAACCATTTGGACCTTGAAGCCACGCTCTGGCTGGAGGGGTATTTGCAGAAATTCCCCGGCGCCATATTGCTCGTCAGCCATGACCGCCAGCTTTTGGACCGCGCCGTGGAGGCCATCGCGCATCTCGACCGCGGCAAGCTCACCCTCTCGCCCGGCGGGTTTGCCGAATTCATCCGCATCAAGACCGAGCGCGCCTTGCAGCAGGCAAGGGCGGCGGAGAAAGTGGCCGAGCAGCGGGCGCATATGCAGAGCTTCGTGGACCGCTTCCGCGCCAAAGCCAGCAAGGCCCGCCAGGCGCAGAGCCGGATAAAGGCGCTGGAGCGGATGCCGCAGATCGATTCCGTGGTGGAAGACCGTGCCACCACCTTCTCCTTTCCCTCGCCCGATGAATTGCCGCCGCCGATGCTGCAGCTCGACGATGTGAATATCGGCTATGATGGCAAGGCGATTTTATCCGGCGTGTCGCTGCGGCTTGATATGGAAGACCGCATCGCCCTGCTCGGCCAGAACGGCAACGGCAAATCGACGCTGGCGAAGCTGCTGGCCGGGCGGCTGAGCAGCATGAAAGGCCGGGAATTCCGCGTGAAGGGGCTGCGCATCGGCTATTTCGCGCAGCACCAGGAAGATGACCTGGTGCTGACGGATACGCCGTATGACCATCTGGCGCGGGCCTTGCCGAAAGCTTTGCCGCCGCAGATCCGCGCCCAGGCGGCGCGGTTCGGGCTGGATTCGGACCGGGTGAACACCAAGGTCGGCGCCATGTCGGGTGGTGAGAAGGCGCGGCTGCTGCTGGCGCTTTGCACGCGCGATGCGCCGCATCTGCTGATCCTGGATGAGCCGACCAACCATCTCGACATCGATGCGCGCGATGCGCTGGTGAAGGCGATTCTGGCGTTCGAGGGGGCGGTGGTGCTGATCAGCCATGACCCGTATCTGGTGGACCTTGTCGCCGACCGGCTGCTGCTGGTGGCGGATGGCAAGGTGACGCCGTTCGAGGGCGATCTCGCGGCCTATGCATCGTCCATAACCGAGCGTGCCGCAGGGCCGCCGCGCAGTGCCGCCGAGCGCAAGAGCGACAAGGCGGCGCGGCAGGAAGCCCGCGCCCGGCTGGCGCCGCTGCGCCAGGCGGCGAAGGCGGCGGAGCAGGTGCTGGCGCGGCTGGTATCGGAGAAGGAACGGATGGAGGCGATGCTGGCCGGCGAGGAGATTTATACCCAGGCCAAGGCCCACGACCTCGCCCGCGTGAACCAGCGCCTGGCGGCGGTGAAACGCGAGATCGGCGCGGCCGAACATGTCTGGCTGGAGGCGCATGAGGCGCTGGAGGCGGCGGAGGGGTAAGCTATACCGGCAGGTTGACGCTGACGCGCAGCCCGCCGCCCGGCCGGTTCGCCAATATGATATCGCCGCCATGGGCGCGCAGGATATTGCGGGCGATGGAGAGGCCGAGGCCGGACCCGCCGGTTTCGCGGTTGCGGCTGATTTCGAGCCGGCGGAAGGGCTCGAACACGCGCTCCATATGCTCGGGCGGCACGCCTGGGCCTTGATCCTCGATATCGATGCGGGCAATGCCGCGCACCGGGAGGTGCAGGGTGACAGCCGCGGCATCGCCGTATTTCAGGGCGTTGCCGATGAGGTTGGCGAGCGCCCGCTTGAGCGCCAGCGGCCGCGCGCGCACCGGCAGATGTTCGGGGCCGGCATAGCTCAGCGCCTCGGCATGGGCGGGGTCGCCATCGGCGGCATCGTCGAGAATGGTGCGCAGCAGGCTGGCGAGGTCGAGCCGGACCAGTTTTTCGCTGGTGGCGGCATCGCGCCCGAAGGCCAGCGTGGCCGAGACCATGGCTTCCATCTCATCGAGATCGGCCAGCATCTTGGTGCGCTGCTCGTCATCCTCCATGTATTCGGCGCGCAGTTTGAGCCGGGTGATCGGCGTGCGCAGGTCGTGGCCGATGGCGGTGAGCAGAAAGGTGCGGTCCTCGACGAAGCGGCGCACCCGGGCGGCCATGGTGTTGAAGGCGATGGCGGCGGTGACGATTTCCAGCGGTCCGGTCTCGGGCAGAGGCGGGGCGTTGGCGACGTCGCGGCCCAGCGCCTCGGCGGCCAAAGCCAGGGTTTTGACCGGCACCAGCAGGGTCCGCACGGCCCAGATGATCATGATGCCGCCGAGCAGTGTCATCACGATGAAGGC
>JAKBAV010000137.1 GCA_021826225.1 Pseudomonadota bacterium | reverse complement strand
CGGCGTAGTACCTTTCAGCACTTTTTTCTGGATGGCCTCCGGCCAGCCGCCGGGAGGCTGGCCAAGGCCGCCATGCATCATCTCGACCACTGATTGCGGGAAGGAAATTTCCCGAGTGGGATCGAGCACCATTTCGGGCGTGAGGTTCTGGCTGACCATCATCAGCGCCATGTCTCCCACCACCTTGGAGGATGGCGTGACTTTGACGATGTCGCCGAACAGATCATTCGCGTCGCGGTAGGCGCGGGCTACTTCGTGCCAGTGTGTTTCCAGCCCCAGGCTGCGGGCCTGCTCGCGTAAGTTTGTGAATTGCCCGCCGGGCATTTCGTGCAAATACACTTCGGACGCGCCGGATTGCAGATCGCTCTCGAATGCCGCGTATTGGGCGCGCGCGGCTTCCCAATAGAAGCTGAGCTGGCGGATGGCGGCGGGGTCGAGGCCTGTGTCACGCTCGGTATGGCGCAGGGCCTCCACCAAAGAGCCAAGGCAGGGTTGGGCGGTGAGGCCGGACATCGGGTCCATTGCGGCATCGAACGCATCTACCCCCGCATGCACGGCGGCCAGCACCGTGGCACCGGAAATGCCGGATGTATCGTGCGTGTGCAAATGGATGGGCAGGCCCACGCTTTCCTTCAGGGCTTTTACCAGCACCGTGGCGGCGGAGGGTTTCAGCAACCCGGCCATGTCTTTAATGGCGATGATGTGGCAGCCCGCGGCTTCCAGCTCTTTTGCCAAACTCACATAGTAGTTCAGCGAATATTTGGCGCGGTCCGGGTCCAGAATATCGCCCGTGTAGCACAGCGCGCCTTCCGCCAGCTTGCCGCATTCGGCAACGGCGTCGATGGCGACACGCATATTCTCGACCCAGTTGAGGCAGTCGAAGATGCGGAACAGGTCGATGCCCGCTTCCGCCGCCTGGCGGACGAAGAATTTGACGACGTTATCGGGGTAATTTTTGTAGCCCACACCATTGGCGCCGCGCAGCAGCATTTGCAGCAAGATGTTCGGCGCGCGCTCGCGCAGCAGGCTCAAACGGTCCCATGGGCCTTCCTGCAGGAAGCGCATGGAAACGTCGAACGTGGCGCCGCCCCAGCATTCCAGCGAGAAAAGCTGCGGCAGGCCAACGGAGGTGGGTTTGGCTGCGGCCACAAGGTCGTAAGTGCGCATGCGTGTGGCGAGCAGCGATTGATGCGCATCGCGCATGGTCGTGTCTGTCACCAAAGCGCGTTTTTGTTCCAGCATCCATTGCGCGAAGCCCTTGGGGCCGAGCTTGTCGAGGAGCTGCTTTGTGCCATCGGCCCGTTCATCGCCAAAATAGGGCGCTTGCGGCGTGCGGGCGTTGGGGGAGGGAAGCGGTTTGCCGCGCGTTTCCGGGTGGCCGTTTACGGTAACATCGGCGATGTAGCGCAGAAGTTTGGTGGCGCGGTCCAGCCTGCGCTTGACGGTGAAGAGTTCTGGCGTGTTGTCGATAAACCGCGTTGTGTAATTGCCGGAGCGGAAATCGGGGTGTTCCAGCAGGGTTTCCAGAAAGGTGAGGTTGGTGGCGACGCCGCGTATGCGGTATTCGCGCAAGGCGCGGTCCATGCGGGCGATGGCTTCTTCCGCCGTGGGCGCCCAGGCGGTGACTTTTTCGAGCAGCGCATCGTAAAAGCGCGTGACGACGGCGCCGGAATAGGCGGTGCCGCCATCTGTGCGGATGCCGAAACCATAGGCCCCGCGATAGGCGGTGATGCGGCCGTAATCGGGGACGAAATTATTCTCGGGATTCTCGGTGGTGATGCGGCATTGCAGGGCGTGGCCGGAAAGGCGGATGTCTTTTTGCTCCGGCACGCCGGTTTCGGCGAAATTGCCAACATGGCCGCCTTCGGCGATGTGGATTTGGGCTTTTACGATGTCGATGCCGGTGACGACTTCCGTGACCGTATGCTCGACCTGAACGCGGGGATTGACCTCGATAAAGTAGAATTTTCCCGTGTCGCGGTCCATGAGGAATTCGACCGTGCCCGCGTTGCAATAATTTGTCGCGCGGCCGATGGCGAGGGCGGCGTTGCATAATGCTTCACGGGAAGCATCGTCCATGTATGGGGCCGGGGCGCGCTCGATGACTTTCTGGTGGCGGCGCTGGATGGAGCAATCGCGCTCGAACAGATGCACGAGGTTGCCATGGGAGTCGCCCAGGAGCTGGACCTCGACATGAAATGCGCGGCGCACGAGTTTTTCGAGATAGACTTCGTCGTTGCCGAAGGCCGCCTTGGCCTCGCGCCGTGCGGCGGCGACGGAGTCCAGCAGCGTGTCTTCGCTCTCGATGGGGCGCATGCCGCGCCCGCCGCCGCCCCAGCTTGCCTTGAGCATGACGGGGTAACCGACTTCAGCGGCGAGGCGTTTTATTTCATCATCGTTATAGGGGAGTGGCTCGGTGGCGGGCATGACCGGCACGCCAACGGAAATGGCGAGGTTACGCGCGGCCACTTTGTTGCCGAGCTGGCGCATGGTTTCCGGGCGCGGGCCAATGAAAGTTATGCCGGCTTCGGCGCAGGCCTCGGCGAATTCGGGATTTTCTGACAGGAAGCCATAGCCGGGATGGACGGCATCGGCGCCGGAGAGTTTGGCGACGCGGATCACCTCATCGATGGAGAGATAAGCCTCGATGGGGCCTTTGCCACGGCCGATGAGATAGGCTTCGTCCGCCTTGAAGCGGTGCAGAGAGAGTTTGTCGTGCTCGGGGTAAACGGCAATGGTGGAAATGCCCAGCTCGGCTGCGGCGCGCATGACGCGGATGGCGATTTCCGACCGGTTGGCGACTAAGAGGCGCTTGAATTTTTGCACGTTTTTTACTCCCGAAACGCCGGGGCGGTGACCGCCCCGCTGCTTGCACAATGCTTATGGCTATTAATTAGCCTTATTTGTGCATTGCAGCAAATCTCTAATGTTACCGCACCACCACCGCCAGCACGATAATGATGAAGAGGATTGTCGGCACCTCATTCGCGATGCGGTAGAATTTTTCCGGGCGCGTATTCCGGTCGTTGAGGAAATCCTTGCGCCAGCGCGACATGGCGCCGTGGAAGCCGGTCATGAAGAACAAGGCCGTGAGCTTGGTCCACCACCAGGGGGCGTGCCAGTTGACCGTGCCGGGGGTGAGGATGAGCAATATGCCAAATAGGAAGGTCGAGATCATCGCCGGGTTGATGATGATGCGCATGAGCTTGGCTTCCATCACCTTAAAGCGCTCGGATTCCGCCGTGCCGGGGATGGTCTGGCAGTGATAGACGAAGAGCCGGGGCAGATAGAACATGCCGGCCATCCAGGCCGTAAAGCTGATGATGTGGAAGGCCAGGAACCAGCGGAACCAGGGCGTGAAGGCGGCGATGGTCATGCGAAGACTCCGAGAATCTCGTCGAGACGGGTGAATATGCGCGCGGCACCGGCGGCGAGCAGATGGGGGGCATCGCCATGCGGGGCGAAACCGTAGCAGACCATGCCGGCGGCAACCGCGCCGGTAACGCCGAGCGTGCTGTCTTCCAGAACGATGCAGCGCTCGGGCGCCACATTGGCCGAGGCGGCGGCCGCGAGGAAAAGATCGGGCGCGGGTTTGGGGCGGCCGCCCTGGGCGATGACGCTGGCGGCGGAATGGGCGCGCCCGGCGGTGAGGTGCGAAATGCCGGTGCGGGTGAATTTGACGTGCATTTCCTCATCGGAGGAATTGGAAGCGATGCGCCAATTTATGCCGCGCGCTGTAACCTCGTGCAGCAGCTCCGCCGCGCCGGGGATGAGTTTGGAGTTTGTGCCAAGCGCCTCGACCAGTTTTTGCGCCAGATCCGGGCGCCAATTTTCCGGCAATGCGCGGTTTAGCCGGGTTTCGATCATCGGCACCATGTCGGTAATCGACATACCCATAAAAAGGCGCATGGCTTCCGGCGCGTCCATGGGCCAGCCGAGGGTGGTGAGGTCTTCGGCCACGACGCTGGAGGCAACGCCTTCGCTGTCGATCAGGACACCGTCGCAGTCGAAGATAATCAGTTCAGGCGGCATGAGTGGTCCATGGGCAGTTTTTATGCCCATGGCAAGCCGAACCGGCGCGGCACAGGCCGGGCGCCGTGGCACGTTGCACAATGCCGGCCAAGGCGGAGATGAAGGCGGAATCGCTATTGGCGGCGCGGACGCGGAAATAGCCGGGCACGCCGCATTGTTCCGCGAGATGCCGGTTTTCGATGTCCAGCTCGACCAGGGTTTCGATATGGTCGGAGACAAAGGCGATGGGGACAATAACCAGGGCTGTTTTCTCACGCCCGGCCTGCTCTATGGCCT
>JAKBAV010000136.1 GCA_021826225.1 Pseudomonadota bacterium | reverse complement strand
TGCCCGCCCAGGGCGAGCACTACATGGCGCGCATGGACGATGCGCGTCGCGCCATCGGCGATCCGGCGCAATTGCACGGCCCATAGCCCGCCGGGTATTTGCTGAAGCTGCACGGCCCGGTGGCCGGTGAGCACGCCGCAGCCGGGCGTGGCATCGAGCAGGGCATGCAGCCGGGCGCCCAGTGCCGCCATGAACACGCCGACCAGCGGCAGCGGCACGCCGGCCTGGCCATAGGCCGCCACCGCCTGTGCCGCGGGATGCTCGCGCAATGCCGTGAGCCAGGGGCCTGGATTTTCATACACGCAGCTCACCAGCGTTGCCGCCGTGCTGTCCGAGGTGATGGCGTATTCGCCGACCCGCCCGGCGCCGATGCTCTCGCTTTGTTCGGCCACGATGACGCCGTGCGCCAGCAGCGCGGCCAATGTGGCATCGCGGCTGGCGGCGACGAGCGGCGCCAGCCCGGCCGGGCCGCCGCCGATGATCAGGCAGCCGGTATGGATCTGCGAATCGTGCAGCGGGCTTAGAGACTGTTTCATAAGTCTACTCTGGAGGCCGTCAAGCGGCGATTTTTTGCGCGCCGGTGCTCGCGTACCTTAAGTACGCTCCGCGCCGGTGCTCGAAAATCACCACTTGACGACTCACCAGAGCGACTTCTGAAACAGCCTCTTACATCATGCATCGTCATCACCGCAGGCGCGCAGGAATACGGCGCAGACCTCGCGCACCTGCGCCGCCGTAAGGGTGTCGGAGAGCGGCAGCGAGACCATGCGCCGGCTGATCTCCTGCGTGACCGCCAGCCCGCCAGTCGCGGTGGTCTCCTTGAAAAAGGGATGCTCCGCCAGATGTGGCGAGAAATAATGCCCGGCGCCGATGCCGTGGCGCGCCATGGCGGCCAGAATCGCGGCCCGGCGCGGCGCCAGCGCCGCCGGCAGCAGCACGGAGGCGAATTGCAGCCCGCTGCGCTGGCCGGTGAGCCGCTGAAAGGTGAAGCCCGGCAGTAATTCCTCGTAGAGCCGTTGCATAGCGCCGCGGTGCCGGGCGACGGCATCGATCTCCCGCAGCTTCGCCAGCGCCTGCAGGGCCGCGACCTCGCTTAATTTGGCGTTCAGCCCCGGCATCACGGTGAGCTTCGCGGCATCCAGGCCAAAACCGGCCATGCGACGCAATTCAGTGATCCGCGCCGTGTCGTCGCAATAGATCAACCCGCCCTCGCCGGTGGCGAAGCATTTGGTGGCGTGCATGGAATAGACCAGCGGGCTGGTGCTGCCATGGCCGAACGCCTCGCCATCCAGCCGCATGGAGCCGAGCCCGGCGGCGGCATCGATGACCAGCGGGATGCCGGTGGCCAGCGAAAGCCGTTCATAGCGCGCGAGGTCCAGGCAGTTGCCGTAAGTGGCGTTGGGCAGGAGCACGGCGATTTCGTTGCCGTAGTGGCGCAGCAGGGCTTCCTCGGACGCCGCATCCGGCAGCCAGGTCTCGCGGTCTATGTCGCAGAACAAGGGCGTCAGCCCGCACCAGATGGCGGCCTGCGCGGTGGCGGTGAAGGTGAATGAGGGCATGAGCGCATAGCGCCCGCGCGGTTGCCAGCCAATGGCCTGGCGCACCGCGAGCATGAGCCCCAATGTGGCATTCGCCACCGCGAGGCAGGTGCCGGTGCCATGGAACATGCGCGCGATTATTTCGGTCTCGAATTTCATGTTCACCGGGCCGAAATTGGAGAACATGCCGCTTTGTTCAATCTCCTCCAGCTCTGGACCGAGCGTGCTCAGGCGCGGCGGGTTCGGCGCGAGCAGGGGGACCTGCATTGCGGGCGCGGTGTTGGGCGGCGGCGTGGCGAGCGTAGAAATATGCATTATCGATCTCCGTGGCCGCCAGGGAACCGGCCCCGCTATGGTAACGCCCGGTTACACTCTGCGTTGAACATTTTATTTAAATATCCGCATCAAGGGGGACACCCTCCAGCGCGGCGGCGATGATCGCCTCGAGCCGGTGGCAGAAATGTTCCAGGCTGTTGCGGGAAACGATCCATTCCCGCGCCTGGCGCCCGAGCGTCTCGGCCTTTTCGGGGTGAGCCAGCAGGTCACTGATGCATCGGCTCAGCCCCGCCGCGTCATGCACCTCGGTGAAAAATCCGGTAACGCCGTGCTGCAGAAAATCAGGCGGCGCGGCGGTGCGCGTGGCGATCACAGCGCGCCCCATCGCCATGGCTTCGGCGATGACCGCATAGCCGCAGGCATGTTGCGCCTGGTGCATGGGCACCACGACAAAGCGGGACTGGCGGTAGAGTTCACGCAGCCTGGCGTAGTTGCCGTAGGAGCGCAGTTCGACATGCGCCGGCCAGCCGGCCGTTGATGGAGCTTTTTTCGGCGGCACCCAGGTGCTGTCGGCGGCGATTTTAACTGAGACGGAAATATCGCGCACGGCTTCAGCCAAAGTTGCGTAGTCGCGGTTCGCGGCGCCGGCGCTCGAAATCACTTTCGCGGCATCCGTAACGGTTCCGGAAAAATAACGCGTATCCACGGCATGGCCCGTGGCATGGCAACGCGCGGGGTCGATCCCCAGCACGTCGATGGTGCGTTGGCGCAACGCTTCCGACAGACAATGGAAATGCACATGGCGTGCCCGGCGCAGCATCGGCGCCAGCAGGCGCAGCCTGCGCGATTCCAGATGATGGCCATGAAACAGCATGTGCACCGGCACTTTGCGCCAGCGGGGCAGCGATGCCAGCACCAGGGGAATCCCGATATCCTCGCCCGAGGCGATGATCGCGTCGAAGGAACCGGCGCGCGATTGCACGAGTTGCGCCAGCGCCGCGCGCGGCCGCCCGGCGGCGCGCAGCAGGTTGGGCAGCAACGCGGTACCGTCCTCCAGCGTGGCGAGCGAAAACAGCTCCCCGCCGAACGCCTCGACGAAGGCCTCAAACTCCGCGCGCGGTTGGGCAGCGGCACCGGCTGGCGGCGGAACATGGCTGCCGGCGAGAACCCAGGCATAGCGGCGGGGGGAAGGCATGTTCAAAGACTCCAAGAGGTCCGTGGTGTCGCGACCCGGGCGGTGGCGGCGCGGGTTGCGGCGCGGGTTGCGGCGAAATCCGGGTAGATTCCGATTTCGGAATTATTTTCGATGACACGACGTTTGCCCGCCACGAAAACGTCAATGCAGGCCGGCCCGCGTCTAACATGACGATTCCGTAATGCATGCGCGGTATGCGATCCTATCGCGACCACCGCCACGCGTATGTTGTTAAAGTAATACGAAATGCCTGAAGCCATCATCGCTGTAATGAGCCATGGCTGCCGGGGTTGCAGAAGAGATATGATTTTACATTGGTTTCATCAGGAGGAAACGCCGTCAGGGGTGATGTTTCCATTATTTTGGAAAAAGCCGCGTGGTTGGATGCGGCGCTAAAGCGGAGGAAACTCCCCGTCCGAAGCCTGATCTGGGACAAAGGAAGTTTGTCATGGTTTTTCAGCTGATGAATAAAAGCCGCTTTACCCGGTACAATATGACCCAGCCATTCACTGCACATTTAAATAATTTTATACAAATAAGTATACGCATGGGCTGGAATTCTTACATTTTAACTCGATATATCCTGAGGTGATGTACCGCTGATTATTTTTTATCTGGAATATTTTCCAGACGTGATGAGGCTTTTATTTAAACAAAATCTCTTGGAGCACTATTCGATGTCTGGGAACAGTGACCTGAATAATCCTAACATGTTGAAAGAGTTTAACGCGTTGCTCGTGGCGCATCTGCCGCAGCTGCGCCGCCAGGCCTTGGCGCTGACTCGCCATAAGGCCGATGCCGAGGATCTGCTCCAGACCGCCGTGACCAGCGCCCTTGCGGCGCGCGAGAGCTTCACGCAGGGCACCAACTTCAAGGCCTGGGTCACCTGCATCCTGCGCAACCGCTTTCTCTCTAATATTCGCCAGCGGCGGCACCTTGTGGATATCGCCGATGTCCCCGAAAGCCTGCTCGGGCATAGCGGCGGGCAGGAGATCAATCTCGAGATGCTGGAACTGAAGCGGCAGATGCAGCGTCTGCCCGCGGAGCAACGTTCGATCCTGATAATGATTACGGTGGACGGCATGTCCTACGACGATGCCGCGGCACAATTGGGCGTGGCCGCCGGCACGCTGAAATGCCGCGTCTTCAGGGCCCGGGCGCAGCTGGAAGCCTGGATGCATGGGCACGAACACACGGAAAAGCCGGCCCCTCGCACACCCAGGCGCAACCTGCCCGCGCCGCCTGCCCACACGCCGGCCCCAGCCGCCGCCGCGCCAGCGCAGGGCCGGATGCATGGCCAGGTGCCGCGTCCCGCGCCGGC
>JAKBAV010000135.1 GCA_021826225.1 Pseudomonadota bacterium | reverse complement strand
GGGACGCCTTGCCGACGCGGTACAGCCCCGTATAGGAGGCCGTGATGTTGAGGTTGATCTCAACATTGTTGCCGGAACTTGAGCCGTCATAAACCTGAAAGGCATGCGCCGCAGGTGCCATGGCCAGCACGGCCGGCAGGCCAAGCCCCAAACCGCTCAGCCGGCGTAATTGCGAGATTTTGCGGCCGCCGGCCCCGCGAACAGACCTATTCCTTTTGGACATTGATGACTTCCTTATCCTGTTGTCCCAGACGCACTCACAAACCTTCTGATCCGCCGGGAAACAGAACACCGCCACGCGGCGGCCTCGCCTCCCCTCATCGACAAAACCGAGGTCGTATCCGTTTTTATCAATCCGGAATCGGGCTGCCTAGTGCTGGAAGGTGACAAAGTTACGCTAAAAATGGAATCGTTAAGGTTTTCCCGCGTTACCGGCCCCAAACAGATTAAATTAATTATTTACAATGGCTTTTTAGACACAGTCTCGGATTCACGCGGAATCAAGGCTGGCGCGATCAGCAAAAAGGGGCGGCACCGACATGCCGCCCCCTATAAACCATCAATGCTACCGTTCTACAGCGGCATCAGCCGCCCATCATGGCCCGGATATCGACCTGGCCGGTGGTGACACCGCCCATGAACCCGCCATCAGCCGGAAACACCACGCCGTTGACATAGCTGGCCAGGTCGCTGTTCAGGAAGATCAGCGGATAGGCCTGCTCCAGCGCCGTGGAGCGGCGGTTGATCGGCTGCGTCGCGGCATCGATCACGGTCTCCGGGGTGGCCGACAGGAAGTCCTTCATCATCGGCGTTTCCGTGGGCCCGGGCAGCGTGCAGTTGATGCGGATGCCCTGCTTGATGAGCTTGGAGGACACGAACATCGTCCACACCGTGATCAGCTCCTTGGAGAAGGAATAGCCCTCGCGCACCTCATCCGGATGCGCTTCCAGCCATTTCAGGGCCGTGGCATAATCCGGCTGGCTGATCAGCTCGATCAGCAACGGCACATGGCGCGACCAGCCAAGCCCGGCGGTCGAGGAAATGCTGGCAATGGCGCTGCCCGGCCGCATCAGCGGGATCACTTTTTCGGTGAGGTACTTCGTCCCCAGGAAGTTCACCTTCATCACCTCAAGCGGCGGGAAGGTCTGCGGCAGGCCGGCGCAGTTGAACAAGGCATCGACCGGGCCGCCGATCTTGGCCACGGCGGCATCGATGGAGGCCGGATCGCGCAGATCGACATTGGTGAAGGAGGCCAGGCTCAGCGCCGTCTGCTTATAGTCGATGCCATGCACCTCGGCGCCGATCGAGACCAGCGTGCGGGCGGTCGCCTCGCCCATGCCGGAAAAACAACCGCTGACGATGACGCGCTTGCCCGCGTAATTCAATAAATCTGCCACGTTAACCTCCCAAACGAGCCGCCCTCAGACTGGCCTGACAGGGCGCTGCTTTATGCCCGGGCTTATACACGGCATTGCCGGCTTTGATGATGCCAGGCGGAGAGAACGGCGCCGCCACCGTAACTTCATCGCTCTGGCGATAACCGCCGCGCCGCGCTGCGCACAAAAAAACGGGCCCGGCAATCCGCCGGGCCCGCTTCCCTCCGCCAGCCTTGTTCAGGCGGCTTTGGCATGCTCCTGCATCATGCGCATGATGTCGCCGGAGGTGATGGTGCGCGGGGTCTCGCCTTCGGCCAGCGGGGCGGCGCCACCACTGGATTTCGGCGTGGTATCCACACCCTGCGCCGCCGCCTTCACGCGCAGCGCGCCCACGGTCAGCTCTTCGCGCTTGTGGTGCTTGAACAGGTCGAAATCGAACCAGCGCATCGCATTCTCATGCGTGATCTTGTTGATCTGGCGCTCGTTCAGCCCCTGCAGCGTCTCCCAAAGCCGCTCCGGCGCATGCGGCCACAGGCTGTCGGAATGCGGATAGTCGCATTCATAGGCCACCATGTCCTCGCCGATCGACTCCAGATTCTTCAACCCGAAGGCATCGTCGATGAAGCAGTTGAGGAAGTGGCGCTTGAACACCTCGCTCGGCTTCATCCCCTTATAGTTGGAATGGGTCCAGGCATGGTGCTGGCCATGGCTGAAATCGGCGCGTTCCATGAAATACGGCACCCAGCCAATGCCGCCTTCGGACAGCGCCATCTTCAGCGTCGGGTAACGGTTGAGCGCATCCAGCGTCAACCAGTCGGCCGCACCCACGGCGATCGACATCGGCATGGTGGTGATCCAGGCTTCCACCGGGGTCTCCATCGAGGCATGCGGCGCCGGGTTGCCGCCACCGATATGCAGGCAGAGCACGGTGTCGAACTCGGTCGCCGCCTTCCAGAGCGGTTCCCAA
This sequence comes from Pseudomonadota bacterium, assembly GCA_021826225.1. Taxonomy (GTDB): domain Bacteria; phylum Pseudomonadota; class Alphaproteobacteria; order Acetobacterales; family Acetobacteraceae; genus Acidocella. The sequence goes on along the minus strand of JAKBAV010000135.1, from coordinate 2,069 downwards.
TAGCTGTTATGGATGCTCGGCAGGCCGCGCTTGGTCGGATTTTCGTTGATCGAGACGGCGTTGCAGCCCTTGCCCTTCAGGCGTTTGATCTCGGCGACGGTGGCATCCATGTCCCAGGTCGGCAGCAGGCCGCAGGGAATGAAACGGCCCGGATGCGCGCCGCACCATTCATCGACATGCCAGTCATTATACGCACGCAGATGCACCAGCGCGTCAGCCTTGTTCGGCGCCTCGATGAAGAGCCCGCCATCGAAAGCCGGGAAGCTGGCGAAATTCAGCGAAGCCGCCATGCCGTTGATGTTCATGTCCTTCACGCGCTCACCGGAATCATAGCAGCCGGTGCGCAGCTGGTTCAGCGCCGTCGGCTCCATGCCGTACTCGTCCTTGGGCCGGCCGACCACGGCGTTCAGACCCGTGGAGGGGATCTTCTTGCCCTGATATTCCCAGAAATTCGTGCCCTTGGAGGTCGTACGCAGCTTCGGCGCGGAGGCATAGGCATCGCCTGTCAGATGCTTGTCGAATACAGTGCCGGGCTCGGTAATATGATCATCGACACTGATGATCACCATGTCGTCCATTTTCATAGCAGTCTCCTTCATTTCAGCTTCCGTAAAATTCATAAGGGGGGCGGGTTGCGCCACAAGGTCCGGTTCACGCCGGAGTCACACAGGCAGCGTCCGGCGCATGAGCCGGTTTGCCACGGCTGAATACTTATGCATGTCTCAACACCCCTCAGCCTGGCTTTCCGCCGCTGTTTTTAATCATCATTCCCGCCGGCATCCCACCGGCGGCCTAGCGTCGATCCTCCCTACACCAAAAACCGTAGGAACACCAGTTTTTTTATCCAGCGCTCCAGCGCTATTCCCCCGGCACTCCGGCGCGGGACCGCGCATTATCGCGATGATGGCGGATCGCCAGGGCGATCAGCTCGGCCTCGGCGTTCAGCAGATCGTCGATATAAGCCTGCACCGCCACCACGCCGATATCGCGCAGATTGGTATGGAAGATCGGGTTGGTCGTAATCGTCGCCAGCCGCTCGAAGCCGGTCAGCAGCACGGTCGCGGAATTGGCCCAGGGCGCGTTCATCGGCTCGGGCAGCCCGTCCATCTGCTTGATCAGCAGCTCGATCAGCGGCCGGGACACGCCATTGCGATAATGCAGGAAGCGCGCATCCCCGGCATCCTCGAAGCTGTTGCGTAAGTGCAGGATACGCGAATGCCGCCGCCAGAACTGGTAATGCGCATGCAGAAACCCCTGCGCGCTGGCCAGCAGCGCCGCATCCGGCCATCGCGTCCGCAGGCGGTCAACAAAGGCCTGCTCGGCGCAATCCATCACCCGGCTCAACACCGCCAGAATCAGGTCGCCGAGATCGGGAAAATACAGATAAAGCGTGGTCATGCCGACCGAGGCCTCGCGCGCCACGGCGGTCAGGGTCACCGGCATATCCTGCGAACCTTCGATCAGCCGCAGCGCCGTCACCAGAATCCGCTCCTTTGTCTCCTGGCCCTTGCGCCCCAGGCGCTGGCCCAGAAGATTATGGCTTGCCCGCGGCCCGTCCGGCACCGGGCGGGGCTCGTTCACCATTGAGATGACCATGTCATGTCGTACCAACCCAGCACCACCCGCTCAGCCTAAACGATCACGCAGCCCAAGCCGTTGCACACCGGCGCTGCCCGCCGGTGCGCGCCCTAACCAAACTTACCGACGGCGACAGCCTTGGTTTCGAGATATTCATCGAACCCTTCCATGCCCCATTCCTTGCCGATACCGCTCTGCTTATAGCCGCCAAACGGCAGATCGACCGTGATCGAGGCACCGAAATTCACGCCGATGGTGCCGGCGCGGATGCGCCGGGCGATTTTCATCGCGCGCTCGGTATCACCCGAGAGCACCATGCCGGAAAGCCCGTATTCGCTGTCATTGGCGATGCGAATGGCATCCTCGTCATCCTCGAAGGGGATGAGCACGCCGACCGGCCCGAAAATCTCCTCCCGCGCGATCTTCATGTCGTTGGTGACATCGACAAAGAAGGTCGGCTCGACAAAGAAGCCCGGCCCCTTATCGGTGGC
>JAKBAV010000134.1 GCA_021826225.1 Pseudomonadota bacterium | reverse complement strand
TGGCGCCGCCGCAGCCATTGATGTTGCCGGTGGATTCCAAGGATGCCACCGGCGCGGCCGCCGTGGCCAACAACCCCACGGTGATAGCCGCCGAATTCACCGATGCGGCGAGCAAGGACGCGGTGAACGTGGCCTTCGCGGTGCTGCTGCCGCAAGTGCAGCTCCAGGCCTCGGCCTTTCATGAGGTTGGCCAGTCCTATGCTGGCTCGCAACTTAAAGGCGGCTCGTTCATCGGCCAGCTCACCGTGCCCTTGTGGCAGGGCGGCTCGGAATATGCCGCCATCCGCCAGGCGCGGGCCAAGGAGCAGCAGAGTTTCGCGGCGATTCTCGACGCCCAGAGGACCGCCTATTACCAGGGCACCCAGGCCTGGGTGGCCATAACCTCGACCCGGGCGGCCATCGTTTCGACCAATGCCGAGATCAAGGCCAATGCCATCGCGCTCGATGGCACGGAGCGCGAGGAGCTGGTCGGCACGCGGACGACGCTGGATGTGCTCAATGCTCAACAATTATTGTTGAACTCACAGGTGCAACAGGTTCAGAATATTGGTACACTGGTAAACAACACCTATACCGTGGCTTCCGCGATCGGGCGGTTGACGGTAAAGGATCTTGGTTTGCCGGTGCAGGAGTATGACGATCTTAAGTATTACAATGCCGTTAAGCACGCAGCGTTCGGGACTGGTGAGGGTGCGGACCGCAGGGCCGGCATCGCGCCGGATGGCGCGTTGCTCGATGCTGCCCCGGACGGGGCGTTGCTCGATGCCGCGCCCAGCCCGGCCGACCCCGGTTCAGCCGCGGCTCCGGTCGCTGGACCGTAACGGATCGTATGCCGGCACCATGAAGGATCAACAGGATGAGTGAACGTAACGGAATTGGCAATAATGGCGGGCCTTCCAGCGGCGCGGAACCTTCCATGGAAGAAATCCTCGCTTCGATCCGGCGGATTCTGACGGAGGAAGAGAGCGAGCGCGCCGCTACGCCGCCATCTGATGGAGAGGCCGGTTCCGTTGACGAGGCCGATGACGATATCCTCGTCCTGGGCTCCACCGCCATGGTGAATTCCAGCCAGGCGGAGCCGAAAGACGGCGATGCCTTCGGCTCCACGCCGACGCTCGACAGTCAGGCATATGAAAATGGCCAGAATTCTGATGGCCAGATGTCCGCCGGGGAGGCACAGTACATCCCCGTATCAGTGGTCCAGCCCAACCAAAGTCTTTCGACGCTTAATGAAAAGGAAAATAATATGGACGATCAGGTACAATCACCCCAAGGGCTGGTAGGCGACAAGCTGGCCAATGAAATCGCCAATACAGTCGGCTCGCTGGTGCGCTCCGTCAGCAGCGAGCGCGCCGTGCAGATCGGCCGCCCCGGCGTGACGATCGAGGATCTGGTGCGCGAGGAGGTGAAGCCCGTGCTGAAAGCCTGGCTGGACAGCCACCTGCCGAGCCTGGTCGAGCGCGTGGTCCGTGCCGAGATCGGCCGCGTCATCGACCGTATGTAATTTTTGCTCCTCCGCCGCGCCGCCATAAGTTGCGCGGCGCGGGTTTGGCCTATGTAAACGCGCTGCCCTGCAAGCGCCGGAGTTTCGACGTGACGTCACTGGATAAGAATTTCGAGCCGGCCTCCGCGGAGGCGCGGCTCTATCGTGGTTGGGAAGAGGCCGGCGCGTTTGCCGCCCATCCCGCGCGCAACGCCACCCCCTACAGCATCATGATTCCGCCGCCGAACGTGACGGGCAGCCTGCATGTGGGCCACGCGCTGACCATGACGCTGCAGGATGTTTTTGTCCGCTTCCGCCGCATGCAGGGGCGCGATGTGCTGTGGCAGCCGGGCACCGACCATGCCGGCATCGCCACGCAGATGGTGGTGGAGCGGCTGCTGGATAAGGAAGGCATCAGCCGCAAACAGCTTGGCCGCGAGACGTTTCTGTCCCGCGTGTGGCAGTGGAAGGCTGAGTCGGGCGGCACGATTACCAGCCAGCTGCGCCGGCTTGGCGCCTCGCCGGACTGGGCGCGCGAGCGTTTCACGATGGATGAGGGGCTCTCGGTGGCCGTGCGCGAGGTGTTTGTGCGGTTGTTCGAGGAGGGGCTCGTCTACCAGGATAAGCGCCTGGTGAACTGGGATACCCAGTTGCAGACCGCGATTTCCGACCTCGAGGTCGAGAGCCGCGAGGCCAAGGGGAGCATGTGGTATATCCGCTACCCGGTCGATGGCGGGGAGGAGATCATCGTCGCGACGACGCGGCCCGAGACCATGCTGGCCGATACCGCTGTCGCCGTGCATCCCGAGAATGAGCGGTTCAAACATCTCATCGGGCGGCAGGTGACATTGCCGCTGACGGCGCGGCGCATCCCCATCATCGCCGATGAATACGCCGATCCGGAGAAGGGCACGGGTGCCGTCAAAATCACCCCGGCGCATGATTTCAACGATTTCGAGGTCGGCCGGCGGCATGGCCTGCCCATGCCCTCCATGCTGGACCGGCAGGGCCGCGTGGTGCTGGCGGAGCTGGGCACCCTGCCGGAATTCGTGCTGGGGCTGGAAGGCCAGGACAGGTTCGCGGCGCGCAAGGCCATAGTGGCCGAGCTGGAGCGGATCGAGGCGCTGGTGGAGGTTAAGCCACACGCCAATACCGTGCCGTATGGCGACCGTTCCGGCACGGTGATCGAGCCGCTGCTGACCACGCAATGGTACTGCAACGCGCATGTGCTGGCGCAGCCGGCCATAAAGGCGGTGGAAGAGGGGCGGATCAAATTCGTGCCGCAGCAATGGGAGAACACGTTCTTCGCCTGGATGCGGGAAATCGAGCCCTGGTGCATCTCGCGGCAATTATGGTGGGGGCACCGGATTCCGGCCTGGTATGACGAGGCGGGGCATGTATATGTGGCGCGCAGCGAGGAGGAGGCGCGGGCGCAGGCAAACGGTGCGGCGCTGACGCAGGACGAGGACGTGCTGGATACTTGGTTCTCCTCGGCACTCTGGCCGTTTTCCACGCTGGGCTGGCCGGAGCGGACGCCGGAGCTGGATAAATATTATCCGACCGATACGCTGGTGACGGGATTCGACATCATCTTTTTCTGGGTCGCCCGGATGATGATGATGGGTCTGCATTTCATGGGAGATGTACCGTTTCGGACGGTATATATTCACGGCTTGGTGCGGGACGAAAAAGGCCAGAAAATGTCCAAGTCCAAGGGCAATGTGCTGGACCCGCTGACCTTGATCGATGCCTATGGCACGGATGCTTTGCGCTATTCCGTAGCCGCCGCGGCCGGGCAGGGCCGTGATGTGAAGCTCGGCGCCAAGATCGTCGAGAATAACCGTGGCTTCATCACGAAAATCTGGAATGCGGCGCGGTTTCTTGAAATGAACGGGGTGGTGCCGAACCCTGATTTTCGTCCCGAAAATGCAAAACTGCCGCTGTGCCGCTGGATTCTGGGCGTAACCGGCAATGCCGTAACGCAGGCAAGCGCCGCCCTGGACAGGTTTTCGGTCAGCGATTACGCGCAGTGCTGCTACCATCTCGTCTGGGATGATTTCTGCGACTGGTTCATCGAGTTCGCCAAACCCGGCTTCGCCACGGATGATGCGGCGGAGATACGCGACACCGCCGCCCATGTGCTCGGGCTTCTCCTGCGCCTGATGCATCCGCTGATCCCTTTCGTGACGGAAGAGTTATGGGATCATTTCGGCTATGGCGCGGCTTGCTCGCTCATCTCCGCGCCCTGGCCCCAGTCTGGCGAAGCCGCGGCATCGGATGTCGCGGCGGCGCGTGAGGAGGTGGAATGGACGATCAGCCTGATCACCGCCATCCGCTCCGTGCGCTCCGAGATGAATGTGCCGCCGGCGCAGAAATCCCCGGTGCTGCTGCAGGATGCCTCGGCGGAGACATTGGCGCGGGCGGACCGGAATTTCGAGCGCATTTCGCGCATGGCGCGGGCCTCGGCGGTCGGGCCGCTCATCGGGCCGGTGCCCGCCAACGTGGCGCAGATCGTGCTCGGCGAGGCCACGGTCATTCTGCCTCTGGAAGGGCTGATCGACCTCGATGCCGAGCGCAAGCGTCTGGCGGCGGCATTGGCCAGGGCGCGCGGTGAACTCGACAAGGTGAACGCGAAAATGGCGAATGCCGATTTCGTGTCGCGCGCGCCGGACGCCGTGCTTGAGGAGCATCGCGAGCGCGCCAGAAGCTTTGCGGAGGATGCGGCGCGCCTTACCGCCGCCCTGGCGCGGATTACGTAGGCCGTGGATGTCGTGCTGTCGCTGACCTGGAATTCCGCCTACCAGTCCGTGCGCGGGCTGGTGCGGCATTTCACGGCAAGCTGGGCGGCATGCGGGCTGGAAATGGTGGAGCTTGACCTCGCCACGCCGCACTGGCTGGGGCAGCTGCAGGAGCTGATGAAGACGCGGCGCA
>JAKBAV010000133.1 GCA_021826225.1 Pseudomonadota bacterium | reverse complement strand
AGATTTATCACCTGCCGGCCACGCACCCTGAGTTCATGGTGTTCGGTTCGTATAACAGCTGGTCCCGGGCGCAGGGCATCCACAGCAATATTGGGTATCATGCGCCCAAGGGGCTGGAGGAGAGCAAAGGCAAATTGCGGCTGGGGGCCGGTGCCGACCCGCGCCAGGCGACCGCTGAAATGCAGCGCTACACCTGGGAACACGCCAACACCAATACCACGCAAACCCTGGTGGAGGCTGCCGAGCGCCTGGTCCACGAATTGCCCGAGGGCACGCCGCCGGCCGAGGTTTCGCGCCATTGGCTGGCCTCGGCCCGCGCCGTGGATGAGGCGAGGGGCGTGTTCTGGCCGGTGGTCGACCCTGAGCATACCGGCAAGGCCGGCACCGCCTGGCAGATTTTCCCCAATTTCCAGATCGGCCATGCCGTGAACAACGCGCTGTGCTACAATGCCAGGCCCTATGGCAACGACCCCGATAAATGCATCTTCGAGGCCGCCGTATATGAGCTGTACCCGCCCGATGGGGCGCCGAAAACCGAATGGATTTTCACGCCGCCGGAAGACCCGGCCTGGCGCAGCGTGCTGCCGCAGGATTTCGCCAATATGACGGCGGTGCAGCAGGGCATGAAGGCCGCTGCCTTCCCTGGCACCAAGCCCAACCCGTTGCAGGAAGTGGCGGTGACCAACCTCCACAAGAACCTGGCAAAATACATGGGCACCGGCGCGCCGAAGCCGTTGGATTAAAAAAGCAGTTCTTTTTGAAAAAAGAACCAAAAACTTTTTTGCCACTGGGGGCGTTGTCGCTGACACCGCCCATGCCCCGAGTGTCAAAGTTTTTTTGTTTCTTTTTGTTCGCAAAAAGAAGTGCTTATTCCTGAAAGACTTATAAAATGAGCAAACAAGGCCCTCTCGCGGGCTTACGCGTGATCGACCTGACCGCCATGGTGATGGGCCCTTATTGCACCCAGATCATGGCCGATATGGGTGCTGATGTGATCAAGATCGAGCCGCCGGCCGGCGATAATACGCGGTATATCTCGGTTGCCCCGGGGCCTGGGCTGGCCGGTGTGTTTGTCAACGTCAATCGTGGCAAGCGCAGCGTGGTGCTGGATTTGCGGCTTGAGGCCGATAAGGATGTGCTGCGGAAACTCATCGCCACGGCGGATGTTTTCATCCATTCGCAGCGCGCGAAAGCCATCGGCAAGCTGGGCTTCTCATATGCCGATGTCGCGGCGATCAACCCGCGTATCATCTACACCAATTGCTATGGCTATAGCCGGCGCGGGCCGGACCGCGATCTGACCGCCTATGATGATGTCATCCAGGCCGAATGCGGCCTGCCCGCGGTGCAGCAGATGCTGACCGGCGAGCCGAATTATGTCGGCACCATCGTGGCTGACAAGGTGGCGGGGCTGACGGCACTTTATGCAACCTCGATGGCGTTGTTCCACCGCGAGCGGACGGGGCAGGGGCAGGAGGTTGAGATCGGTATGTTCGAGACCATGGCGAGCTTCATGCTGGTCGAGCATGCCAATGGCGCGATGTTCTCGCCGCCGCTCAGCGAGGCGTTTTATCCCCGCGCCGTGGCGCCGAACCGCAAGCCCTACCCGACCAAGGACGGCTATATTTCCGTGCTGGTGTATAATGACAAGCAATGGAACGCGTTTGTCGATGCGGTGAAGCCTGATTGGGCCGGCCCGCATTTTGCCAGGCTGGAACAGCGCGCCAAGCAGATCGACACGGTGTATCATCTCGTCGGCAATACGCTGAAAGAGCGCACGACGCAGGAATGGCTCGATCTGTTCCGCGGGCTGGATATTCCCTCGGCGCCGCTGCGTACCCCCGGCGAACTGTTCGAGAATGAGCATCTCAATGCTGTCGGGTTTTTCGAGACCGTGGAGACCGAATACGGCCCGGTGCGGTTCCCCGGTGTGCCGAGCTGGTTTTCGGCAACGCCTGGCCATGTCGCCGGGTTCGCGCCCAAACTGGGCGAGCATACGGAAGAGCTTCTCGCCGAGCTTGGCCTGCCCACAAGAGTAGCGCCGCCTGAACCCGCCCATCCGGCGGAAAACATTCTGTAGAGGTTTTGCAACGTGGATTTCTCGCTCAACGAAGAACAACAGACCATCCGGGACGCGATTCTGAAGCATTGCGCCCAGTTCTCGCCGGAATACTGGCTGGAGCATGACCGTTCCGCCGAATTCCCGCATGATTTCTATAAATCGCTGGTCGATGCCGGCTGGCTCGGTATTTCCACCCCCACTGAATTCGGCGGCTCGGGCCTCGGGATTACCGAAGCGGCGCTGATGATGCAGGCGATTGCCGAATCCGGGGCTGGTATGTCCGGCGCCTCGGCCGTGCATATGCCGGTGTTTTCGCTTCAGCCGGTCGCGCTGTTTGGGAATGAGGCGCAGAAGCAACGGATTTTCGCCCCCGTGATCGAGGGCGCGGACCGCGTCTGCTTCGCCGTGACCGAACCCAATGCCGGGCTGAATACCACGGAGCTGAAAACCCGCGCGGACAAGGTGCAGGGCGGTTACCTCGTGAATGGCGAGAAGATCTGGATTTCCACGGCGCAGGTGGCGAATAAGATGCTGCTGCTGGCGCGCACCACGCCGCTCGACAAGGTAACGAAAAAAACGCAAGGCCTGTCGCTGTTCTATACCGACCTCAACCGCGCCAATATCGATGTCCGGCTGATCCATAAAATGGGCCGCCATGCGGTAGATTCCAACATGCTGTTCATTACCGATTTGTTCATCCCGGAGGAGGACCGTATCGGTGCCGAGGGCGATGGGTTCAAGATCATCCTGCATGGCATGAACCCCGAACGCATATTGATCGGCGCCGAATCGGTGGGAATTGGCCGCGCCGCCATCGCGCGGGCCGCGCGCTATGCCAAGGAGCGCATCGTGTTCAACCGGCCCATCGGCATGAACCAGGGTATCCAGCACCCGCTGGCCAAATGCTGGGCGCAGCTGGAGGCCGCCAACCTCATGGTGTTCAAGGCGGCGAGCCTGTTCGACCAGGGGCTGGATTGCGGCGTGGAGGCCAATGCCGGGAAATATCTGGCCGCCGAATTTGCCTTCGAGGCCTGCCATACCGCCATGCTGACGCTGGGGGGCATGGGCTACGCGCAGGAATACCATGTCGAGCGCCTGTTGCGTGAGGTGCTGATCCCGCGCACGGCGCCGATCAGCCCGCATATGATCCTCAACTTCCTGGCCGAAAAAGTGCTGGACCTGCCGAAATCGTACTGAACCGCGCCATGCGCGCCGCTTGCCGGGGCGCATATCAGGGTTAATAAGAGAATGGCCGGATCGCCCGCGGGGTGGTCCGGCCATCTCCCGTTTGGGAGTGTTGCGGACGGCACCGCCACGTGAAGACGGTGTGAAGAGCGGAGGAGCAAATAAAGTGACGATTATCGCGGTTCTGGGCGGCACTGGGGCGTTGGGCGGTGCCATGGCGCGGCGCTGGGCGCAGGCCGGGCATGAGGTGTGGATAGGCTCGCGTGAGGCCGCCAAGGCGCAGGCCGCCGCCGCCGCCATGCTGGCGGAAGAGCCTGGCGCGAATATCCATGGCGCGGCGTTGGCCGATGCCGCCGCCCATGCCGAGATCGTCGTGCTGGCGGTGCCCTATGCCTCGCAGGTCGGCACGGTTACCGCCATCAAGGGCCAGGTCGGCGGCAAGATCGTCATCGACACCACAGCCCCCTTGAAGCCGCCGAAAGTCGGCACGGTGCAGCTTCCCGCCGCGGGCTGTGCCGCTGTCGAGGTGCAGGCATTGCTGGGGGATGAGGCGCAGGTGGCCTCCGCCATGCAGACGGTGAGCGCCGAGAAGCTGAGCCATGCCGAGCCGATCGATGTGGATGTGCTGGTCGCCGCCGATAAGAAGGATGTGGCGGATGCGGTTATCGCGCTTATCGCCGATCTGGGCCTGCGCGGCTACCATGCCGGGCCGCTGGCCAATTCGGCGGCCTCGGAAGCGCTCACCTCGGTGCTGATCCAGCTCAACCGGCGCTATTTCTCCCATGCCGGCATCCGCCTGACCGGCGATCCGAAGGGCGAGCCGCAGCCCCGGCCGGTGCAGATTATTCCCGTTCCCGGCCTGCCGCTGTTTGGCGCGGGTGACGATATCGCCGCCGCGATTGTCCTGGCGCTGCGCGGCCAGGCCGGGCGGCTTTATGAGGGCGATGTCGTTGTGGTGGCGCAGAAGATCGTCTCGAAGGCCGAGGGGCGGTTTGCCCGGCTGGATGCGGTGACACCTTCCGATGAGGCGCGGGTGCTGGCTGCCGCGAGCGGCAAGAGCGCGGCAATCGCCGAGCTTATCCTGAGCGAATCCGCCGGTATCATGCGCGCCAAGCCGGGCGTCGTCATCGCGCGGCATAAAACCGGCCATGTCACCGCCAATGCCGGCATCGATGCTTCCAATGTGGACAGCGAAGGGGGCGAGACCGTGCTGCTCTGGC
>JAKBAV010000029.1 GCA_021826225.1 Pseudomonadota bacterium | reverse complement strand
ATCGTGCTGCTGATCGGGATCGTGAAGAAGAACGCCATCATGATGATCGATTTCGCGCTGCAGGCCGAGCGCATCGAGGGCAAGCCCGCGCGCGAGGCGATCCACGAAGCGGCGCTGCTGCGGTTCCGTCCGATATTGATGACGACGCTGGCCGCCATGTTCTCCGGCCTGCCGCTGATTTTCGGCGGCGGCATGGGCTCGGAGCTGCGCGCGCCGCTCGGCATCGCCATCGTCGGCGGGCTGCTGGTGAGCCAGGTGCTCACTTTATTCACCACCCCGGCCATCTATCTGGCGTTTGACAGCCTGTCCCGCCGCATCAGACGCCCCGTGCCATGAATATCTCGGCAGTCTTCATTCGCCGGCCGGTTGCCACCACCCTGCTCACGCTTGGCATCGCGCTTTCAGGCATTCTCGGCTTCATCCGCATGCCGGTCTCGCCCTTGCCGAAACTGACGATCCCGACCATCGAGGTGCAGGCCAATATGGCCGGCGCCAGCCCCGACACCATGGCCTCCACCGTGGCCGCGCCGCTGGAGCGCCATCTCGGCACCATTGCCGATGTGACACAGATGACCTCGCAATCGGGCAATGGCTCGACGCAGATCGCCATCCAGTTCGGGCTCAACCGTGATCTCAACGGTGCGGCGCGCGATGTCGAGGCGGCGATCCAGGCGGCGCGGGCGGATTTGCCGACGAGCCTGCGCGCGAACCCGCAATATGAGAAATTCAATCCGGCCGATGCGCCCATCATGGTGCTGGCGCTCACCTCGGACACGATGACGGCGGGACAGCTCTACGATGCTGCGGAATCGGTGCTGCAGCAGCAATTCTCGCAGATCAGCGGGGTCGGCAATGTCGAGCTTGGCGGTTCGGCGCTGCCCGCGGTGCGGGTGGAGCTGGATCCCGGGCCGCTCGCCAGATACGGCATAGGGCTTGAGGATGTGCGCGCGGCCATTGCCGCCGCCAATGCCAACGCGCCAAAAGGCTATTTCAACGTGGCCGGCACGCGCTACCAGATTTACACAAACGATCAGGCCAGCGTGGCCGCACAATACCGCGATCTGGTCATCGCCTATCGTAACAACCAGGCGGTGCGCCTCAGCGATGTGGCGCAGGTCTTGGATTCGAATGAGAACTTGCAGAATGCCGGCTATTTCAACGGCAAGCGCGCGGTGCTGGTCATCATCCATCCGAGCCCCGATGCCAATATCATTAAGACCGTCGATGCCATAAAGGCGCTGCTGCCGGAAGTGCGCGCGGCCCTGCCGCCGGCCGCGAATGTCAGCATCGCCTTGGATCGCAGCACCTCCATCCGTGGCGCGCTGGCCGATACGGAACGCAGCCTGTTCATCGCCGTGCTGCTGGTGATCGGCGTGGTGTATATGTTCCTGCGCTCGCCGCGCGCCACGCTTATCCCCGGCCTCGCCGTGCCGGTTTCCATTCTCGGTACGTTCGGGCCGATGTATCTGCTGGGGTTTTCCATCGATAATCTGTCGCTGATGGCGCTGACCATCGCGGTCGGGTTTGTGGTGGATGATGCGGTGGTGGTGACGGAAAACACCATGCGGCATCTCGAAGCCGGGATGGCGCCGCGCGAGGCGGCGTTGCGCGGCGGCGCCGAGGTGAGCTTCACCGTGCTCTCGATGAGCGCCTCGCTGATCGCTGTATTTCTGCCGATATTACTGATGCCGGGCCTGCTCGGGCGGTTGTTTCAGGAATTCGCTGAGACGCTGTCGATTGCCATCGTCATTTCACTCATCGTGTCGCTGACTACGACACCGATGCTGTGCGGGCTGCTGCTGCGCCCGGGAGAAGGCCATGCCGCAAGGGAGAGCGGCAAAAAGCCGTGGTGGATCGTGCGGAAACTGGAAGACTGGTTCGAGGCCGCGCGGGCCGGCTATGAGCGCTCGCTGCGCTGGGCGTTGCGCCACGCCACCATCGTGGGATTATCGCTGATCCTTACCATCATCCTCAATGTCGTGCTGTTCGTGGTGGTGCCGAAGGGGTTTTTTCCGGAGCAGGATAACGGGCTCATCATCGGGAATATCCGCGCCGACCAGTCGATCTCCTTCGACGCGATGAAGAAGAAACTGCTGCAATTGCAGACCGTGGTGCAGAATGATCCCGGCGTCGCCTCGGTTGCCGGCTTTACCGGCGGGCGCTCGGTCAACACGGCGCGGCTGTTCATAACGCTTAAGCCACTGCGTGAGCGCCATGCCAGCGCCGCCGCCATCGTGGCGCGGCTGCGCCGGCCGTTTGCCGCCATTGCCGGGGCGCAGACTTTTCTGGTGCCGGCCCAGGACCTCACCGTTGGCGCGCGTCAGGGCAATGCCGAATACCAGTACACGCTGCAGAGCGACAGCCAGCAGGATTTATACGAGTGGACGCCCAAGATCGTCGCGGCGCTGAAGCAGGACAAGCTGCTGGTGGACGTGAATTCCGATATCCAGCAAGGCGGGCTGGAGACGGATATCCACATCGACCGCGCCAAGGCGGCGCAATACGGCATCACTCCGGGGCAGATCGACCAGACGCTCTACGATGCGTTCGGCCAGCGCACGGTCTCGACCATCTATGCCGCGCTGAACCAGTATCATGTGGTCATGGAATACGCGCCCGCCTACCAGCAGACACCAGGCGATCTGGCGCGGATCTATATCAGCACCGCGGGCGGGAAGGCGAGCGGCACGTCGGCCAGTCAGCTCGCGGCGGGGTCGGTCGGTACGGCGGCCGCGACCACCGCCGGCGCGGTCGCATCCGTGGCGCTGGATTCGGCAAGTAACGCGGCGGTGAACTCTATCGCCGCCAGCGGCCATGCCGCATCCTCCTCGGGGGCGGCCGTGAGCACCAACCAGGAGACGATGGTGCCGCTTTCGGCCATTGCCAGCATCTCCCAGGGGACCACGCCGGTTTCGGTCAACCATCAGGACGGGCGGGGGGCCGCCACCATATCATTCTCATTACCACGCGGGGTGGCGCTGAGTGCCGCCGCCGCGGCCATTGAGAAGACCATGGCGCGGCTCGACGTGCCGCTGACCATTACCGGTGCCTTCGCCGGCACGGCGGCGGCGTTCCAGTCCTCCACCGCCTCCGAGCCGCTGCTCATCCTGGCGGCGCTGGTCACGGTGTATATCGTGCTCGGCATTTTGTATGAGAGCACGATCCATCCCATCACCATCATCTCCACCATTCCCTCGGCGGGGCTGGGGGCGACGCTGTTTCTGCTCATATTGAACACGCCGCTCACCATCATCGCGCTGATCGGCATTATCCTTCTCATCGGCATCGTGAAGAAGAACGCCATTCTGATGATCGATTTCGCGCTGCAACTGGAGCGGAGCCAAAACCTGCCGCCGGAAGAGGCGATCTTCCAGGCCGCATCGTTGCGCTTCCGCCCGATTCTGATGACCAGCTTCGCCGCCATTCTGGGGGCCGTGCCGCTGGCTGTCGGGCTGGGGCAGGGGGCCAGCCTGCGCCAGCCGCTCGGGCTCACCATCATCGGTGGCCTGGCCGTGAGCCAGGCGCTCACATTATATACCACGCCCGTGGTGTATCTCTGGCTCGACCGGCTGGGCGCTAAACTGCGCGGCGGCCAGGACAAGGCGGCACCACGCGCGGGCAATATCGTGGAGGCTCTATGAAGCGGCTTGTATTTGCCCCCCTCTTGGCCTTGTCGGCCTGCATGGTCGGGCCGGACTACCATAAACCAGCGCTCAAGCTCCCGGCCGCGTACAGCATCGCGCCGGGCTGGGTGAAGGCGGCACCGGATGACGCGGCCGCCAAAGGCGCGTGGTGGACGGCGTTTCACGACCCGGCACTGGACCGGCTGGAGCCGCAGGTCGCGGTGAACAACGCCACGATCAAAGCGGATTTCTACGCCTACCGGCAGGCCGCCGCGGCGGTGCGTGCCGCGCAAGGGGCGCTATATCCCACGCTCGGCCTCACCGGCAGCGCCACGCGCGCCGCCAGCGGCGGTGGTTCGAGTGGGGTTGGCGGCGGGCCGCGCACCGCCGGCACGGCCGAGGGCACGGTAAGCTGGGTGCCGGATATCTGGGGTAAAATTCGCCGCCAGGTGCAGCAGAACAGTGCCGCCGCCCAGGTGAGCGCTGCAGATCTCGCCAATGCCACGCTCAGCTCCCAGGCAGCGCTCGCCGCTGATTATGTCGATCTGCGCGCGGCGGATGCCTCCATCGCGCTCTACCGCCAGACCGTTGCGGCCTATCAGCGCAGCCTGCGGATCGCGCAGAATCAGGTCGCGGCGGGGACGGCGGCGCCCGGTGATGTCATCACCGCCCGCACCCAGCTCGAGGGCGCGCAATCGAGCCTCATAGCTTTGGGGGTGGCGCGGACGCAGTATGACAACGCCATCGCGGTGCTCACCGGCCAGTTCCCCGAAAACTTCGCGCTGCCCCCCGCGGCACAAATCCCGGATGTGCCGGTGCCCCCCGCCGGCGTGCCTAGCACCTTGCTGGAGCGCCGCCCGGATATCGCCGCCGCCGAGCGGAGCATGGCCGAGCAGAATGCCGCCATCGGCGTGGCCGTGGGGGCGTATTATCCCGATATCACCCTTTCCGCGCTGGGCGGCTATAGCGCCGACCCGATTGGCGGGCTGTTCTCGGCGGCGAACGCTTTATGGTCGCTGGGAGCCGATGCCTCGGCCACCTTGTTCGATGGCGGGATTCGCAGCGCCAAGGTCGCGGCGGCTGAGGATGCCTATGACGCGGCCGAGGAGAGCTACCGCGCCACGGTGCTGACCGCTTTCCAGGATACCGAGAACGACCTCTCCGCCTTGCGGATTTACGCCGCCCAGGCTCGGGTGCAGACGGCAACTGTGGCGGATGCCGGGCGTGCCGTGCAGATCGCGCTCAACGAATACGAGGCCGGCACCGTGCCCTATACCACGGTCGTCACGGCGCAGGTGACACTGCTCGGCAGCCAGCAAAGCCTGCTGACCATCCAGCAGGACCGGCTGCTCGCGGCCGTCGCACTGTACCAGGATCTCGGCGGCGGCTTCACCGCGCAAGATATCCCCAGCGCCGCGCGGTTGCAGGCGGGGGTACCCTTCGCGCCATAGGTGCTGGACTTGCTTCGCCCTTGGGCCCTGGGGCAAGATCACGCAAGGCAAGATTGTACCAAAGGGGAGCACAAGCCGGGATGGCCTATTCGCTGCTCTATGTGAGCAAAGCCTTGCTGACCTTCCCGGCTGGCGAGGCGGAGGTTGCGGCCATCGTGCAGGCATCGTGCGTGCGCAACGCGCTGCTCGATGTCACCGGCGCGCTCATCTCCACGGGCGGCTGCTTTGCCCAGGTGCTGGAAGGCGATGAGACGGCGGTGGCGGAGCTGATGCACAGCATAAATAACGATCCGCGTCATATGCGCGTCAAAATCATCCGCACCACTGAGGAACCGCGCCGCTTTGCCGGCTGGTCGATGGCCTATTCCGGCCATGCGAGTTTCGTGGACCGCCACATTACCCCGTTATTCTCGCCGCTCTCGGCGGGCGATACGGCGCATCTGGCGTTGAAGCTGATCGCGCTGATGGAGGAGTTCGCGCGTCTGCCGTCGCGATCCCCCTGAATGTCCGGCCTCTACGCGCGCTTTGAAAAGCTTGCCGTGCCGCGCAAAAGCGCGTAAGAAGCTCCCACAGCGCTTTTCGTTTGCCGTTGTTGCGTGCTTTTTCTGCTTTTTGCGGTCCGGCCCCTCCAAACGATTGAAGAGTTTTTTGGCTCGCGCGTTGCGAGTTGCTGTTTGTGAGGAGTTGCAGTTATGGCAACAGGTACCGTTAAGTGGTTTAACCCGACCAAGGGCTATGGTTTCATTCAGCCGGACGATGGCTCCAAGGATGTGTTCGTGCATATCTCCGCCGTCGAGCGCGCCAACATGGGTTCGTTGAACGAAGGCCAGAAGATTTCCTACGAAGCCAAGCCGGGCCAGCAGGGCAAGGTTTCGGCCGAGAACCTCAAAACCGCCTGATTAGCGCTTTTGAAGATATGAGGGCGGCGCGGGTAACTGCGCCGCTCTTTTTTTATGCCGCCTTTTGTGCCGGTATGAAGCGCCTGGCTTCTCCGCTATAGGCGCCGCATGACCCCAGCCGGACAACTCGCCGCCGCCATCGACCTCCTCGCCGCCATTGAGGCCGATCCGCGCCCGGCTGACGCCATTGCCAATCATTTCTTCCGCACGCGCCGCTTCATCGGCGGCGGCGACCGCCGTGCCGTCAGCACGCTGGTCTGGGGCGTGCTCCGGGCGCGGCGGCATCTCGGCTGGTGGCTGGATTACTGCCATGCGCCGCATACGGCGCGGCTGATGCTGGCCTTGCAGGCGCTGTTCTCCGGGCAGACGCCCAACAAGATCGCCATGGCCTTCTGCGCCGGGCGCTACGGGCCGCCGCCGCTGGCGCCCGAGGAGATGGCCGTGGTGGAGCAGCTTGCCACCCGCACGCTTGAACATCCCAACATGCCGGAAGCGGTGAAATTCGAGATCCCGGACTGGATTCTGCCGAAACTCCGTGCCCAGTTCGGCCCCACGCTCGGCGACGAGATGGCGGCGATGAACGAGACGGCGCCGCTGGATCTGCGCGTGAACCTGCTCAAAGCGACGCGCGAGGAGGCGATTATTTCGCTTCGCCGCGAGGGGCTGGCCGCGGTGCCGACCGAATACTCGCCCTGGGGGCTGCGCCTGGCCAACCGCCAGTCCATCACTTCCGGAAAAACCTTCCAGGATGGGCTCGTCGAAATTCAGGATGAGGGCAGCCAGCTCATCGCCCTGGCCGTGGACGCGCAGCCCGGCATGCGCGTGGTGGATTACTGCGCCGGCGCCGGCGGCAAGACGCTGGCCATCGCCATGGGCATGCAGAACAAGGGCCACATCATCGCCTGTGATGTCTCCGCCCCCCGGCTCGAAGGCGCCATCAAACGCCTGCGCCGCGCCGGGGTGCATAATGCCGAGCAGCATCTGCTGGAGCCCGGCGATAAATGGGTGAAACGTCAGGAGCGCAAGTTCGACCGCGTGCTGGTCGATGCGCCCTGCACCGGCACCGGCACATGGCGCCGCAATCCCGATGCCCGCACCCGCCTGACCGAGACGGACCTCGCCGAGCTGACCGTTAAGCAGGCGGCGATTCTCGACACCGCGCAGAAATTGGTGAAGCCGGGCGGAAAACTTATTTACGCCACCTGCTCGATGCTCAATGATGAGAACGAAGCTCAAGTTGAGGCATTCATGGCCCGTACACCAGCGTTCAAGCAGATTCCCATCGATGCCCCCGAAGCTCTGCGCGGGGCGGCGAAACTGCGCCTCTCCCCCAAGGTCAACGGTACGGATGGCTTCTTCGCGGCCGTGCTGGCGCGCGATCCGTGATCGCCATACGCCGCGCCAGACTGGCCGACGCCCCCGGCATTGCCGCGGTCCACGTCGCCACCTGGCGCAGCGCCTATGCCGATATCCTGCCCGAAGCGGTACTGACCAAACTTTCCGAACCGCGCCTGACGCATTACTATGAGCACGGCATCCGCCTCGGCCTCGCCGTGCATGTGGCCGCCACCTACGGGCGCAATGGCGAGCCGCCGGTGCTGGGCTTCTGCTCAGCCAGCCGCTCGCGCGAAAGCAGACTCGGCGACGGCGAAATCGAAACGCTGTACATGCTGGACGACTACCAGAATCGCGGCCTGGGCGGGCAGCTGCTGCGCAATGCCGCGCGGCATCTATGGCAGATCGGCTGCCGTTCGGTTTACGCCTGGGTACTGCGGGAAAACCCCTCGCGGTATTTTTACCAGCGTCTGGGCGGCAAATGCATCGCCGAGGGCACGACCATCGTCGGCGGCGAGACATTCGCGCAGTCCGCCTATGCCTGGGACCCGATAGAAACGCTGTTGGATGTGAACGCGTGATGCGCTAGGGGAGCGCATGAGCGAGCAAAAAATTCTGATTCTCGATTTCGGCAGCCAGGTCACGCAGTTGATCGCCCGGCGGGTACGCGAAAGCGGCGTATATTGCGAAATTTATCCCTATAATGCCGATCCGGCGCGGATAGCGGCCTTTGGTGCCGCCGGTTACATCCTGTCCGGCGGACCGGCCAGTGTGGCGGAGGCGGGCAGCCCGCGCGCGCCGGATATGGTGTTCACCGCGGGCGTGCCGGTACTGGGCATATGCTACGGGCAGATGACCATGTGCGTGCAGCTCGGCGGCGAGGCCAAGGGCGCGGATATTCGCGAATTCGGTGCGGCCTATGTCGATGTGATCGCCGATTGCGCCTTGTTTGAGGGTGTGTGGCACCAGGGGGCGCGCGAGAAGGTATGGATGAGCCATGGCGACCATATTTCAGCGCCCCCGCCGGGATTCCGCACCGTCGCGGTGTCGGAGGGCGCCCCCTATGCGCTGATCGCCGATGACGAGCGGCGGTTCTATGGCGCCATGTTCCATCCCGAGGTGGTGCACACGCCGCATGGCGCACAGCTTTTGCGTAATTTCACGCATAAGGTCTGCGGCCTTTCCGGCGACTGGACGATGGCCGGGTTCCGTGCTGCGGAGATCGCCAAAATCCGTGCCCAGGTCGGCGGTGCGAAGGTGATTTGCGGGCTTTCCGGCGGGGTTGATTCATCGGTGGCGGCGGCGTTGATCCATGAGGCGATCGGCGGCCAGCTCACCTGTATTTTCGTCGATCACGGGCTGCTGCGCGCAGGCGAGGCGGAAGAGGTGGTGCGGGTGTTCCGCGACCAGTTCAATATTCCGCTGATCCATCGCGATGCCTCGGACCTGTTCCTGGGCGAGCTGGCCGGCGTTACCGACCCGGAGCAGAAGCGCAAGATCATCGGGCGGCTGTTCATTCAGGTCTTCGATGAGGAATCGCAGAAACTCGGCGGCGAGGCGGAATTCCTGGCGCAGGGCACGCTGTATCCTGATGTCATCGAATCGGTCAGCGCCATTGGCGGGCCGTCGGTTACGATCAAGTCGCACCATAATGTCGGCGGGTTGCCGGCCTATATGAAGCTGAAACTCGTCGAACCGCTGCGTGAACTGTTCAAGGACGAAGTGCGGGCGCTTGGCCGCGAGCTGGGCCTGCCGGAGAGCATTGTCGGCCGCCATCCATTCCCCGGCCCAGGTCTGGCGATCCGTATCCTGGGCGCGGTGTCGCGGGAAGCCGTCGCCGTGCTGCAGAAGGCCGATGCGATCTATCTTGAGGAAATCCGCGCCGCCGGACTGTACGATGCCATCTGGCAGGCTTTTGCCGTGCTGCTGCCGGTGAAGAGCGTGGGTGTGATGGGCGACGGGCGGACTTACGACCAGGTCTGCGCGCTCCGGGCAGTGACCAGCACGGATGGCATGACGGCCGAAGTGTACCCGTATGATATCGGATTTCTCACCCGTGTCGCCGGGCGGATCGTGAACGAGGTGCGGGGCATCAATCGCGTGACCTACGATATTACGAGCAAGCCCCCCGGGACGATCGAGTGGGAATGATTTTCAGCCTGAAAGTACCGCCATGTCCGCAACCACGATAATTCACGGCATCAAGGCCTGCGACACGATGAAGAAGGCGCGGGACTGGCTGGATGCGCATGGTGTCGCCTATGAGTTTCATGATTATAAAACCGCCGGCATCGGGCGGCATGTTGTCGAGGCCTGGGTGAGGCAGGCCAGCTGGGAGGTGCTGCTCAATCGTGCCGGCACCACCTTCAGGAAGCTGCCCGAGGCGCAGAAGATCAATCTCGACGAGGCCAAGGCGATCGCGCTGATGGTCGCCCAGCCCTCGATGATCAAGCGGCCTGTCCTGGAAACGGGTGGAGTGCTGCTGGTCGGCTTCAAGCCCGAACGCTATGCCGAGGTATTCGGCGGCTGAGGCGGCTCCTTCTTTATAATTTTTGTGGTTTTTCCTGCGCCAGCACGCTTGCGGGACTCACCCAGAGCGTGCGCGGCTTGCGCGCGGCGATCAGCCAGGCATCGCCCACGCGCTCGAATTGATCATCGTAATAGCCACTATGGTCGAGTCCCGTGGCGCTGATCACGAACCAGTAGGTCTTGACCGTCGCGGTGCTTTCCGATGTCAGCTCGATGCGGCAGGTGGTGAGGTGGTGGCTCACGAAACCCGGCGCGGTGGTGTTGCGCGGCCGGGGAATCACCGAGGGCGCCAGCATCCAGTCGCGGATGGTCTCGCGCCCGGCATGGGTCTGGTCCAGGATGAGTACGCCCTGGATGGTAAAGCAGGCGGCATAGGCTTCGGCCTTGCGGGCATCGCCGGCCTGGGTGCAGGCGGCGAGAGTCTTGGCGATCCCAGCGCGGGCCAGGGTTTCGGCTCCGGTCATTGGCGTTTCCTTTCAGCCTTCTATTGCCCGGACTTTCCACCGGGCCGGCGGTACTGTCAAAGCAGGTTGCAGGGCCATGTGGACGATCAGGCGCGGTCCGCGCATAGTCGGGCGAACACATAATGGAGGATTAAAATGTCACACGCCATCTATGCGGCGAGTGCCGAGAGCTTTGCCGCAGCCCTGGGCAGCCTGGGCGAAATACTGGCGCTGGCGGCCGTGCGCGCCGATGCCGCGGCATTTCCAGCGGCCCGCCTCGCGCCGGACATGTTTCCCTTCTCCACCCAGGTGCAGCTGACATGCTTCCATGCCGATAACGGCACGGCGCGATTGATGGGCCGGGAAGTTGCGGAGCGCCCGGCCATACAGGATTGCGATCTTCCGGCATTGCAGGCCTTGGTCGCGCAGACCCGGCAAAGCCTGGCCACGCTCACGGCGGATGATTTCGCCGGTGCCGAGGAACGCCGCATCGTGATGCGGCTGCAGCCGGGCCATGAGCTGGCGATTGACGGCGTGAATTTCACGCATCGCTGGTTGGTGCCGAATTTCTATTTCCACTTCGTCACGGCCTATGACATCCTGCGCGCCAACGGGCTGGGCATCGGCAAGCGTGATTACATATCTCATATCGCCGGATTCATGCGCCAGACGGGCTGAAGCCCGTGCCCGGGATGCTGGATCTGCCCGGCTTGCGGCTGCATCTCGAAGAGCAGGGGCAAGGGCCGTCCCTGGTTTTGGTGCATGGCTTCGGCGGCAGCCTGCATAGCTGGGACCGGCTGGCGCCGCTGCTCGTCCCCGGCCGGCATGTGCTGCGCTTTGATCTGCGGGATTTCGGCGAATCGCGCGCGGCCTCCGCCGCGGCCTTCACCCATGCCAGTGATCTGGCGGCGCTGCTGGAGGCGCGGTCCATCGCTCGTTGCGATCTGGCCGGGGTATCGTTGGGTGGCGGCGTGGCGCTGGGTTTCGCGTTGGATCATCCGGATAAGGTAAGGCGCCTGGTCCTCATCAGCCCGCAAATATCCGGCTGGGAGTGGTCGGCGCCGTGGCGCGCGGCATGGGCGCGGATTACGCGGGCCGCCCATGCCGGACGGATGGACGAGGCGCGGTTGCTGTGGGCGGCGCATCCGCTCTTCGCGGCCATGCCGGCGGTGGCCACCGCCGCGTTGAATGACGAAATCGGACGTTTTGCAGGACGGCAATGGGTGCGCGACAATCACGCCGAGGTGCTGCCCGATATCGAGCGGCTGCACACGCTGCGTGTTCCCACGTTATTGCTGACGGGGGAGCGCGACATGGCGGAGTTCCGCCTGATGGCGGATATCATCGCGGCGAGTTCCGAACATGTGCGGCGCGCCGATATCCCCGGCGCGGGCCACATGCTGCATCTTGAGCGGCCCGAGGAATGTGCCCGGCATATCGAGGCTTTTCTCAAGGATCAGCCCGCGGCAGGTTTGGATTGACGCGCGCACGTCCCGCTCAGACGGTCAGGGCGCCCGCGGCACCATGGCGCGGTACAGATGCCAGGTTCCATGGCCGAGGATCGGCAGCACCACGATCAGCCCGGCGAATACGGGGATGCTCCCGAGCAGCAGCCCCACCGCCACGATCATGCCCCATAACGCCATGGCGCCGGGGTTGAGCCGCACGGCCTGGACCGAGGTGCGGATGGCGGCGCCCAGTGTAACGGGCCGGTCCAGCAGCAGCGGAAACGATACAACGGCGATGACCAGCGTCAGCACCGCGAATACCGCGCCCGCCATCGCGCCGAGCGCCAGCATCTCCCACCCCGCTGCCGTACCGAAGGCGGCGGCGAAAAAGCCGAGCCCCGCTGGCATCACCGGCCCGAGAAAAGCCTCGGCGATGAGGGTGGCTACCGCCAGCCAGACGCCGAACAACGCGATCAAAGCCAGGCCGAGCCCGATAATGCCGCCAATGGAGGGCGAGCGCAGCACGCCGAAGCCGTCCAGCCAATGCATTTCCCCGTCGATCTCGCGCTTGCGGCTCATTTCATACATGCCGACCGCGAAAAACGGCCCGACCAGCGCGAAGCCGGAGGCCACCGGCAGCAGCAGGGGGATAAGCTCGCCGTAATAGGCGGCGGCCCAGACATAGGCCACCATGACCGGGTAAATGAGCCAGAGAATAACGAGATCCGCCCGTCCGGCGCCGGTATCGCCCCAGCCGAGGCGCAAGGCGCGCCACAGCTCGGCCGTGCCGATCCGCCGCAATGGTGGCACGCCTGAGGCCGTGGTGCCGAAATAGCGCGATGCTGGCGTGCTGCCGAGCGCCTCGGCGGCGCCAAACTGAGCAAACACCCAGGTGACAGGATTGCGGATCTGCATAGCCCGTTCCCCCTTTAAATTGCTGCTTTCTTGCAGTTGGTGGATCCTAGCACCATTTACACCCCCGTCATCCGCAATTTTGAGATGAACACGTGCCCCGGCGCTTGGCTGCTCGCGTGGCTGCCAATGCCGCCATGATTGCCGAATGGCTGCCCCGGGGCGCGGATGGATTGCTTTTCTTCACCATTTTGCCCTAAGCGGGGTACCGAGAACCGTTACAGGAGACTTCACTATAGCCAGACCGCCAGCGCCACCCGCCCCGCCATCGCGCGAGGGACCCCGGGTCAACGATGAAATCAGAATTCCGCAGGTGCGGCTTATCGACCAGGATGGCGAGATGGTGGGCGTTTTGAGCACCCGCGATGCCATTGCGCGCGCCTACGCCGTGGGACTCGACCTCGTCGAGATCAGTCCCAATGCCGAACCGCCCGTGGCCAAAATCCTCGATTACGGCAAATTCAAATACGAGCAGCAGAAAAAGCGTAACGAGGCGCGCAAGAAGCAGAAGGTCGTCGAAATCAAGGAGGTGAAAGTCCGCCCCAATATCGATGAAAACGACTATAATGTGAAGTTGCGCGCCATGAAGTCGTTCATTGAGGACGGCGACAAGGTGAAAGTCACCCTACGCTTCCGTGGCCGCGAAATGGCGCATCAGGAGCTTGGCGTGAAGGTGCTGGAACGTATCCGTGGTGACATGGAAACCGACACCAAGGTTGAACAAATGCCCAAAATGGAAAACCGCCAGATGGTCATGGTCCTGTCGCCGAAATAAGGCGCCGATGACGGGGGCTCCAGCCCCTGAGATCAAAAAAGGGTCTGCTGCAAGCTGGTAAAACAGCTTGCAGCAGGCCCTTTTTTACGTCTTTCGCCTGATAGGCTGGTAGGGGGTAAACCTCCTGGACCAGCCCAGCCTGATCATTCAGACGGTGTTTCCGGCTCCGCTTTAACCAGGCGCGGCCGGCCGCGGGCGCGGCGCACGGGCACGGCTGGTTCTTCCGCTTCGGGTGACGGCGGGGCGGCGGGGCTGATGGGGATGGCGCGGGGTTCCGGCGCCGGCGCATGGGCCTCCGGCTCGGCCTGGGCGCGCGTGGGGCGTTCGCGCAGGGCGGGTGTCGGCATCACCAGCTCGTGCTGGATCATGGGCTGTTCGCTCATCCCGGGCGGCTGCGCCACGGCGGCGGCCAACTCGGCTTCCAGGGCGGAGCTGATATCGATCGGCGCATCGGCAATGGGCGGCTGCGGCTGGCGGAAGGGCCGCTCGCCACGGTCGCGCTGCTGGAATTCCGGGCGTGGGCGCTGCTCAAAGCGGCGGTCCTGCCGGTTATCGCGGTTCTCACCCCGGTTTGGATCGCGGTTCTGGTCGCGATTTTGGTCGCGGTTCTGGTCCCGATTCTCCTGCCGCTCGGGGCGTTCGCGGTATTCCGGGCGCGGCTCCTGCCTTTGCTGCGGCTGCGGCGGTTGCTGCTCGCCTTCACCTTCGCCGCTCTGGGCATAGCCGCCTTGCGGCGGGTTGGGCACACCCTGGGCCTGGTTTATGGCGCTGATGATGCGGAAATAATGCTCGGCATGCTGATAATACGACTCGCCCAGCACGCGGTCGCCCGAGGACGAGGCATCGCGTGCCATTTGCGTGTATTTGTCGAAAAGCTGCTGGGCGGTGCCGCGCACCCGCATTTCCGGACCCGAACTGTCAAACACATGGTTCCGGTTGAGGGGAATGCCGTTCTGCTGGTTGCGAAACCCGCCGCCGCCACCACCACCGCCACCACTGCCGCCCGGGCGATGGTTGCGGCCACGCATACGCTTCATATTCATGTGCTCGTGTCTATCCTCAGGCTGATGACTGGCGCGGCACGGCGTTGATAACGCCACCTTGGTTGCCTCCGGTTCTTCACCCGAGACTCGAGGCCTGACAGCCCGCGCTTATTCGTGCTTAGCCGCATAATACCAGTCTGCCAATGACCTATTTGCAGAATTTTAGCAGGGCGGCTCTTTCCGTACCGGCCAGGTCGCAACGCAACTGGCAGGACAACCCCGCCGCATTGGCAAGGGCCGCGACAGATATGGCTTGTCCCGCCCCCAGTTCAAGCACGGCCAGCCCGTCCGGGTTAAGAATCCGGGGCAAATCCGCGATAATTGCGCGATAGGCGAAAAGCCCGTCCGCCCCGCCATCGAGCGCCATGGCCGGCTCATAGGCGGCCACTTCCGGCATCAGCGCAGGGATATCGGCGTGCTCGATATAAGGCGGGTTGGACAGCACGAGGTCGAATTTCCCCCCCAGCGCCGCGGCCCAGCTGCCGGTGATAAAGGCGGCGCGGCGGGCGAGGTTGAGACTCTGCGCGTTGCGCCGGGCCAAAGCGGCGGCGGCGGGGTTAATATCCACCCCCACCCCGAAGGCGCCAGGGCATTCATGCAGCACCGCCAGGAGCAGGCAGCCCGTGCCGGTGCCGAGATCCAGCACATTACCCGGTTTCAGCCCCGATTCGAGCACCGCCTCGACCAGCGTTTCCGTATCCGGCCGGGGGATGAGGGTAGCCTGGCTCACCGCAAAACTCAGCCCCCAGAATTCCCTTGTGCCGGTGATATAGGCCAGCGGCTCGCGTGCCGCGCGCCGTGCCACCAGGGTTTCGTACAGCGCTTCGTCCACCGCATCGCGCGCCATCAGCCCGGCGGCATTCGTCCCTAGTGCCGCCGCCAGTATCAGCCGCGCCTCGCGCCGTGGCGCCTCGATTCCGGCTGCCTGCAGCCGGGCGGTAATCGCGGCCAGAGCGCGGTCGGTCGGTATCACGTCTCCGAGGCCAGCCGCGCCGCCTGGTCCTCGGCGATCAGCGCCTCGATGATATCGTCAAACTCGCCCAGCATCACCCGGTCGATTTTATGGATGGTCAGGTTGATGCGATGGTCGGTAACGCGGCCTTGCGGGAAGTTATAGGTACGGATGCGCTCGCTCCGGTCGCCAGTGCCCACCTGCCCCTTGCGGTCGGCGGCGCGGGTGGCATCCTTGCTGGCGCGCTGCTGCTCGTACATGCGCGAGCGCAAAATCTTCATGGCCTTCGCCTTGTTCTTGTGCTGGCTGCGCTCCTCCTGCATGGCCACGACGATGCCGGTGGGCAGATGCGTGATCCGCACCGCCGACTCGGTCTTGTTCACATGCTGCCCGCCGGCACCCGAGGCACGGTACACATCGATACGCAGATCGCCCTCGTTGATATCGACATCGACCTCCTCCGCTTCCGGCAGCACGGCCACGGTGATGGTGGAGGTGTGGATGCGGCCCTGCGTTTCCGTGGCGGGGACACGTTGCACGCGATGCACGCCGGATTCGAATTTCAGCCGCGCGAAGACCGATTTGCCGGTGATCTCGGCAATGCCTTCCTTGAGTCCGCCGAGCTCGCTTTCGGTATATTCGAGGATTTCGCTCCGCCACCCCTGAATCGCGGCATATTTCAAATAAGCGGCGAACAGCTCGGCGGCGAACAGCCCGGCTTCGTCACCGCCGGCGGCGGGACGGATTTCCAGGATCGCGGAGCGGTCATCGGCTTCGTCCCGGGGCAGCAGCGCCAGGCGGAGGTCCATTTCCAGCGCCGGAATTTTCTGCTTCAGCTCGTGATATTCGGCTTCGGCCAGCTCCTTCATTTCCGGGTCGGCGAGCATGGTTTCGGCCTCGGCCATGGCCTTGCCCGCCTCGCGCAAGCTGTTGACCCGCGCCTCGATCGGCTCCAGCTCGGCCAGCTCCTTCGACGCCTTCACAAAGGCCTCGCCCCCAAGCTGGCCGGACAGCATGAAGCGCAGTTCTTCGGCGCGCGAGAGGATGCGGTCGAGTTTATGGTTCAGATCGCCGTTCATGCAATTCTGGCTCCTAGCGAGCGGCTCAGCGCAATGAAAGGCCGTTCGACCGTAATGCTGAAGAGCCAGGCGCCGAGCACGGTGAAACCAAGAGAAGCAGGCAAAATCAACAGAAGCAAAGCTGGTTGCGTGAGATGCAGGCGTGGCGCGGCCTCGAAGGCGATGATGGCAACAAGGCGGAGAATGATCTCGTTAAGCAAATAGAAACTATAAGAGATACGGCCCAGAAACTGGATGAGCATCGATGTGAGGAATTGCTTGATCTGGTAAAGGCCGCCAAATGCGGTCAGAATGACGATAACGCAGCCTGACACGCAACAGAGAAAATCAAAAATGAAAGGGTGATTGGCGCCGGCCGGATCGAGAAAGCCGGCGGCGAGCAGGATGGCGAAAGCCATAACGAAGCAGGCAGTCTGGATATTGGCGCTGATACGGCTGAAGGCCGGTCCGTAATCACGTACCAGGGCTCCGGCGTAAAATATGTATAGATAATGAAACAGGTCGAGCCCAAGCTTTTGATAATCTCGAAGAATATAGCCAAGAAATGCCAGCAGTACGAAAATACTGAAGCGGTAAGCTGC
Organism: Pseudomonadota bacterium; assembly: GCA_021826225.1. Lineage (GTDB taxonomy): Bacteria > Pseudomonadota > Alphaproteobacteria > Acetobacterales > Acetobacteraceae > Acidocella. The sequence goes on along the minus strand of JAKBAV010000029.1, from coordinate 7,100 downwards.
GGCCGCGCGAAGATTTTTGAACCAGAACAACAGTGGGAAGACCGCGGAGGCGACGATTTCAATACGGATCGTCCAGAGTGGCGGGTTTACCTCGTGGCGCAGCAGGGTAAGATTCATGACGATGTCATGTAGAGGCGGGTGATCGGTAAAATTAAAAAAATCGAGGATCAGGCCGGAGGCACCGGGAATATTTTGATGCCCGGAAACGCAAATGCCGTAGAGATAGGCAAGTAACACCGAGATAATGGCGGGCGGGGCCAGACGAAGATAACGGCGAACATAGAAGGCCACGAGTTTCTTACCTTGTGCGTTCTCGACCATACCGCACAGAAAAAATCCGCTCATGATGAAAAACAAGTCTACGGCGGCGCCGCCATTGATGAGAGACTTGGCGATGTAGACGAGCATAGCGGTTAGGGCAAAGGAAGGAAAAAAGGCAAGCGACTGCAAGGCGTGGCTAACGCCGACAGCGAATGATGCAATGCCGCGTATGCCGTCCAGTTCATGAAAGCGATGATCAGCAAATACGTCAAACATAGCCTGCGGCGATTTTTTCGTACTCACGCGGATAAAATTCCCGGCAGGGCTTCCGCCGTGACGTCATGCTGCTCGCCGCTGGCGAGGTTTTTCAGCCGGATTTCCTCACCCACCAGAACGGCGAAGCCGGCGCCGGATTTATTGGCCCGCTCCAGGCGCTTTTTCGCGTTGCCGGCATAACCGATTTCGGCGGCTATATTCCGCGCCCGCAGCAATGTGAGAACAGCCAGGGCGCGGGCTTCGTAATCCTCCGCCATGGGAATGACCGCGACCGGCACCGGCGCGGCCGGCGGTGCTGCGATGAGCATGGCGAGCCGCTCGATGCCCGCCGCCCAGCCGACGCCCGGCACGCAAGGGCCGCCCATCTGTTCCACCAGCCCGTCATAACGTCCGCCGGCCAGCACCGTGCCCTGCGCGCCGAGCGCATGGGTCACGAATTCAAAAGCGGTGTGGTTATAGTAATCCAGCCCGCGCACGATATGCGGGTTATGGATGAATGGCACGCCGAACGTCGCCAGATACTCCTGCAACGATGCGAAAAACCCCTGCGCCTCGGCGGTGAGGCAGGCTTGCATTCTGGGCGCATCCGCCACGAGTTTGCGGTCGCCCTCATCCTTGGAATCAAGGATACGCAGCGGATTTTTCGCCAGCCGCAATTTGCTGTCCTCGGAAAGATCGCCGGCATAGCGCGAGAAATAATTCACCAGCGCCTCGCGGTAGGCGGCGCGTGAGGCGGCATCGCCCAGCGTGTTCACCTGCAACTCAACCGCTTCGGCAATGCCGAGCGCATTCAATATCCGCCAGCCCGCGGCGATGATCTCGGCATCGGCCAGCGGCGTCGCTGGGCCGATCAGTTCGATACCGATCTGGTGAAACTGCCGGTAACGACCTTTTTGCGGGCGCTCGTAGCGGAACATCGGGCCGGTATAGAAAACCTTCTGCGGCAGGGTCTGCGTCAGCCCGTTGGTGATCAGCGCCCGGCACACGCCAGCCGTGCCCTCGGGCCGCAGCGTAACGGACTCGCCGCCGCGATCCTCAAACGTGTACATCTCCTTCGTCACGACATCCGAGGTCTCGCCCAAAGTACGCGAGAAAACCTTGGTATCCTCGAAAATCGGCGTCTGCCATTCGGCAAAACCATACAGCGCGGCAATGCGCCGCGCGGTTTCCACCACATGGAAATGGCGGGCGGCGTCGTCGCCGATCAGGTCACGCGTGCCGCGTACGGGTTGCAGAATATTCGCCATGTTCATCCACCATCAAAAACAAAACTCCGGAGCGGCATCCCGCTCCGGAGCACGCAAAAACCAAAAAGCCCAGCTACTCAGCCGCGACTTTTTCCGCAGCCTTGGCCGCGTCGAGCAGTGCCGCCCGCGTCTCGACCAGCCCGACCAGATGCTCGACCATTTCCTCGCTGGAAATCGTATGGTCGGTCTTGCCCGCGGCATAGATCATGTGGCGGCCCGAGCCGCCGCCGGTAAGGCCGAGATCGGTCATCAGCGCCTCGCCCGGCCCGTTGACGACACAGCCGATGATGGAGAGCGTGATGGGCGCCGTGATATGCGCCAGGCGCTCCTCCAGCGTCTCGACCGTTTTGATGACATTGAACCCCTGCCGCGCGCAGGACGGGCAGGAGATGATGCGCACGCCGCGATGGCGGATACCCAGCGATTTGAGAATATCCCAGCCCACCAGCACCTCTTCCTCGGGTTCGGCCGAAAGACTCACGCGCATCGTGTCGCCAATGCCCGCCCAGAGCAGGGAGCCCAGGCCGATGCTGGATTTCACGGTCCCGGCACGTTTGCTGCCCGCCTCGGTGATGCCGATATGCAGTGGATGGTCGCAGACTTCCGCGAGCTGCTGGTACGCCGCCACGGCCATGAACACGTCAGACGCCTTCACGGAAATCTTGAACTCGTGGAAATCATGGTCCTGCAGAATCTTGGCGTGTTCGAGGGCGGATTCCACAAGCGCGTCGGGGTTGGGCTCGCCGTATTTTTCAAGCAGATGCTTCTCCAGGCTGCCGGCATTCACGCCGATGCGCATGGAGCAGTTATTGTCGCGCGCCGCCTTCACCACCTCGCGCACGCGCTCGGGGCTGCCGATATTGCCCGGGTTGATACGCAGGCAGGCGGCCCCGGCCAAGGCTGCCTCGATGCCGCGCTTGTAGTGGAAATGGATATCCGCGACGATCGGCACATTCACCTGCCTGATGATGTGCTTCAGCGCCGCGGTGCTCTCCTCATCCGGGCAGCTCACGCGCACGATATCCACGCCGGCCGCCTCGGCGCGCAGAATCTGCGCCACGGTGGCGTCAATATCGTGGGTCAGTGTATTGGTCATGGTCTGCACGGAAATCGGCGCATCGCCGCCGACCTTCACATTGCCGACGCTGATCTGGCGCGATTTGCGGCGGGTGATCTGCTGGTATTCACGATAATTCATGGGCTGGTCCTCATGGTGCGCCGCCAGGGGCGGTCTGCGATGGCGGGCCGGCGGTGCCGGCCGCCGTGGGCGTGAGTGGGATGTTATGCAGCACGGCGCTCGGCGCGCCCAGGGGCGGGGCGGCCACGCCATTGGTCACCAGCACCGTGCCGCCGGCATTGCCGGTGGTCAGGGTCAGGCCGGCTTCCTGCGGCACCGGCCAGCTATCGCCGGGGTGCAGCACGCGGCTGAACAATATGTTGCCCGTGGCGTCCTTCACCTCGACCCAGGCATCCTGCGTCGCCGCGATCACCAGCCCCGCGCCGGGCGGTTGAGAGGCTGGCGCTGGCGCCGGGGCGGTGGCGGCGGGAGCCGGCGCTGGCGTAACTGATGCGGGCGTAACAGATGGCGTTACCGGCGCTGGCGTTACTGGTGCTGGCGTTACTGGCGCGATGGGCAGTTTCGGCGGCGTGGCCAGCGGCGCCAGCTCGGCCGGCACGGCGGGCACCTGCTCAGCCAGGCGGCGCTGCGTGTCTGAATAATGGTACCATATCCCGTAGCCCGCCAGCAGTATCACCACGCCGAGCAGCACGGCGGCACCTTTCGGCACCCCGCCATCGGGCACCGGGGTGATGAAGCGCGTCTCGGTATTGGCGGTATCGCGCAAGCCGCCTTCGGCACGGAAGCGACGCAGAATCTCCTCCGGGTCCAGCCCCAGCCGGCTCGCATAGCTGCGCACGAAGCCGGTGCGGTAGGCCGGACCGGGCAGGGCGGCAAGATCGCCGGCCTCGATGGCGGCGATGAACTCCGGGCGGATGCGCAAGGCCTCCGCCACATCCGGCAGTTTCCAGCCGAGCCGCTCACGCACTTCGCGCAATCCGGCCCCCACGGATTCGGTGCCGGCGCTCACTCCATCATCCATCACGTCGGTCCCGTTTGAAATCATCCGGCATTGGCCGCCATTCTATACCGTTGCGGACCGTATCGCCAATCCCGCCGGCGCCTGGTTCGTGAATACGGATGTTCAGGCCTAAACCGGCAGATTATGCTCGCGCGCCCAGGCGGCCAGCGGCTCGCGTATGCTGCCCCCCGCCGCCCCGGCCCGGCGCAATTCGCGCAGCACCGGGCGCAGCGCGTTCAAATCCGCTTCCACCAGCACCGCCTTCACCGGCAGAATCGCATTGCCGGACATCGACAAGGTGCACACCCCGCAGGCCGCGAAGGCCAGCGCATCCAGCGGCCGCCCGGCGGCCTCACCACATACAGAAAGGGCGACTCCCGCCTCCTGGCAGGCCATGACGAGCCGCTCGATCAGCTCCAATACCGGGGCGGAGAGCGTGTCGTAACGGTCCGCCAGCTCCGGCGTGCCGCGATCCGCCGCGAACAGGAACTGCATGAGGTCGTTGGTGCCGACCGATATGAAATCCGCCTCCGCCAGCAGGCCGGGGAGCTGGAACAGCAGCGCCGGCACTTCCAGCATGGTGCCTACTTCAAGCTCTTCCGGCGCGGGGCGGATGCGCGCCGCCTCGGCTTCCAGCAGGTCGCGCGCGGTGCGGAACTCCTCCACTGTGGCGACCATCGGGAACATGACCGATAATTTGCGTCCCTGCGCGCCGAGCAGCAGTGCGCGCAACTGGCGGCGCAGAATGGCCGGGCGGTCCAGCCCCACGCGCAGGGAGCGCCAGCCCATTGCCGGATTTTCCTCGGTCGAGCCGGCTTCGCCGGGGAGCAGCTTATCGGCGCCGAGATCGAGCGTGCGAAACTGCACCGGCTTGCCCTGGGCGCGGTCCAGCACGCGGCCATATTCCGCGGCCTGGCCCGCGACATCGGGGATGCCCCCGGCAGCCAATGCCGCAATTTCAGTGCGGTACAGGCCAATACCATCTGCCCCGGTGCGCTCAAGCTGGTCCAGCTCCAGCGCCAGGCCGACATTGAGCATCAGCTTTATCTCGGTGCCGTCTTGCGTGATGGTCGGCCGGTCGCGATACGCCGCCAGGGCGGCCGCACGCACGGTGCGGGCAGCCAGCGCGCGCTCATACACTTCCACCACGGCAGGCTCGGGGCGCAGGATCAGAGTCGCGCCCTCGGCATCCAGGATCGCCGGATCGCCATACTGCGCGGCTTCCACCGCGCCGCGGTCGACCTGCAGCGCCGGAAGGCCCAAGGCGCGGGCCAGTATGGCGGCATGGCCGGAGGCGCTGGCTTCCTCGATGGCAACACCGGCAATGCCGCGCGCATGCCAGTCCAGCAAATCGGCCGGCCCCAGGCGCCGTACCAGCAGCACGAAGCCATCCGCGCGCTCCGGCTTGGGCGCCATGCCGCCAAGGGCGACCATCAGCCGGCCGATCATATCCTCGATATCGGCCAGGCGTTCGCGCAGATACGGATCGGCGATACGCCGCATGCGCTCCCGCAGGTTGCGCGCCACCTTGTCCACGGCGGTTTCGGCGGTCAGCCCGTCGCCGATGGCCTCGCGCACCTGGGTCAGCCAGCCGGCGCTCTGCGTGACCATGCGATAGGCTTCCAGCACATCGCGCGAGGCGCCCCCGCCTGGCAGATTGGCCGAAAACAGCTTGTCCAGCCCCTTATTCGTGGCCTCCACGGCGGCGTTCAGGCGCTTGATCTCGGTATGCGGGTCGTCGGTGAGCAGACGTGCGATGGGCGGTGCCGCGCCGTAGGGCAATATCTGTCCGCGCGCGATGCCGGCCGCCAGCACATGCCCCGCATAACGCCGCGGCAAAGCTTCCGAGAAGCCTTCCTCGCCCATATCGGTGGCGCCGGCTATGGCCAGAATTTCGGCCAGCAGCATCGACACCGTGGCGAGTGCCTCGACCTCCATGGGCGTATACACCCTGGCCTCGCGTGACATCACGGAGATAACACCCAGCGTCCGCCCCGCGCGCTTCACCGGCACGGCGAGCATCGAGGCCATGGCCTCCTCGCCGACTTCCGCACGGTACACATAGCGCGGATGGTTCTGGGCATCGGCGAGGTTGAGTATATCGCCCGAGGCGGCGGCCATGCCGATAATGCCCTCGCCGGCGCGCAGCCGCGTATGGCCCACGGCACTCACATTAAGCCCTTGGACGGCCGCCAGTTCCAGCATTTCCCCGGGGCGGGCCACGTAGATCACGCAGGCATCGGCCCGCAATCCCTGCGTTACCAGCCGGGCAATATCCGCGAGGCTGGCGGCGCCGGAGGCGAGATGGTCTCGCAGCGCGGCAAAAAGCTGCCGTGTATCGCCGAATTTCGGCTTGGTCCGGCGCCTTTTCGGGGCGGGATCAGCCTCCTGCGGCACGGCTTCCTGAAGCGGTTTCAGCGCCGGCGCGCAACGCTTCCCCAGCCCGCGCCGCCAGTGCGGCGACGGCCTGGGCGCGCAATCCCGCCAGGATATCGGCGACGGGGAGGATCTCCGTCACCATGCCGACCGACTGCCCGGCCATGACCGAGCCGCTTTCGATATCGCCATCGATGACGGCACGGCGCAACGCACCCGCCCAGAAATGCTCGATCTCAAGCTGCGCGGCGGTCTTATCCAACGCGCCATCCTGGAATTTTTTCAGAACCTCGGCCTGGTGGCGCATGAAGCGCTTGGTGCCGTCATTCACCAGCCCGCGCACCGGGATGACCGGAAACCGCTCGTCGAGCTGCACCGAGGGCACGGCATCGCGTGCCGCCGCCCGGATGAAGGCTTTTTTGAAATTCTCATGCGCGATGCTTTCGGCCGCAGCGGCGAACAGCGTGCCGAGCTGCGCCCCGGCCGCACCCATTTCCAGATAGCCGAGCACCGCCTCGCCACGCCCGAGCCCGCCCGCGACAAATACCGGTACCTCGGTGATGTAGGGCAGAATCTCCTGCGCCAGCACGGTGAGCGAGACCGGGCCGATATGCCCGCCGGCTTCCGAACCCTCGATAACCAGCGCATCCGCACCGGATTTGATCAGGCGTTTGGCCAGCACGAAAGCAGGGGCGAAGGCGATCACCTTCGCGCCATTCTCCTTGGCAGCGCGAATATGCGCGGCGGAGGGGATGCCGCCGGCGAATACGATATGGCCCACCCGCGCCCGCACGCAGACCTGGATCAGCTCTTCCAGCGCCGGATGCATGGTGATGAGGTTAACGCCGAAGGGCTTGTCCGT
>JAKBAV010000006.1 GCA_021826225.1 Pseudomonadota bacterium | reverse complement strand
TATGCGCGGCGGAGGGGATGCCGCCGGCGAATACGATATGGCCCACCCGCGCCCGCACGCAGACCTGGATCAGCTCTTCCAGCGCCGGATGCATGGTGATGAGGTTAACGCCGAAGGGCTTGTCCGTGAGCGCCTTGGTCGCCGCGATTTCCCGCTCCAGCAGCTCCGGCGGCATCGCGCCGCAGGCGATCACGCCGAACCCGCCGGCATTGGAGATGGCGGCAACGAGGTTGCGCTCGGACACCCAGCTCATCGCCCCCGCCATTATGGCGTGTCGGGTACCGAGAAATTCGCGGCCCCGTCTGGTCAGGGCCTCGAAGCTGGCTTCGGCCTGGGCGGTAGATTCAAGCATCGAGACGGTATGCGGTATGCAGGGCGCGCACGGCAAGCTCGGTGTATTTCGCGGCCACCAGCACGCTCACCTTGATTTCCGAGGTCGAGATGACCTGAATGTTGATGCCCTCTTCGGCCAGGGTCTTGAACATAGTGCCGGCGACACCGGCATGCGAGCGCATGCCCACACCCACGACCGAGATTTTCGCGACATCCTGATCCGCCGTGATCTCGGCATAGCCGATCGATTTTTTGGCTTCTTCCAGCACGGCCTGGGCGCGCAGGAAATCGGTCTTGCCGACCGTGAAGGTCATATCCGTGGTGCCATCGGCCGAGACATTCTGCACGATCATGTCGATATTCACCGAGGCATCGGTGAGCGGTCCGAAAATGGCCGCGGCGATGCCGGGCCGGTCCGGCACACGGCGCACGGTTATTTTGGCTTCGTCCCGCGAATAGGCGATGCCCGCCACGATTTCCTGTTCCACGATCTCATCCTCATCAACAACCATCGTCCCGGGCGCGTCGGTAAAGCTCGACAATACCTGGACCCGCACCCGTTCCTTCATCGCCAGCTCAACCGAGCGGGTCTGCAACACTTTCGCGCCCACCGAGGCCAGCTCCAGCATTTCCTCATAGGTAATCTTATTCAGCTTGCGCGCGCCAGGGACAATACGCGGATCGGTGGTGTAAACCCCGTCGACATCCGTATAAATATCGCAACGGTCGGCTTTCAGCGCCGCGGCCAGCGCCACGGCCGAGGTATCCGAGCCGCCGCGCCCCAGCGTGGTCACCCGGTTATCCGGGCCGATGCCCTGAAATCCGGCCATCACAGCGACCTGGCCGGCCGCCATGCGCGCCAGCAGCTCTTCGGCTTCGATGCTCTGGATGCGCGCCTTGCTGTGCTGGCCATCGGTCTCGACCGCAACCTGCCAGCCCTGCCAGCTCCGCGCCTCGATGCCCATGGTCTGCAGTGCGATCGCTGTCAGCCCCGCCGTCACCTGCTCGCCCGTCGCCACCACCGCGTCATATTCGCGGGCGTCGAACATCGGTGAGAGCTCCTGGCACCAGCCGACGAGCTGGTTGGTCACGCCGGACATGGCCGAGACGACCACCGCCACCTCGTGGCCGCGCTCAACCTCGGCCTTCACCCGCCGCGCCACATTCCTGATCCGGTCAAGATCGGCCACCGAAGTGCCGCCGAATTTCATCACGATACGCATAACATCGCCAACCCTTGTGGTAGACTGCTCCCCTGTGGGAAACAGAGTGGCGTCACATAGCGGCGGAGCAAAAATTCGGCAATGCAGACGGGATCAGTCATCGCGGAGGAAATCGCCCAGTTCAACGCGCTGGCGGCGCGCTGGTGGGATGAGACCGGGCCGATGCGCCCGCTGCACATGATGAACGGGCCGCGTGCCGCCTGGGTGGCGGCGCGCATCGCCCCGCGCTTTCCCCCCGGCACGCGGGTGCTCGATGTCGGCTGCGGTGCCGGGCTGCTCTCGGAAGCCCTGGCGAAAGCGGGTTACGACGTGCTCGGCTTGGATGCCGGGGGCGAGGTGATAGAGGCGGCGCGCCTCCATGCCGCGGGGCAGAACCTGCCGCTTGCCTACCACCACGGTACGGCCGAGGCCCTGGCTGCTTCGGGCGCGAAATTTCCGGTCATCACGGCGCTCGAAGTCCTCGAGCATGTCGCCGACCCGCGGGCCTTCCTCAGCCTCCTTGTCAGCCTGCTGGCGCCTGGCGGGCTGCTCTTCCTCTCCACTCTCAATCGCACTCCCGCCTCCTTCATGGTGGCAAAACTTGGCGCGGAATACGTTCTCCGCCTGCTTCCCCGGGGCACGCATGACTGGCGTAAATTCATAACCCCGGTGGAGCTCGGCCGGCATTGCCGGGCGGCGGGTTTGCGGCTCGCTGATACGGCAGGGTTGAGTTTTTCCGCGCGGCTACGGCATTTTCAGGTGAGCCGCGATATGTCGGTGAATTACCTGGTCATGGCGGAGGCGGTTGAGGGATCGCGGGCTCTGCCGGCTCCAGCCCGTTGATTTCCCCCGTGCGGGGTCAGGTTTTGACTATTAAATTTTGGTAATTATTAAACTTAATTCTTCACAATAAACGTCTTAATTTATAGACTGTGTGCGGATATAGTGCTCAATTGATACTAGTGCATATTACCTGAGGCAGAAGCCTGATACGGGGTTTTATGCCGAGGCAAACATGCTGTCAGTCCTCGTCGCAATACTGGCCAAAAAATTAACATTTAGTAACTTCGCTCACGAAGTAATCTGTTTGGTAAGGTATTCTGCCAGGTTCCATATCGACAAATCGTGCCAGGAAAATTTACATACCCCCCGGGAGCGTTGAATGGCATATGAACGAACCGCTCGCATGACAGGCTGGCGGCACTACTTGCACAGGCATCCGGAGCTCTCATGCTACGAGGCCGGCACGGCTGCCTATGTCGCGGCCCAGCTGGATGCGCTCGGCATTCAGTACTGGGTCAATATCGGCGGCCACGGCATTGTCGCGCAACTGGCGCGTGGGGCGGGGCGCAGCATAGGGCTGCGGGCGGATATGGATGCGCTGCCGATCGCCGAGAGCACCGGGGCTGCTCATGCGTCCTGCCATGCCGGGGTGATGCACGCCTGCGGCCATGACGGCCATGCCGCCTCGCTGCTGGGTGCCGCGGAAATCCTGCGCGACGATCCCGATTGGCGGGGCACCATCAACCTCATTTTCCAGCCGGCCGAGGAGGGTTATGGTGGTGCCGAGGCCATGCTGGCCGATGGTCTGCTGGCGCGTTTTCCGATGTCCTGGATCTTTGGCTATCATAACTGGCCCGGCCTGCCGCTCGGCACCGTCGCCCTGCATGACGGTGCCGTTATGGCGGCCGCCGCGAATTTCACCGTCACCCTGCACGGCCGCGCCGGCCATGCCGCCATGCCGCATCTCACCGCCGATCCGGTGCAGGGGCTGGCGCATCTTGTCATCGCGTTCAATACCATCGTCGCGCGTAATGCCGATCCGTTGCAGGCGGGGGTTATTTCAACCTGCACGCTTGCGGCGGGCGAGGCGCGCAACCAGATACCCCATGCCGCCAGCGCCGCAGGCACGATGCGCGCCCTCTCCGACTCAATGATGAGTTTAATGCAAACACGTATGACCGAACTGTCCCGTCACATCGCCGCCGCGCATGATCTCACGGCCGATCTTAAAATCGACAGCACGCTGGCCGCCACGGTCAACGATCCGGCAGCCGTGGCCCTGGCCGAAGCGGCGGCGCGCCAGGCCGGGCTCACGGTACGGCGCGACATGGCGCCCTCGATGGCGGCGGAGGATTTCGGCCGCTTCCTGCGGGATATTCCGGGCGCCTATGCCTGGCTCGGCAATGGTCCCTCGGCCGCGCTGCACAGCCCGGCTTACGATTATAACGACGCGCTGCTGCCGCTCGCGGCAACCTACCTGGCCGCCACGGCCAAGGCAGCCCTGGCATGACCAGCGATAACTTCCGCGATCCGCATCACGCAGCCTTCATCCCGATGCCCGAGGACACCCTAGCCGGGATCCAGGCCGGGGCTCCCCGCACGGCTTCGGCGAGCGCGGCGCGGCTGCGTGAGGAGATTTCGGGTCTGACCGGGCTGGCCGCCGTTATGGTCGAGGAGCGCGTGCATCCGCTCTGGCTGCGCGGCGGCACCAGCGATATCGACCGCGCCATCGCCATGCTCGACCCCGGGGCCAGAGGGCTGAAATGCGCGCATGAGCCGCGCCGCATCGTCGAAATCGGCGCCGGCTCCGGCTATCGGGCGGTGGCGCTGGCGAGCGATTATCCCGGCGCGGAAATCCTCGCCATCGAGCCCGATCCGGTGCTGCAGCGCACCGGCCTGCTCAATACGCTCAGTTATGACAATATCACCTATGTCAGCACCGCGATCGGCGCCGAGGAGACCACTTACGGATTTTTCGCGCGGTCCGGGGAGCTAGGGCGGCCAGCCTTGCTGGCGCATCCCGCCGGCACCATCAAGGGCCGCAAACTGGCCAACCTGCTCAGCTTCCACCGCTTCTCTGATGCCGATACGCTGATCATCACGCCGGATGCGGCATCCGAAGCGATCCTGCGCGCGCCACTGCCGCCCGCCTTGCGGATGATCGCGGTGGAAACCGGCGGCGTGCCGCTGGCGCCGGATCTGGCGCGCTGCTATCCGCTTGCCCAGTTCATAACGGTTATATCAGGCGATTACGTGCTGCTGTACCGGCGCGGCAAGCAACGCCTGCCGCCGGCGTCGCGGCCCGTTTCCGTACTGGCGGCGGATGGCCCGGCGCGCTTCTTTCGTGTCGAGAATACCGCCGGGGACGGCTTTTTTCATCTGCCAGGGGGCGGCGTGCGGCTGCACCCTAATGGGCCCGGCCAGCCGCCCGCCCGGCTCACCTTATCGGTCGAGCTGCGCGATCATGCCGAGCTGCAGGTCTCCATGCGGGTTGCCCGCGACCAGGCAGCCGCGGTGCGCTTCACGGTGAAGCTGCTGAGCGAGGCCGGCACGGTGCTGGCCGCCGGCGGTGAAACCCTGGCCGATGCCCGGCCGCGCGCCTTGGTGCTGGCCCTGCCTGAGCATCAGGGCCGCTGCGAGGTGGTCTTTACCACCGAGCTGGCGGCACCCAATACCTCGCCCGCCGACGCCTGGGCCGAGATCATCTCCGCGACGCTGGTATGAACTGGATCTGACGTCATGGAATGGGAAGGCCCCGCGATTCTGCTGGAGATCAGCCAGCATGGCGAGGGCGACCTGCTGGCCACGGTGCTCGCCGAGGGCGGGCTGTGGCGGGGCATGGCCAAAGGGGGTGCCGCGCGCCGCAATGCCGCCATCTGGCAGCCGGGCAATATTCTGCGCCTGCGCTGGGTAGCGCGGCTGGAAAGCCAGCTCGGCGCCATGACCGGCGAGCTGGTGCGCCCGGTGGCCGCTCTGGCCATGCATGATGCCGGCCATCTCGCCATTCTGAACGCCGCCTGTGCCCTGGCGGCCGGGGCGTTGCCTGAGCGTGAGCCCGCCCCGGAAAGCTTCGCCGGGCTGCTGCGCCTGTTCGCGGGCATCGACATAGCCGGTTTCGCGCTGCCCGAATTATGCCGCTGGGAGCTGGTGCTGCTGCGCGAGCTAGGCTTTGGGCTCAACCTGGGTGGTGGCGGCGGCAATGATCCGCTGCTCTACGTCTCGCCCCGCACCGGCCGTGCGGTCACCTTGTCGGAAGCCGGGGAATGGCGCGACCGGCTGCTGCAGCTCCCGGCTTTTCTCATCGGGGAAGGGCCGGACTCCACCGCTGATTGCATCCCCGCCCTGGCGCTGACCGGGCATTTTCTCGCCCGCATGTTCAGCGCCCGCCATCGCCCCCTTCCACCGGCGCGGACGCTTCTTTATGACACCCTCTCCGCGAGGCTTGAGGAGGCGCAGAAGCATGCCGATTGATATGGGTGGGCAGATCGACGATCTGGCGCTGGGTACCGCACTCTCGGAGCGCTACCTCGCCTATGCCCTCTCCACCATCATGTCGCGCTCGCTGCCCGATGTGCGGGACGGGCTGAAGCCCGTGCATCGCCGGCTCATCTACGCCATGCACCAGTTGAAGCTCGACCCGCGCTCGGGCTTCAAGAAATGCGCCCGCGTGGTGGGCGATGTGATGGGCAAGTTCCATCCGCATGGCGACAGCTCGATCTACGAGGCGCTGGTGCGGCTGGCGCAGGAATTTTCCTCACGCTTCCCGCTCATCGAGGGCCAGGGCAATTTCGGCAATATTGACGGCGATAACGCGGCGGCCATGCGCTACACTGAGTCCCGCCTGACCGAGATCGCCGAGTTCCTGCTGCGCGGGATCGATGAAAACGCAGTGGATTTCCGCCCCACCTATGATGGTGAGGAGAGCGAGCCGGTGGTGCTGCCCGGCGCCTTCCCCAATCTGCTGGCCAATGGCGCATCCGGCATCGCGGTCGGCATGGCAACCTCCATTCCGCCGCATAATGCCGGCGAGGTCTGTGCCGCCGCCAGGGCGCTCATCGCCAATCCCGGTGCCTCCACCGCCGAGCTGATGCTGCATATGCGCGGCCCGGATTTCCCCACGGGCGGCGAGCTGGTCGAGGACGAGGCCACGATTCGCGCCGCCTACGAAACCGGCCGCGGCTCGCTCCGCACCCGCGCGAGCTGGGCGAAAGAGGCGCAGAAAAACGGCACCTGGGTGATCGTGGTGACCGAAATTCCCTATCAGGTGCAGAAATCCAGGCTGGTGGAGCAGATCGCCCTGCTGTTGGGCGACAAAAAACTGCCGCTGCTGGCCGATGTGCGCGATGAGAGCGCCGAGACCATCCGTCTCGTGCTGGAGCCCAAGAGCCGCATCGTCGATCCCGACATGCTGATGGCCTCGCTGTTCCGCGCCACGCAGCTGGAATCGCGCTTCGCTCTCAACATGAACGTGCTGGATGGCCGCACCCCGCGCGTAATGGGGCTGAAAGCCCTGCTGCGCGCCTGGCTCGACCATCGCCACGAGGTACTCATCCGCCGCGCGCAATTCCGGCTGGATGCGATTTTCCGGCGGCTCGAAATCCTCGATGGCTACATCAAGGTTTTTCTCAATCTCGACGAGGTCATCCGGATCATCCGTTTCGAGGATGAGCCAAAGACGCAGCTCATCAGAACATTCGAACTCTCGGATGTGCAGGCCGAGGCTATCCTCAACATGCGCCTGCGCGCCTTGCGCAAGCTTGAGGAGATGGAAATCCGCAACGAGCATAAAAAGCTCACGGCGGAGCAGAAGGGGCTGCAGGCGCTGCTGAAGGATGAAACCAGACGCTGGGTTAAAATCGGCGAGGAAATCGCCGAGGTCGAGGAGAAATTCGGTCGCGGCCCGCTCGGCAACCGCCGCACCAGAATTTCCGCCGCGGCGCCGGTGCTGGAAATCACCGCCGAGGCGCTGGTCGAGCGCGAGGCCATCACCGTCATCCTGTCCGAAAAAGGCTGGATCCGCGCCCAGAAGGGCCATCTGGCCGATGACGCCGAGCTGAAGTTCAAGGAGGGCGACAAGCTCGCGCATCTGCTGCGCTGCGAATCGACCGACAAGATCGCCTTGCTCTCAACGAATGGCCGCGTCTACACGCTGAAAGGCTCGGACATCCCGCGCGGCCGGGGCGACGGCCAGGCCATCCGCCTGCTGGTCGAGATGACCAATGAGGATGACGTGCTGTGCCTGTTCATCCCCGACCTGGTGGCCCGCTACCTCGTCGCCTCGTCCAGTGGTCGCGGTTTCATTCTCCCCGGCGCGGAACTCACCTCTGAACGCCGCGCCGGCAAGACCATACTGGTGCTGAAGCCCGGCGAGGAATGGGCCGCCTGCGTTCCGGTCAAGGGCGATCATGCCGCCGTTATCGGCCAGAATCGCAAATTGCTGGTTTTCCCGCTGGACCAGTTGCCGGAAATGCCGCGCGGCGCCGGCGTACAACTGCAAAAATACAAGGATGGCGGCATGGCTGATGTGAAGACCTTCGCGCTGGCCGAGGGCCTGACCTGGCGCATCGGTGAAAAAACCCGGACCGAGCTGAAGCTGACCGAATGGCACGGCGCCCGCGCCACTGCCGGGCGGCTGCCGCCCAATGGCTTTCCGCGCGGTAATAAATTCGGCGATTAACCGTAAGGTGTAATCGCCAATCGTCTACCCATATGCCGGTCATGGTAAAACGCCGGCGGGTTTCGGGCTTGTTTTTTGGTCAGCAGAGCATGCTTCTCGGCATGGAGGCGCAGCATGTCATCATGCTGCGCCTGGCCAAACTCGCCAGAGGCGGGCCGGGGAGCGGGCCAGAGGCCGTTAAAATGGTCACGGAAAAACTGGCCACGGCGCAATCGGCCGGCGGCATCATGCTGCAACACGGCCTCATAGGGCGGCCCGATCTGGCGGCCGGCAAGATCATGCGGCTGTATCGCGGCAAGGTCCGCGCCAACCGGCGGCGGCTGCAAAAATAGCGGTGGCGTAACATTCCGTAAAATATACGGCGTAATATCGCCCGATTCACGGGCCAGAAATATGTGCATCAGATGGAGAAAAACCATGATTGCACGCAGGAGACTGGCTCAATCGATTCTCGGCACGGCCCTCGCCGCCGCGCTTGGCACCGCCGCACTGGCGCAGCCCGCCTATCCACCCGGCTGGCAGCCCCCGCCGCCCCGCCAATGGGAAGCGCCACCGCCACCGCCGCCTGGTGCGGCCTTTATCTGGGTCCCCGGCCACTGGCATTGGACCGGACATCGCTACTTCTGGGTACGCGGCCATTATGCACATCGCGAGGTGGGCTGGCATCATTGGGTCGATGGCCACTGGGCCGTGATAAATTACCAATGGCGCTGGATCCCGGGCCACTGGCGGTAAACTGAGCGGCTTTGCTCTACGGCGCGCGGGCGATGGCGTGGATGCGTTCCACCATCGCCGCCACGCCGTTGCCGCGGCTGGTGGAGAGTGCGCCGATCAGCCCCAGATCATGCAGGAATTTGCCCGGGGTTGCGAGAATCTCGGCGCGGGTGCGGCCGGAATACACACGCAGCACCAGCGCCACCAGCCCGGCCACAATTGCGGCATCCGAGGCGCCGGTGAACAGCAGCTTGTCACCTTCCGCCTGCGCCGCCAGCCAGACCTGGCTCTGGCAACCCTGCACGCGATGCACCTCATCCTGCCATGCGGCGGGGTAGGGGGGTAGTTTGCGGCCCAGCTCGATAATGAATTCGTAGCGGTCCAGCCAATCGTCGAACAGCGCCAGCTCTTCGCCGATGGCCGTGATGGCCGCCGCCGTGCTGGTTTCACCGGGCGTGAAATACTCAGTCATATCCAGCCTCTCGTCCGGTTATGGTTCCGCCCTGGAATGGCCGGAATGGCCTCCGGCTCCAGTTCCGTGGCGCGCGCGGCACCGGCCGGGTCGGGGCAGATCAGCCGGTTGTTATCCCAGGCAAAGCTCTTCAACATTGCGTGCCTCTCCGCGTCCCCAGCGTCCTCGGCCCCGGGCATCGCACGCCGCCGCCCCTCGCGCAACCCTTTTAGTTACGAAATTGTATCAATTAATGCGTGCCGCGCTTATCCGGGCGCGGCGGCCGTTTCGGCTGACGGCGATATGTTCAGGCTCTCTCCGCTGATATGCTCGGCGAGGCGGTTTCATACGTGCCCTGAGGTTGCGGCGCGCGCACCGCCGCCACCTGGTCGGCGCCGTAGGCGGCGGCGGCGAACAATAAAAACGTGCCGAGGGCAAACGGGTAGGGCGTATCCACCTCGGCGATCATCCGCGTCAGCAGGCAGAAAAGCGAGGCGAGCAGAGCCGCGTGCGCCATGTTCTGGTCGGCCAAAGCGAGCCGGGCCACGCGCACGGTCGCCGCGAACAGCATCATGGCCAGCAGGCCTGCCCCGATCCAACCAAGCTCGACCGCGACCTCCAGCAGGGTGTTCTGGAAATTGAAGCCCGAGCGCGAATCGATCTGAAACTCCCGCCATATTCCTTCCGGCAGCAGATTGCCCTGAATCCAGAACGCATCGTAGCCTGAGCCCAGAAGCGGGTGCTGGGCGATCTGGTTCAGGGCGATCTGCCAGAGCACCGTGCGCCCGGTCATGGTCGGGTCCTTGCCCAGCACATGGGTGATGAACCAGTACACCGCATCGCCGAGCGTGCCGCTCAACGCCAGATACGCAGTGCCGATGGCGATGGGCACGGCCAGAGCCCCGCCCACCGTGAGCACGAGCATGCGCTCGCGCGAGGAGAGGCGAACAAAGACCACGATCAGCAGAAATGCCAGCAGGGAAGCCCCGGTGGTGATGAACGCCCCGACCGAATGCGCGCGCAGCAGCAGCGGAATACTGAGCGGGAAGGCGATGACCGCGATCAGGCGGAATAATGCGGGCTGATGCCGGTCAACCAGAACCGCGAGCGAGAACAGCAGAAACAACGACATCACCATCGCCATGGTGTTCTTACTGGCGAAAATCCCCATGAACACGGTCTGGCCGCTCAACCCGTCCACACCGTACCGGCCAAACAGCAGCGACAGTACCGCGGCGAATAGCAGGCCGAGCATCATGGTGACGACGAATTCGCGCGGCCGCAGGAAGCCGGCTGTCAGAAAAGCGATGCCGATGGTCAGGGACAGCTCGATGCCGGCGCGCAGCGTCTCGCTGCGGTCCTGCGACCAAAGCACCGAAAGCAGCGCGAAGGCCGGTATCAGCCACAGGCCGGGCGAGCGGAATACCAGTTTCAGGCATAAAGGCGCGCGCGGCAAAATGAGCAGGCCCCAGCACGCCAGAAACAGGTCCGCGCCGCGCGATGAGCCGGACAGGGCGATGATGAGCCCCAATATGCACACCAGGGTGACGACCCATGCGAAGTGGTCGGTGCCCTCACGGGGCGCGGCGAGTGCACGCAAATTCAAGGCTCAGCTCCTAAAGGCAAGGGTGACGTATTCCCTGCGATGTAAAAGCCGTGCCGGGCGGGATAAGTTGCATGGCATGGCGGGAATTCCCTGGCTCTTTCGCGCCGGCGCCTGCATGGCGGGTTTTACGGCCGCAAACGCGCTTGCATGGCACGCGCGCAATCTAATGTGATACCGGTACAGCAACCGGAGGTGTCGTATGAAGTTGACCCCGTACGGGTTGAGGGGGAAATCATGGATTGGTTCGAAAAGCTCACGGGATTTCGGGAAGCTGGCTACGACGAGACACGCGCGCGTCTCGCTGTCGAGGACGTAAGACTGGTCTCCCGGATCAATGGCGCTAGCTATGGGGTTGGGGAGCTAGAATTGGTCTCACTTCAGGCTCTCCGCGCAAGGGTAAAATCCGCGGTCAATCCGCCCAGCAGGATGCAGACGAGTGTGGTGACCGGCGATGTGCGGCATATGCACAGGTCTGCGGAAAATGCTGGGGCGCTTTTCCAGGTAGCCTCACAGTTCAATCTATTGGAGATGGTGTCGCCAGACATAACGCCGGAACATGGCGTGACCCGGTATCAAAGCGACCCAACTCAGGGGCCGGCATGTGCAATCGCCGCTGGCGCGGCGACCATCTATCGCAATTACTTTGCTCCAGTGGGAGGCAGCGAGGGCCAAACCGCGAGGGAGCAACTCGATGGGCTCACAGATCTGGGGGAGGCTTTGAGCCGTGCGACAAAACTGTCCGTCGGCGAGCTATGGACGATGCAGAATGGCTATGCCTTGGGTACCAGAACGGGCCTCGATGCCATCGCTCAACACCTTGGAACACTTGCAAAGGACCAACTTGATGTTTTGCGAGGAAAACTGCGCATCGGAATACATCACGATGTCGAAGTCACCGAAGCGGCAGGGCCGGATCGGCCGCGAGTCTCTCAGGCATTCTGCTCGGCGTTGCCGGTTGCCTATAGCCGCATTCCCCCTGCTCATTGGACGCCATTCGCGGTGCTCGTCTTGGAGGCCGCTTATGAGGCCACCATGTGGGCCGCTGTTTTGAACGCACAACGGGGCGGATCAAAAGTCGTTTTTCTGACGCTTCTCGGCGGCGGCGCATTCGGCAATCATTGTAATTGGATACACGCTGCCATGCGGCGGGCTCTAAAATTGGTGACCGCCTACGATCTCGATGTTAGACTCGTGAGTTACGGCACGCCGTCCAGGGAAATAGTGGCCATGGCCGAGGAATTTAATTGATTTCGACCCAGACGCGCGAATTATGCGTCTCTTGCTCCTCGGCTTACCAAGTAGACTTTGCGAGTTAGGCTGAACCGCGCTTAAAGCCCGAAATCGAGCTGTGCCGTGGGTTTCTCGGCCCGCACGGCGACGATGCCATCGGCGAAATGCAGGGTCAGCGGCGTGCCGGGCGCCACTTTCGCAGCCGCGGTCACGGCCGTGCCCTTGGGCGTGGTCACCAGCGTGAAGCCGCGCGCCAGCACGCGCTCGTAGCTCGCGCTCTCCAGCCGCGCCGCCACGGTATCCAGCCGTAGCCTAGCCTCGCGCAGGCGGCCGGGCAGGGGGCTGGCCAGGCGTTGCCCCAGCATGTCGGTCCGCCCTCGTCGCAGCGCTATCTCGCCACCGGGATGGGTCAGCCGGTAGCCGGCCGCGTCCAGCCGCTTGGTCCCGGCGCGCAGCAGGTTGGGCAGACCATCGCGCAGGCGCCGTTGCAGCAGTTCGATTCCGCCGCGCAGGCGGAGCAGGAATTCGCGCGGGTGGCGTAGCGCCAACCGTTCCACCCGGCCGCGTTTGGCCGCCATGAAGTTGGGCAATGCGAGGATCAGGCGCTCGGCCCTGTCATCCAGGCGTTGGCGGGCGGCGCCCAGCATGGCGGGCAGGTCGGGCAATCGCGCCGCAGCCCTGTCCAGCCCGGCATGGGCGAGGCCGAGCAGGCGCGCGGCGGCGCCATCCAGCCGTGCCGCGCGTTGCGCCAGGTCGGCCAGCAATTCCGCCCGCGCCGGCACGGCCATTTCGGCGGCGGCGGTGGGTGTGGGGGCGCGGCGGTCCGCGGCGAAGTCGATCAGCGTGGTATCGGTCTCATGCCCCACGGCGGAAATCAGCGGAATGCGGCTGCCCGCCGCCGCCCGCACCACGGCTTCGTCATTGAACGCCATGAGGTCTTCAAGGCTGCCGCCGCCGCGCGCCACGATGAGCACATCCGGCTGCGCCATGCCGGGCGGCAGGTTGTTGAAGCCGGTAATGGCCGCCGCGATCTTCTCCGCCGCGCCCTCGCCTTGCACCGCGACGGGCCAGAGCAGAATGAGGCGGGGAAAGCGCCGTGCAATGGTGGTTTTGATATCCTGGAGCACCGCGCCCTGCGCCGATGTCACCACCCCGATTACGCGCGGCAGCACCGGCAGGGCCCGCCGCCGCTCGAACAGCCCCTCGGCCTGCAGCCGCACCCGCAGCGCCTCGATACGCGCCAGCAGCGCGCCGGCGCCGGCATATTCCAGTTTTTCCACGATAAGCTGGTATTCCGAGCGTTCCGGATAGGAGGTGAGCTTGCCGGTGGCGATTACCTCCACGCCGTTTTCCGCCTTCAGCCCGACGCGCGCGACCTGCCCTTTCCAGATGATCGCGCGGATTTTGGCGCTTTCATCCTTCAGCGCGAAATACTGGTGACCGGAGCCATAGGCCTTGAACTCGGTAATCTCGCCGCGCACCCGCACCCGGCCGAAGGCGCCTTCCAGCGTGCGCTTCACCGCGCCCGCGAGTTCGGAGACGGAAAATTCAGGGGTATTCAGGCCGATTTCACTCATCGCCGCGGAGTATGGTACAGCGCGCGCGGTTCACAAAGGGGGTTACATGCGCGTTCTCATCATCGGTTCCGGCGGGCGCGAACATGCGCTGGCCTGGTCCATCGCGCGGAGCCCGCTGCTCACCAAGCTTTTCGTCGCCCCCGGCAATCCCGGCACCGCCGCGCTGGCTGAAAACGTATATCTCCGCACCACCGATATTCCCGCTATCGTGAGCTTCGGGCTGGCGCAGAAGATAGACCTCGTGATCCCCGGCCCCGAAGCCCCGCTGGTCGCCGGCATTGCCGATGCGCTGGCCGCCGCCGGCATCGCCTGCTGCGGCCCCAGCGCCGCCGCCGCCGCGCTTGAGGGCAGCAAGAAATTCACCAAGGAAATCGCTGATCGCGCGCATATTCCCACCGCCGCCTGGGCCAGCTTCACCCATGCCGAAGAGGCGCATGAATATATCGAGGCCGTTGGTGCCCCCATCGTCATCAAGGCCGATGGCCTGGCCGCCGGCAAGGGCGTCGTCGTCGCCACCACGCTCGACGAGGCGCATGACGCCGTCACCGCCATCATGGAGGATAAAATCCACGGCGCCGCCGGGGCGCTGGTCGTCATCGAGGAATGTCTGGTGGGCGAGGAGATTTCGGTCTTCGCCCTCTGCGATGGCGAGGAGGCGGTTTATTTCGGTGCCGCGGCCGACCATAAACGCGTAGGTGAGGGCGATACCGGCCCGAATACCGGCGGCATGGGCGCGATTTTCAGCCCCCCTTGGGCGACGCCCGAGGTGGTGGAGCAAAGCATGGCGCGCGTCATCCGCCCCGCTTTGCGTGAAATGGCGCGGCGCGGCACCCCGTTTCGCGGCTTTCTCTTCGCCGGGCTGATGGTCGGGGAGGACGGCGTAAAGCTGATCGAATTCAACGTCCGCTTCGGCGATCCGGAATGCGAGACCGTGCTACCGATGCTGGCATCCGACCTGCTGGCGGCGCTGCAGGCGGCTACCAATGGCACACTGCGCGATATTAAGCTGGACTGGCGCCCGGGCAGTGCCGCCACGGTGGTAATGTGCGCCAAGGGCTATCCCGGCGCCTATGCCACGGGCTCCGAGATTTACGGGCTGGAGGAAGCGGGGCGTATCGAGGGCGTGAACATCTTCCATGCCGGCACCTGCGCCGAACAGAACGGCATATTGGCCAATGGCGGTCGTGTTCTCGCGGTCAACGCCGTGGGGGCCACGTTGCGCGAGGCGCTGAGCCGCGCTTACGCGGCCATCGACACGCTGGACTGGGAGGATGGGTTCTGCCGGCGGGATATCGGAAAAAGCGCGCTGCACGCATAAGCCCACCCTTCAGCGTCCTGGCCTCGCGATCACCGCGAGCCCGGCCAAAGCCACCGCCGCCAGGCCATAGGCCAGCCCGGCCGGACCGGCCAGGCTCATCAGCGCGCCCATCAGCGGCGGTCCGGCTATGCCACCCAGCGTATAGATCACCATGGCCAGGGACATCGCCTTGGCCAGAGCCGTGCCGGAAAACCGCGTGCCGAGCTTGACGACCGCCACGGTGAACATGCCGCCTTGCGCCGCGCCCCAGAACACCAGCACGGGCCACACTGCGCCATGGCGCATGGCGGCCGGCACCGCCAGAGGTAAAACAACCATCACGATGCCGGCACCGATTTTCAACGCCCGCCGGTTCAGCCGGTCCGCCAGCGTGCCGCAGACAAGCGCGCCGCCGGCGACGCCGGCCTGGCACACCACCACCAGCAGAGGTGCGAGATGCGGGCTCACCCCCAGGCCGAGCCCCATGACCGGCAGCAGCGAGAGATTGCACGCCTCGCTCAGCCCCACCAGCGCCAGGCCGATAAAGCTCGCGGCCTCCGCCCGCAGCACGTCCCGCCCGCGGATTGCCTCTGCCGCCTGAGCGATGCCGCCGGCTTCGCGCCCGGCGCTCAGCAGCAGCATGATGGCACCGCAGACCAGCGCGGCGGCGGCCAGAAACGGCGTTTCGCCGACGCTGCCGAGCAATGCCAGCAGCCCCGGCCCCATCGCCATCGAGCCGCTCATGATCAGCTCATAGCCGCCGATCAGCCGTCCGCGCAGGTGTTCCGGCACGCTGCCATTGATCCAGGTATCGAGCCCCGCCCAGCGCAGCCCCAGCGACATGCCGAGCAGCAGGGCCAGCGCGCCCCATGCCGCCAGATCCCGCGTGAGCGCGAAGCCGATGAACGCGCCGATCGAAAGCACCATGCCGGCCAGCACCATGCGCTGTAACCCGAGATGCTGGATGAGACGCGGAATGAATCCCGAGACCGCGAGCAGCCCGATCCAGGGCAGGCTGGCCATGAACCCCACCAGGGCATCGCTCGCGCCATCGGCGCGCAGCGACAGCGAAAGCAGCGGCAGGAACAGCCAGAATGATCCGGCCGATAAAAACCCGGCGGCGGTGACGAGCAGGAGGCGATAGGGCATGGGGCTCAGGCCGCCAGCGCCTGCGCCTTCACCAGCCGGGCGAAGGCGCCATCCTCGGCCAGCAGCGCCGCGTGGCTGCCCTGTTCCACCGCCACGCCATCGGCCATCACCACGATCAGATCGGCATCGCGCACGGTGGAAAGCCGGTGCGCCACGACGATGGTGGTGCGCCCCTGACGCAGATGCGAAAGTGCCGCCTGCACCAGCGCCTCGCTCTCGGTATCCAGGGCGCTGGTGGCTTCGTCGAGGAGCAGTATCCGCGGGTTACGCAAAATCGCCCGGGCAATGGCCACGCGCTGGCGCTGCCCGCCTGAAAGCCGCTGGCCGTTCACACCCACACGGGTGTTGAAACCCTCCGGCATCTCCTCGATGAACCCGCACGCCGCCGCCACCGCCGCCGCCCGCATCTCGGCCTCGGTGGCTTCCGGCCGGCCGCGCAGAATATTGGCGCCGATCGTATCATCGAACAGCAGCGCCTCCTGGCCGACATAGGCGATGGCGTTGCGCAGGCTGGTTAAAGTGACCGCGGCGATATCCGCGCCATCCAGAAGCACGCGCCCGCTGGCCGGGGTGTACAGGCGCGGGATCAACGCCAGCGCGGTGGATTTTCCGGCACCCGAGGAGCCGACCAGCGCCAGCATGCGCCCCGGCGCCGCGGTGAAGCTCAAGCCCCGCAGCCCCGGCCGGCCATCGGGGTAGCTGAATACGACATCCTCGAATACCAGCTCGCCCGCCCCTGGCGGCAGCGCCACCGCGCCCGGCGCATCGGCGATGGCGGCGGGTTCGTCGATTACGGAAAATACCCGTACCAGCCCGCCAAGCCCTTCCTGGATCGCGGCATTCATGGTGCCGAGCGAGCGTAAGGGCTGTGCCGCCATCAGCAGGGCGGTGAGAAACCCCATGAAATTACCGACGCCGCCGCCGCCCGCGGCATGGCGCCAGCCATCGAAGCCGATTACCGCCGCTACGGCGACTCCTGCCAGCACCTCCAGCATCGGGTCCAGCCGGGCGCGGATGCGCGTCATGCGGATCAACGCGTTGTAGAGCTGGTCGAAGGTCGTGCCTGCGCGGGCCTGCTCATGGGCTTCCAGCCCGTAGGCGCGCACGGTGCGGGCCTGGGCGAAACTCTCGTTCAGCACGGCGGCGGCCTCGCCCATGCGCTCCTGCATGCCGCTGGAGGCGCGCCGGATGCGCTTGCCGATACGCTCCACGGGCAGCCCGGCCAGTGGGAACACCACCGCCACGATCAGGCTCAGCTCCCAGTCGATCACGATCATGGTGACGACCAGCCCGATCACGGTGGTGGCATTGCCGATGGCGGTCACCGCCCGGGTCATGGCCTCGCGGATTACCGTGGCATCGGTCGTGAAACGCGCCGCGAGCTGGGCCGGCGCCTCGCGCTCGACCCGCGCCAGCGCGGCGTTGGTGAGGTGCTCGAACATCGCATTCTGGAGACGGCGGATGACCAGCAGCACCATGTCCTGCGTCAGCACAGCCTGGAAATACATTGAGAGCCCGCGCGTGGTGGCCAGCACCAGCGCCAGCAGCGGCACCTGGTAGAGGATGCGCGGATCCTTGCGGACGAACAGGGTGAAGGCCCAGTCAATGAGTGCCGGGTAAAGTGCCGTGGAGACCGACATCAGCAGCGTGGCCACGACGATGAGCGCGAGCCGTCCGCGAAAATGCCGGATATGTTCGCGCCACAGGCGCAGGATCAGGGTGGCGCTCGAAATATGCTGGGTCATGGCGGCGTCCTTCAAGCACAGTTTGGGCGGGAGCAAAAATGCGCTACGAGCCGGTGCCATGAGCAGCTTCTATCAGGGCGATCTTTCAACCAAATCCGGCCGCCGCCGCGCCTGGCTGCACGGCTTCTTCGCCGACCATGCGTTCTTCCGCGTGTTCTGGAGCAATTTTGCCGTGGTGAAGCCGGGCGTGCTGTACCGCGCCAACCAGCCCACCCCGGCAAAGCTGCGCACCCTGGCCCGCGAATACGGCCTCAAAACGCTCATAAACCTGCGTGGCGAGACGAAATACGGTTCAGCCGCGCTCTCGCGCTACACCGCGCGCGCGCTGGGGCTCGATTTTTACGACATGGCCTTCGAATCGCGCGGCGCCCCGCATAAGGACCGCATTTTGCGCCTGGCGGGAATTTACGCCGGGATGCAGCCCCCGGCGCTGATCCACTGCAAATCCGGCGCCGACCGGGCAGGGCTCGCCGCCGGGCTTTTTCTACTCCTCGAAGGCGGCACGGCCGAGGACGCACTGGCGCAGCTTTCACTCCGCTTCGGACATATCCGGCAATCCAGCACGGGGATTCTGGACGCGTTTTTCCGGCTGTACCAGCTTGCCGCCGAGGGTAAAAAACCATTTCTTGACTGGGTGCGGGAGGATTACGACGAGGCTGCGCTCCGGTCTGCTTTCAAGGCAGGCAGGATCGCTGAGTTTTTCAACGCGACAATGTTGCGCCGGGAGTAGCCGCCGCCCATGTCCCACCCAGCCCTTACCCGCGCCGAGGCCTTCTGCCAGACCTACGGCCTGCGCCTGCCCATTCTGCTCGCCCCCATGGCCGGAGCCTGCCCGCCCGGGCTCGCCGCCGCCGTGGCCAATGCCGGCGGGCTCGGCGCGTGCGGGGCGCTGCTCATGCAGCCTGAGGGAATCGCCAGATGGATCGAGGAATTCCGTGGTCAGAGCCATGGTGCGTTGCAGATCAATCTCTGGCTGCCCCACCCGCCGCCCTTGCGCGATGCGGCCAATGAGGCGGCGCTTCGGCGCTTCCTGAAAAATTTCGGACCCGAAGTGCCGCTTGCGGCCGCCAACACCACCACGCCTGATTTCGCCGGCCAGTTCGAGGCCGCGCTGGCTGCCCGCCCGGCTATCATTTCCTCCATCATGGGCGTTTTCCCCGCCGCGCTCGTGGCCCGCATGAAAGCGGCGGGGATCAAATATTTCGCCACCGTCACCACCGTGGCTGAGGCCCGCGCCGCCATGGCGGGCGGGGCCGATGCCATCATCGCCCAGGGGGCGGAAGCCGGCGGGCATCGTGGCGCGTTTGACGCGGCCGCTGCCGAGCGCGCGGCCATCGGCCTGTTCGCGCTGCTCCCGGCGGTGGCCGATGCCGTGAATATCCCCATCATCGCCGCGGGCGGCATTGCCGATGGCCGCACCATCGCCGCCGCTTTGCTGCTGGGGGCCGCGGCGGTGCAGATAGGCACGGGTTATCTGCGCACGCCGGAAGCCGCCATCGCCCCCGCCTGGGCCGCCGCGCTGGCCGAGGCCAACCCCGAGGACACGCAGCTGACGCGCGCGTTTTCGGGCCGTGCCGGCCGCAGCCTCATCACCCCATACCTACGCGCCGCCGCCGTCGTCGCCGCGCCGCCTCCCGCGCCCTACCCGGTGCAGCGCGGGCTGACGCAGCCGATGCGCGATGCCGCCATGCGCGACGATAATCTCGCTCATATGCAGGTCTGGTCCGGCCAGGCCGCGCGCCTGGCGCCGGCTTCTCCGGCGGCGGAGGTGACAGTGGACTGGTGGGCGGCGGCCAGAACCCTGCTGGAAATCTAGCCCGGCACCGGCTGCGCCGGTGCGGCCGGCGGCGTCGCGGTTTTTTTCAAAATCTCGTTACGCACCACGGTAGCGATGCCCTGCGCCGCCTCGGTTGCCGCCGCCGCCGCCACATCGCCCCAATACGGGTCGATATCCGTGGGGGAGAGCTCATGGATCTGCGTCACCTGACCCGCGACACGGCCGTTACGGTCATGCACGAACCAGTCCAGCTCCACCTGAATCTGCCCCTGCGGCGCCGGGGAGGTCTTGATCGTCGCCGTCACGGTGAAATCCGCCTGGTTGGCGTTTTTCACCACCTGCATGTCCGGCCCCGGCAGATCGCGTGACAGGTTCAGCGGCAGGGATACATCGCCATCGCCCGGTGCGCCTGTTACGGCGCCGACGAACACCCGCGGCGCGCGGTTTTCCAGTGAGTGCGGATTGGTCTGCTGGACCTGCGCGTTGATCACCGTCATCAGCCGGGACAGGCCCGCCGCATCGTCATGCGCCGCCGCCGCCAGCGTGGCGGCATCGCCGTTGGACCATCCCGCCGCCGC
The DNA here is from genome assembly GCA_021826225.1 of Pseudomonadota bacterium. Classification (GTDB taxonomy): domain Bacteria; phylum Pseudomonadota; class Alphaproteobacteria; order Acetobacterales; family Acetobacteraceae; genus Acidocella. Next base: position 60,599 of record JAKBAV010000006.1, on the reverse strand, counting down.
CACGGGGGCACCTGGCTGATGGCCATATATCTTGCCGTCAGGACCGGTGATGACATAAGCGGGCAGCACCATATCGCCGCTGAGGCTGGCCGAGATACCGATCTGCCATTCCCCCTTGGCGGGCGGCCCGGCCACGCTCGGCACGTCAAATCCGGCGAGTTGTGCCGCCAGATCCTTGGCATAAAGCGCCGCCGCCTCGTCCCCGAGCAGCGCCGTGCGGGGGGTTGGCACCATCAGCACCGGGGCAGGGGGCTCAGCCAGAAGTGCGGCTTCCGGGCTGCCGGGATTGCCATAGAACGGCTCCGGCAAGGTACCGCAGGCGGCCAGGGTGAGCGGCAGGAGGAGGAGCAGTTTTCTCAAGACCGTATCACCGAAATCTGATGCCCCAATGCTGTTTCGCGGCGCAGGCTGCGCCGCCGATGCGAGAAAAATTCGTCTTCATTCGCGCAGGTATCCAAGCCAAGCGACTCAGCCCTGGCCCCCGCGCTTTCGAGCCTCGCCAGGCAGTATCCGGGCAGGTCGAACCACCAATGCCCCGGCCGCCCGGCATTGAAAAACCGTGCCGCATCATGGCCGCCGGCCAGCACGGCATCACGCATATCGGCGCCCACCTCGTAACTGGCCTGCTGGATGCAGGGGCCGATGACAGCATATATATCCGCAGCCCCCAGCGCGCGCATCGCCGCCAGCGTCGCTTCCAGTATGCCGGCCACGGCACCGCGCCAGCCGGCATGGGCGGCACCGGCCACGCCTCCCGCCGCGCTGGCGCCATAAAGCAGCACAGGCGCGCAATCGGCGGTGATCACGCCGAGCGCCAGCCCCGGCACATCGCTCACCAGCGCATCCGCCACCGGGCCGGCCTGTTCCGCCCAGGGCGCGCGCACGGTAGTCACATCGATGCCGTGCACCTGCTTGCAGCCCAGCAGGAGCCGCGCCTCCACCCCCATTGCCTGGGCCACGCGGGCGCGGTTCTCCCGCACATTGGCGGGGTCATCGCTGCCGAAACTGCAATTGAGGCTGGCATAGGCGCCGTGGGAAATCCCGCCATTGCGGGTGAAAAATCGGTGCGGCGCGGCGAGAAGTGGGCTGTTATGGATGCTCATGCGAAGCCCGGCAAAACCGGCAGGCTTGCGGGGCATACCGCGAGCGCCTTGAACAGGCTGCCCATCGCCTCGGGCGCCGTGAGCCGTTGCACCGCCAGCTTCAGATCCGCCGCCTTATGGGGATGTTTCCGCGCCAGCACGTCACTGCGCTGATACAGGCCGAGGGCGGTGAGAAATGCGTTCTGCTTGACCGGCCCCTGGCAATGCACGGCACGCGCGATGGCGGCGAAATCGACATGCGCGCTCAGATCGGCACTTCCCGGCTCCGCCAGCGGATCGGCATAGCCCTGCGCCCGGATCGCCTGCACGCTTTCGCCGGGGGCTGATTGCATCGGCCCGTAATCGATGAACAATCCTACCCCGCCGCGCGCCGCCAACGCGCGGCAGAAAGCCAGCGCCGCCTCGTTCACCTCGCGCACGGAACCCTCCGGATCATCCGGCAGCTCCGCCGCCGCCGGCAGCTCGATATAGGCGCCATCGCGCACATAGCGCTCCATCCAGCCCGCCGCGCGGCGCACGAACTGGCGCACAGGCAGCGCGTCCAGGAATTCGTTGGCGAGCAGGATCACCTGGCCTTCCGGCAAGGTATCGATGCTGTCATGCCACTGCGCCTGGGGCACGCGCTCTGCCTGGGCGGCGCGCAGGCGGGGGGAGGTCTCGATGAAATGCACGCGCGGCGCATCCCATACCCGCAGCGCATCAGCCATCATCACACCGCGCCCACCGCCGGCTTCCACCAGCAGCACGTCGGCCGGGGCGCCCAGCATCTGCCACACCACTTTGGCCCAGGCGCCGAGCAACTCGCCGAAAACCTGGGTCAATTCCGGTGCGGTAACAAAATCGCTCGTGAACGTGCCGTGCGCATAATAGGCGGCGTTAGCCCGGGCAAAAAAATGGTCGAACCGCTCAGGCGGCGTCCGCGTCACGCGACTTCAGGCGGCTTCCGCCGCAGGGCGTATATAATCAGCCCCAGACCGGCCACCAGCATGGGCACCGACAATACCTGCCCCATCGTGGTGCCGAAGGGCAGAAAGCCGAGAAACGCATCGGGCTCGCGGAAACACTCGGCGGTGATGCGCGCGATCGCGTAGCCGGCGATGAAAATCCCGGTCAGCAGACCGCTGCGTACCCGCACGGCGTAAAACCGCGCGGCGAACAGCATCACGCCGAACAGCAGAACCCCTTCCAGCGACGCCTCGATCAGCTCGGAGGGAAAACGCGGCAACTGCGAGGGGTCTCCCGGATAGATCATCGCCAGAGGAAAACCAGGCGGGGCGGGGCGGCCCCACAACTCGCCATTGATGAAATTGGCGCAGCGCCCGAGGAACAGCCCGATCGGCACCGCGACCGAGATACGATCGGCAAAGCGCAGCGGGTGCAGGCCGTGTTTCAGGGAAAACCATAATATGGCCAGCGATACGCCGAGAAATCCACCATGGAAGCTCATGCCGCCATCCCACACCGCGGGAATCTGGAGCGGATGGGCGAAGAAATAACCCGGCTGATAGAACAGCACATAGCCGGTACGCCCGCCGAGAATTACGCCCAGCACGGCCCAGGTGAGAAAATCATCGACATGCAGCAACGTAGACGCCACGGGCGCGCGCTGCACCAGGCGACGCATCAGCTGCCAGCCGGCCAGCAGGCCGAGCATGTAGGCCAACGCGTAATAATGGATGAAAAGCGGTCCGATATGGAAGCCGCGCGGAAATACGGGGAGAATGATCGGGCTCATCGGTAAGGGTCCGCCTGCAGCAGGTAGTTTTTGATGTAGGCGCTGACGCCCTGCTCCAGCGTGAGACACTGGTGCTCGAAACCGAGAGCATGGAGCCTGTCCATGCGCGCCTCGGTATAAGACTGATACTGTCCGCGCAAGGCTTCCGGCATGTCGATATATTCGATTCGCGGCTCTGCGCCATTGGCGGCGCACACCGCGCGTGCCAGATCCGCATAGGAGCGCGCCACCCCGGTGCCGAGATTGTAGATGCCCGCGAGTTCCGGCGCGTCGAGCAGAAAGCGCAGCGCCATCACCACGTCATCGACATGGATGAAATCGCGTTTCTGCGCGCCATCGGCGATATCCGCGCGGTCCGATTTGAAGAGCCTCACCGGGCCACCGGCGTGGAACTCATCCTGCTTCACCTTCACCACGGAAATCATCTTGCCCTTGTGGTATTCATTCGGGCCATAGACATTGAAGAATTTCACCCCGGCCCAGCAAGGCGGTGTCTCGGCCCGCGCGGCCAGCTGCCCCGCCACCCACAGGTCGAACGCATGCTTGCTCCAGCCATACAGGTTGAGCGGTGTGAGCCGGCGCAGCGCCGTCAGCGACATGTCATCGTCGAACCCCGATTCGCCATTGCCATAGGTGGCGGCGGAGGATGCGTAAATGAATCGCACGCGGCGCGCGGCGCACCAGTGCCAGAGCTTCTGGCTCAGGGTGACATTGCTGTGCCAGACGAGGTCGCCGTCGCGCGCCGTGGTTTCGGAAATCGCGCCGAGATGCACGATGGCGGTGATTTTGACATCCCTGCCCAGAAACTCATCCAGCGCCTCGGGCGCGATGATCGCGGTTGGTGGGTGGTGCAGGAAATTACGCCATTTCTGCCCCTCCTGGCCAAGCCAGTCACAGATGATGGTCTCCCGCCCCGCGGCCATGAGGGCAGCATGCAGATTGGACCCGATAAACCCAGCGCCACCCGTGACCAGTATCATAGGCCGCGTTATATGGACTTGTACCACCGCAGAGAAGGCCCATCCCCATGTTTGACCGTCCAGATCGCCCGAAATTCTTCGATGACCTTGCCGGCGTCGCCGGAGGTGCCATTTCCGTGCTCGCCGGATTGCGCGAGGAGGTGGCCGCCATGACCCGCGCCCGGGTGGAGGAGGCGATGCGCCGGCTCGACCTGGTGAAGCGCGAGGATTTCGAGGCGATGGCGGAACTCGCCCGCCGCGCGAAATCGCAAGCCGAGGCGCTGGAGCTGCGCGTGGCGGCGCTGGAGGCGGTGCTGGCGGCGAACCCCGCCACACCGGAGTGAGGTTGGAGGCGGCAAGTACCAGGAATATCCAGGGTACCAGATACTTTGTGTGCATACTATGATAACGCAAATGTGACCGGCGAAGGCCGTCTCACGGGCTGTTTTCGGTTGAACCTCAGATAGAATTTGTCTCATCTTTCCGCTATGCGTTGTGCGCAGATTTCTGAGCCGGGGAGAGTGAACCAATGAACGGCAACATGATCATGCGGCCCTGGGAGGGCGCGAGGCTGGCAGGCCGCAATGGCTTCGCCCTGCTTTTGTTTTTCATGCAGATCAGCCTGGTGTTCTGGCCGGCGGCTGTACGTGCGGCGCAACGCCTGCAACGGGAAGGGCAGAAGCAGGCCTTGCTGGACCAGCTTGCCGCGCTGCATGCGCCCATTCTTCAGGAAAAGCGCGCCCCCCACGTTGTTGCGGTGCTCGAACACCTCTGTTGAGGCCGGCGATGCCTTCAAGCCGCTTTTTCACCTGTCCTGGCTCTGCTTTCGATGAAAATTTTTTCCTTACTTTTTCATATCCTTGATTTCATTTGAATTAGTGACATTTCTGCTGCGTCTGTTTGGCGTCCGGGCTTCGTGAATTTTTGATTGTGGTTTATCATTTAATTTCAATTGTCTGTTTATAAAACTTAATGTCACGAGGACGTGAAACAGGCGATAATCCGTCCAGATTATGAGACGCGTGGCCTTTCCGGTGCGTTTTTTTGGGTTTCGGCCTGGAAACACATGATTCTTCACGATAAATTTATTCGACAATATTCCTTGACGGCGGGTTAAGCTGTGTACATGATATTTTCATCGTAGAGGACATATCCATGAATACGTTGAAATTGGGAAAGATATTTCCCTGCGTGTCTCTTTTCGCGGATGGCCATCCCGTTGCCGCCCTGTTCGCCCTGCTGATGCAGGCGACCCTGGTTTTATGGCCGGTTGCGGCGCGATGGGCCTATGTATCGAATGAGAGAATGGGAGTTGAGCGGCTGCTGGCCGAACTGTCCGACACGCATCAGCTATCGGTCGACCCTTACGGTAATACGGCCAAGAAATTCCGCCAGCTCGCCTGAACCCGCGCGCCTGGGCCAGCTCCCGCCCGCTCCACCTGACCGTGCGGAAGCCTTCATCCTCGATCATACCATGCTCAGCGCCTCGGTCCTGCAACCGGGGCTTCTGCTTCATCTCGCCACGGAGCTGACGCCGCTCTGGCTCGCCACCGAAAGCTTTCTCGAACAGCATGACATGGCGCCGCCCTTCTGGGCCTTCGCCTGGCCGGGCGGTGAGGCGCTGGCGCATTATATTGCCGCCCATCCAGAACTTGTACGGGGCAAGTCTGTGCTCGATTTCGCCGCCGGCGGCGGTATCGCGGCGCTTGCCTGCGCCCGCGCCGGAGCGAGTTCCGTGGAAGCCGCCGAGATCGACCCGCTCGCCGTGGTGGCCATGCGGCTCAACGCCCGCGCCAATCATCTCGCCATTCAGCCCTATCTTGGCGATATCGTGGGGGCGGAATGCCGCTGGGATGTGATTCTCTGTGGCGACGTATGTTACGAGGCGCCGATGACCCGGCATATCCTGCCCTGGCTGGCCCGCTGCGCGACCCATATTCCGGTTATCATCGCCGATCCCGGCCGCCGCTACGCCCCGCGTGAAGGCTTTGAACGGATTGCGGAAATCGAGGTCCCGACCAGCCTGGAGCTGGAGGATTCCGCCTCCCGCCGGGTCAGTCTGCTGCGCCTGCTGGCACCGAAACCCACCCATTCGCCGCCGAGCGTTGACGGCCCCTGGCCCAGGGACTAACGCACCTGCACAAAATTGCTTAAACGGCATATTGAAAGGTTTCCGATGAAGGATGTCCGCGAAGCCCTGATGGTGGGGCGCAATTCCGAGGGCAGGCTGGTCCGCCGGCCCATCTCCCCGTTCATGCTTCCCTTCGACTACCGGCTTCAGATGTCATCGCTGACATCCATCATGCACCGCATCACCGGCGTCGCGCTGGGCGCGGGCACGCTCCTCTTCACGGCCTGGCTGGTCTGTGCAGCATCCGGTGAATCCGCCTTCTCGGTCATCCAGGCGATCCTGGGCTCATGGTTCGGCCTCCTGATCCTGTTCGGCTTCACCCTGGCCCTCTTTTATCACTTTTGCAATGGTATCAGGCACTTGGCCTGGGATGCTGGCAAGGGATATGAGCTGCCCACCATGCACCGCTCCGGCATGCTGGTGTTTGCCGTCACCATTATTCTCACATTGGCCTTCTGGGCCATCGCTTTCCTGGTCGGGTGAACATCATGAGCAAGCACAACCCCGCGCCGTCCATCAACATCCGCCGCTCCTCGCTCGGCCGCGCCCGTGGCTTAGGCGCCGCCAAAACCGGATCCGCGCATTGGTGGGCCGAGCGCCTAACCTCCGTGGCGCTGCTGCCGCTGGTGCTGTATTTCGTGGTCTCCGTGCTGGTGCTCAAAGGTGCCGACCACGCTGCCATGGTGGCCTATATGGCCGAGCCCTGGAACACGGTGCTGTACATAGCCCTCATCGCGGCACTGTTCTATCATCTCGACATGGGCATGCAGGTGGTGATCGAGGATTATGTCCGCACCGACGTGATCCGCATCACCGTTCTGCTCGTAGTCAAGGCTGGCATCGCGCTGTTGGCGCTGGCCTGCCTTATCTCCGTCCTTAAACTCGCTTTCTCGTAACGGAATCCTGCGCACATGAACGCGATGCCCAAATTCTCATCCGGCGCCTATAATGTCATCGACCATACCTACGATGTCGTCGTCGTCGGCGCGGGCGGCTCAGGCCTGCGCACCACGCTCGGCATGGGTGCGGCCGGTCTCAAAACCGCCTGTGTGACCAAGGTTTTCCCCACCCGCAGCCACACCGTGGCGGCGCAGGGCGGTATTTCCGCGGCCCTGGGCAATATGGGCGAGGATGATTGGCGCTGGCACATGTACGATACCGTCAAGGGGTCGGACTGGCTGGGCGACCAGGATGCCATCGAATACATGTGCCGCGAGGCCGTGCCCGCGATCCGCGAGCTGGAACATTACGGCATGCCCTTCTCGCGCACCGAGGATGGCAAGATCTACCAGCGCCCGTTCGGCGGCCATATGAAGGATTACGGCAAGGAGCCGGCCATGCGGGCCTGCGCCGCCGCCGACCGCACCGGCCACGCCATGCTGCACACGCTGTATCAGCAGAGCCTCAAGCATGAGGTCGAGTTCTTCGTTGAATATTTCGCCCTCGATCTCATCATGGATGAGGAAGGCGCCTGCCGTGGCGTGATGGCCTGGAACTTAGAGACAGGCACCATGCACCGCTTCCGGGCCCAGACCGTGGTACTGGCAACAGGAGGCTACGGCCGCGCCTATCTGAGCTGCACCTCCGCCCATACCTGCACCGGCGATGGTGGTGGCATGGTCATCCGCGCCGGCCTGCCCGTGCAGGACATGGAATTCGTCCAGTTCCACCCCACCGGCATCTTCCCCGCCGGCTGCCTCATCACCGAGGGGGCGCGCGGCGAAGGCGGCTACCTCACCAATGCCGAGGGCGAGCGCTTCATGGAGCGTTACGCGCCCACGGCCAAGGATCTGGCCTCGCGCGATGTCGTGTCCCGCTCGATGACCATCGAGATCAACGAGGGCAGGGGCGTCGGCAAGAACAAGGACCATATTCTGCTGCATCTGGAGCATCTCGGCGCTGACATCCTGCACGAGCGCCTGCCGGGTATCTCGGAAACCGCGCGCGTCTTCGCCGGAATAGATGTGACCAAGGAAGCCATCCCCGTGCTGCCGACCGTGCATTACAACATGGGCGGCATCCCCACGAACTACCATGCCGAAGTGCTGCGCCCCACGGCTGAGAATCCGGATGCCGTGGTGCCCGGGCTGATGGCCGTGGGCGAGGCTGCCTGCGTGTCCGTGCACGGCGCCAACCGCCTTGGCACCAACTCGCTGCTTGACCTCGTGGTATTCGGCCGCGCCGCCGCCCACCGCGCCGCCTCGCTCATCAAGCCGGGCTCCACCCAGGCGCCGCTGCCCGCCGGCGCCGGCGAGGCCTCGCTTGGCCGTTTCGACAAAACACGCCACGCCAAGGGCGGCTCCACGGTCGCCGAACTGCGCGATACGCTGCAGCGGACCATGCAGGGCCATGCCGCGGTGTTCCGCAACTCCAAATCCCTCACCGAGGGTGTGGCGAAGATGGAAAAACTCTGGGGCGGCCTCGCGGATATGAAAGTGTCCGACCGTTCGCTGATCTGGAATTCCGACCTCATGGAGGCGCTGGAACTAGACAATCTCATGGGCAATGCGATGTGCACCATGATCGGCGCCGAAGCCCGCACGGAAAGCCGCGGCGCCCAGGCGCATGACGATTTCCCGGATCGCGACGACGCCAACTGGATGAAGCACACCGTCGCTTTGTGTGATGAGAACGGCAAGGTGGACCTCACCTACCGTCCGGTGAAGATGCAGACCCTCACCAACGAGGTGTCCGTATTCCCGCCGAAGAAACGCGTGTACTGAGGAAGGAGCAGAAACATGGCTGAATTTACGCTTCCTGCGAATTCGAAAATCGGCGAGGGCAAGACCTACAAGGCCAGCGGTGCCACGCGCATCAAGGAGTTCAAGGTTTATCGATGGAACCCGGATGACGGGAAAAACCCGGTGATGGACACTTACGAGGTCGATCTCGATAAATGCGGCCCGATGGTGCTCGACGCGATCATCAAGATCAAGAACGAGATCGACGCCTCGCTGACCTTTCGCCGCTCCTGCCGCGAGGGCATCTGCGGCTCCTGCGCGATGAATATTGACGGCACCAACACGCTGGCCTGCCTGAAACCGATCGACGAGGTAAAGGGCGCCGTGAAAATCACCCCGCTGCCGCATATGCCGGTGGTGAAGGACCTGGTGCCCGACCTCAACCAGCCTTACGCCCAGCTTCGCTCCATCGAGCCCTGGCTGCAGGCCGATTCCGCGCCGCCGCCGGATGCCGAGCGCCTGCAGAGCAAGGAAGAGCGCGCCGAGATCGACGGGCTATGGGAGTGCATTCTGTGCTTCTGCTGCTCCACGGCCTGCCCGAGCTATTGGTGGAATGGGGACCGCTATCTCGGCCCGGCCGTGCTGCTTCAAGCCTATCGCTGGATCGCCGATTCCCGCGATGAAGCCACCGGCAAGCGGCTCGATGCGCTGGAAGATCCCTTCAAGCTGTATCGCTGCCACACCATCATGAACTGCACCCAGACCTGTCCGAAAGGTCTCAATCCGGCCAAAGCCATCGGCAAGATCAAACAGCTGATGCTGGAACGCCAAGGGTAGTCACAAAAAAGCCCGGCACTGCCGGGCTTTTTTGCATCCGCTTCCATCTCACCGTTAAATTCCGCCTTAACGCTGCCTCCTCGGTTCAAGAGTGACGCGGGAGGGGCACAGGCAATGATGGGACGCTCCCCGGCGAATGCGAACCCCCGCCCATCGCCCCGCTGCTATTGGCCACCGAAGTGGCCGAATGCGGACTCTGCTGACCATTATTCGCGGTTCTGTCTTGGGGCGATTTGAATTCCTGGCAAACTCCATCTGCATTGCCACGGCGCAGGCCGCGACAGAACATACATGTGAGGGTGGAAAATCCATGCGGGCGAAAATCATGATTTGAACAAAATCGTATGAAATCGTTCATAGCGCCCTGGCGCGCCGGCTTTACCGCTGGGGCAGCCTGAAATCCGTGCTAACATGGCGCCGCCCACATAACCGAATGGAACACCGCCATGGCAAAAGGTCAGATGAAATCGAACCGCGAGGCGAAGAAGCCGAAGAAGACCGAGGCTGAAAAGCTCAAAGCCAAATCACCAATCCCCAATCTGCAGCCCTCGGCTGCCGGGGATAAGGGCAAGAAGTAAGTCTTCCCGTGCCGCGATGAACCATTGCGGCACCAGGCCGGGGTGAAAACACGGCTTTTTTACCTCGGCTTTTTCACCCCAACCTAGTTCGACTTAAGCCGGTCAGCCAGCCTCTCGATGGCGGCCGTGCCTGAAAGCTGCTCGGGGACCAGTTTGAACTCATCGCCCAGAATAAACACCAGCGCTTCCACGGCGGTGATATATTTGGGCTCGTTCGCGGCCTCCTGCATGTAGCCGTATAACAGGCACGCCGCCGCCTGATGGCGATGCTCCCCGCGCGTCCGGCGTAGGCGTCAGTTCGTAACGTTACAAGCGCTTACAATTCTTTTCACTAGCCACAGGCCTGGATGATCACCGGCGCCAGTGCCCGGTATTCCGTCCCGCGTGGGCTGCCTTGCCGCCACGCCAGCGCCAGCGTGCGCCAGCCGCCAGCACCTTCCAACCGGCGCAGTTCAACCCCCGTGCCATTCGCCAGCCCGGCATCGACCGCCAGTTTCGGTAGCAGCGTCACGCCCAGCCCGCCCGCGACCATCTGGATCAGCGTATGCAGCGAGGTCGCCGCGAAGCGCTGCTCTCGTCCGGCCATATTGCCGCAGACCGCGAGCACCTGGTCGCGCAGGCAATGCCCATCCTCCAGCAGCAGGAACGACTCGGCCACAAGGTCCGCCACCGCCACCCGCTCGCGTGCTGCCAGCACATGCCCCGGCGGTAAAGCGGCAATGAATTCATCTTGCGCGAGGGCAAAGGTTTCGGCACCGCCGCAGGCGCAGGGTTCGGCCAGGAGCAGTATATCGAGATGCCCGTCTTCGAGCTGTTCCAGCAGTCGCTCCGTCTGGTCCTCGCGCAGAAATAATTTAAGCGCCGGAAACCCCGCGCGCAAAGCCGGCATGAGTTTCGGCAATAAAAATGGCCCCATTGTGGGGATGATGCCCAGGCGCAAGGGCCCGGACATCGGCGCGCGCGCCGAATCCGCCGCCTCGGCCACCGCTGTCAGCGCTGCCAGGGCCAGGCGAGCCTTGCCCACAAGCTCCAGCCCGAGCGGCGTGAAAACCGCGTGTTTAGAAGCTGAGCGGTCGAGGATATGTGCATCGAGCTGGCGCTCCAGCGCCAGTATGCCGGCTGATAACGTGGATTGCGACACCGCGCAGGCCGAGGCGGCACGCGAAAAATGCCCCGTCTCAGCTAATGTGACGAGATAGCGCAATTGCTGCGGCGTTGGTAAAGGAGTCATCGGATATTCCGTTAAAAAGCCCGGATGTAATGGAATATGCCAATAATTAGAAGGTGCGCAACCGCTTAGGCTTCAAGCATCCGGTTCGTTGGCGCGGGTGCAAATAAATCCCGGGCGGCGACCTCCTCGGCCTCACTGAGCCAGGCATGGAGCTTTGGCCTCAGAGCAGGATTGATGCGAGAGCCAAGCGTCTGCAATGCCGATTCGTGAATGAACCGTAATGCCTGTGGCGTCAGCTCCGGCCAGCGGGGAGGCGGAGTGAATGCCGGACGCACGCTCCATCCCCGGGTAATTCCGCAGGCGCGGGCCAGTTCCGCCGGCGGAGCATCGCCGTCGAGTACGGTATCGGCCGCGCCGCAGGCCGCCAGCGTATTGAGCAGCCAGAGCGAAACATGCGCCTTGTACAGCGTTCCGGCATCGAGCAGCGTCACCGCCAGTTTCCATGCTTTCAGCCGCGCCGCCAGCGGCAGAGCGCGGCCCCAGCCCAGAGGCAGCCCAAAGCGCCGCGCTAAAGCGGAAACATCCGGATGGGCCGGATTGGATTCCAGGACAAGGAATGGGGCTGCCAGAAAATACTTGTTGCCGTCCTGTGCATGGCATCTCCAGGCGGATCGGAACTGCGTCCAAGGCTGGCGTATCAGCGCAATATGGCGCATTTGCGGAAACTGCGCCCGGAACCAGGGCAGACGCCCCTGGCTGCGGGTACATTTGAATACCGGTATTTTACCGTGGCGATGGGCCTGCGTGGCCAGTAGCGCGAAATAGGCGGAAAGCGCATCATCCCGCGCTGTGGCACTCATGAAGAAATTGTGGAAGGCGAAGCGCTGCTCCGCCAGTTGCACGCCCGCGCCGCTTGGCCGCAGTAACGGCTCATATTCGGTGAAATACGGTGCCGGAGTGGTGCCATGGCGCGATTGCCAGGTGAGTGGCGAGACGCCGCGCATCTCATCCAGGTTCATGCGCGGCAGCGCTTCATGCAAGGGCTCATAGAAGGCCATGTGACCCGCCTCGCGCAGTTGCTGCCACAGCCATGTGCCGGAACTTCGCCAGTTGGTATGCAAAAACAGACCGCCAAAAATGCCAACGCTTCTCATTTGCACATGATACACAATGTTACATTACGACGCCAGCTAACGCGACGAAATTTTACACTTTTGTTAAGGTTTTTTATTAAGATTATTTACAAATAACAAATATTCTAAAAAATACTAGACGTCTCCACTATCCCCTGGCAGCACCACCGCGCCGTCATTCCAGCACAGCTCGCCATGTGCCCGTACCGCCGCCATGGTCAGCCGGCCGTACAGATGCGGAAACATCTGCCCGCCGCGCGAAACCTCCCAGCGCAGCGCATCGCCCAGCGCCGCAAGGCCGACCGCCGCGATGATGAGCCCGTTTTGCCCGGCGAAATGCTTCAGCACGGTCTCGGTGAGCTGTGCCGCGGTGGAAAGATGGATATAGCCATCCGCCTCATCGATCGGCGCCCCGGTGAAGCTCCCCGCTTGCAACGCCGCGAACTGCGCCGCCGTGAGAACTTTATACCCTATGTCATCCCTCACGGCGCCATCTCCTGCGGCTCGTCCTCGTTACGGCCGATGATCAGGCAGGCGAGCGTCTGGTTCAGCACGGTATAGGCAATCTGCCCGAAGGTCACGGGGGCGGTTATGTCATGGGCCGCTTCCGGGGCGCGGGCCAGTCCGGCATATTCATAATGCAGGGCGCATATACAGGTATGCGCCGCCTGGGCGGCCTCAACCTCCGCCGTGGCGCGGGTGAATTCCGCTTCGTAATCGAGCACCTCTGCGGCAAAGCGGTAGGTCAAGCTGGTGGAAACGGGTGAGAGAAACAGCATTTCCCCGCTCACAGTATCGGCCGAGACGATGGCGACATTGAGCAGCGCCCCTTCATGGTCGGCCACCAGCGGCAGCCTGGGGTCGATGCCGCGCGCTGCCCGGTAGCGCGCCAGATTGTCGGGCACCCCGCCGATCATGCTGTCACCCGCGATGCGCTGGCCGGGATCGAGAAAGCGGATCTCCGGCCCGGTGCCGGGGCTGAACAGGTTGGCGATATTCAGTTGCGCGAAATACTGCTCCGGCAGGGTGACATAGAGCACCGCGGCGCGGTCATCCCGGGGTTGCGGCCCGCCGGCGAAAACCCTCGGCATCAGCCCCGGGAGCGCTGCAATGTCCACGGCGCTCACCCAGCCCATCAACGGGACATTGTACAACCCGTCATATTCCATGATCCGCCCCGCCACAGCGCCGAGCAGCCGGCTGCAGCCAGGCAGGATGATAATGGCGAAGCCGTTTGCAGGGTAATGCCGGGCTAGCTCATGGATATTCGCCGCGCTGAAGCTGCGCCAGCAGGCATGCGCCGCCAATCCTGTGAAATCGGCGTAGAAAACCTCGCCCCCGGCGGGCACGCCGCCTTGCGGGGTAACGAAATGCCCGCATGTGCCGCCAATCCAGTCGCCCTCCGGCATTGCCGCCAGGTCTTTCTCCGTCCCGGCGAGGATAAGCACACGCCCCTCGCGTACCATGCGCGCCGCCGTTTCGGGGCTGCACAACCCCTGGTACGGTTTTATGAAATGCGTGTTCATTACCCGTATTTCCTCCGCACTGCCCGAGGCAACCCCAGCGGCACCGTGCAGGCCGCTACGCGTTTGAAAATTTCAGACAATTTGGACCTATTATCAAAAACACTGCCGTGGCCGGGGCCGGTTATATCCGGCGCTTTCTTTACGGATGCTAAACGGTATGGCGCGGTAAATAAAGCAGCGGGTAAGTGTTGAATATTTTCAACTATGGCCGCCATGACGCCGCCGCATAGCCAAGAATGCAGAAAGTTCTGGATAAAATTGTTTAAAATAGTAAGCTGATGCCGTCTTAAGGAGTGCAACAATGAGCGCCGCAACCCGTCCAAGCCCGCCCGCGAGCAACGATCCTCTGGTCCATCAATGGATGCCCTTCACCGCCAACCGCCAGTTCATGGAGCAGCCGCGCATCATCGCCCGCGCCGAAGGTGTTTATTATTATAACACGCGCGGCGATAAACTGCTGGATGGCTCCTCCGGCCTGTACTGCATCCCGCTCGGCCATGGCCGCCGCGAAATCCGCGAAGCGGTGACCCGTCAGATGGAGGAGCTGGACTATGCCCCGCCCTTCCAATACGGCGTGCCCACCGCCTTCCGTCTCGCCCACGAACTATCGCAGATGCTCCCCACCGGCCTCAACCGCGTGATGTTCGCGGGCGGCGGTTCGGAGGCCGTGGAGACCGCGCTCAAGGTTGCCCTGCAATACCACCGGGCCCGTGGCGAGGGGTCCCGCATGCGCTTCATCGGCCGCGAGCGCGGCTATCACGGCGTGAATTTCGGCGGCTGGTCGGTTGGCGGCATGGTCAATAACCGCAAGGCCTTCGGCGTCGGCCTGCCCGGCGTCGCGCATCTGCGCCATACCCATATCAAGGAAAACTTCTTCGAGATGGGCGAGGGCACCCATGGCGCCGAGCTGGCCGACGACCTGGAGCGCTTCGTCAACCTGCATGGCGCCGACACCATCGCCGCCTGCATCGTTGAGCCCATTGCCGGCTCCACCGGAATTCTGGTGCCGCCGAAAGGCTATTTGAAGCGCCTGCGCGAGATATGCACGAAGCACGGCATCCTGCTCATTTTCGATGAGGTTATCACCGGCTTCGGCCGCACCGGCCAAGCCTTCGCGGCGGATACATTCGATGTCACCCCGGACATCATGACCCTGGCCAAGGCGCTCACCAACGGCGTCATCCCCATGGCCGCCGTGGCGGTGCGCGAGGATATTCAGCAGACCATTCTGGATGCCGCCCCTGAGGATAATGTCGAATTTTACCATGGCTACACCTATTCGGCGCATCCCGTGGCCTGCGCCGCCGCTCTGGCGACTCTGAAAATTTTCCGCGATGAAGACATCTTCGCCCGGGTCCGCGCGCTTGCCCCCGCCTTCCTCGAACAGGTCGGCGCGTTCAAGGGTATGGATGGTGTCGTCGATACGCGTGGCTTCGGCCTGCTCGGCGCCATCGAGATCGCCCCCAAAGGCAAGCCCGGCGCGCGCGGTTTTGCACTCCTGCGCAAGGCGTTCGAAGCCGGGCTGGTGCTGCGCGCGGCGGGTGACTCCATCGTGCTGGCGCCACCTTTCGTCGCCACGCCGGATGAACTCACGCAGATGCTCGAGATCATCCGCAAGCTGATCAAAGAGACCTGAAAAGCCGCGGGTTTTCAATAATCCGCGCCCGAAGTCTTGCGTGAATTGCGGGCCGTAAGGCCCGCTTTTTTTCAAATCATTTCCAAGAGGATTCCCATGTACCAGGATGTTTTGCTGCACATAGGCGGCCAGTGGCGTGCCGCGACCGGCAGCCGCACCATAGCCATCGTCAACCCCGCCACGGAGGAGGTTATCGGCAAACTTGCCCATGCCGCGACGGAAGATCTCGATGAGGCGCTGGACCACGCCGCGAAGGGCTTTGCCGTCTGGCGCGCCATGTCCGCCTATGAGCGCAGCAAGCTGCTCCGCAAGGCGGCTGATATATTGCGCAGCCGCGCCGAAACCATCGCCCGCATCCTTACCATGGAGCAGGGCAAGCCGCTGGCCGAGGCGCGCGCCGAGGTTGCCGGCTCCGCCGATGTGATCGAGTGGTTCGCCGAGGAGGGCAGGCGCGCCTATGGCCGTGTCATCCCCGCGCGCCACCCTGGTATCTATCAGCTTTCGCTGCGCGAACCGGTCGGCGTCGTCGCCGGATTCACGCCGTGGAACTTCCCCATGAGTCAGGCCGTGCGTAAAATCTCAGCCGCCCTCGCCGCCGGCTGCGCCTTCATCCTCAAGGGTCCAGAGGAAACCCCGGCAAGTTGCGCCGAGCTGGTGCGGGCCTATGCCGATGCCGGCATCCCGCCCGGCGTCGTGCAGCTCGTCTTCGGCGTGCCTGCGGAAATTTCCGAATATCTCATCCCGCATCCGGTCGTGAAGAAAATCTCCTTCACCGGCTCGACCGTGGTGGGCAAGCACCTCGCCGCGCTGGCCGGCGCACATATGAAGCGCGCGACCATGGAGCTCGGCGGCCACGCCCCGGCGCTGGTGTTCAACGATGCCGATCTCGATGCGGCGGTGAACGTGCTGGCCGCCAATAAATTCCGCAACGCCGGGCAGGTCTGCATCGCTCCCACGCGCTTCCTTGTCCAGGAAGGCGTATACGAGCCCTTCCTGGAAAAATTCATCGCCAAGGCGGAGGCTCTTAAACTCGGCGACGGTCTGGCCGATGGCACGACGATGGGTCCGCTCGCCAATCCGCGCCGCGTCGCCGCCATGGAAGCCTTCGTCGCGGATGCGGTGAGCAAGGGCGCCAGCTTACGTACCGGCGGCAGCCGCGCCGGCAATAAGGGCTATTTCTTCCAGCCAACCGTGCTCGCGGATATCCCGGCCGAGGCCCGTGTGCTGCATGAGGAACCCTTCGGCCCGCTCGCGCTGGTGCTGCCTTTCGCCACCTTCGAGGATGCCATCGCCGAATCCAACCGTCTGCCCTATGGCCTCGCCGCCTATGCCTTCACCCGCAGCAACGCCACCGCCACGGCGCTGGGTGCGGCCATCGAATCCGGCATGATCGGCATCAACCATCACGGCCTGGCGCTCACCGAGACACCCTTCGGCGGCATCAAGGATAGCGGCTACGGCTCGGAAGGCGGCGCCGAGGGGCTGGAGCCTTACATGGTCACCAAATTCGTGTCGCAGGCGAGCAGTTAGCGCGTCTTCGCCTGCACCAGCCGCAACGCCTGGGCGAACGCCTCGTCGGCATCCATTTCGGTGGTGTCGATGAGCGTCGCATCCATCGCCATCATCAGCGGCGCCGCGGCGCGGGTACGGTCGGCCTCGTCGCGCGCCTGCACATCGGCGATCACATCATCCAGCGTCACGCTCTCGCCACGGTCCTGGAATTCCTTATGGCGCCGCGCCGCCCGCGCCTCGACGCTGGCGGTGACGAACAGCTTCACATCGGCATGCGGGAATATGATCGTGCCGATATCCCGCCCATCCAGCACGGCACCGTTTCTGCCGCCGAAATGGCGCTGGAAATGCAGCAGGGCCTGGCGCACCTCGGCGATCGACGCCACCTGGCTCGCCGCCTTGGAGGTCGCCGCATCGCGCAGATCGCCGCGCCGCAGATCCGCTTCGCCCAGCCCCTGTACCGCCCGCAGCGCCGCGCTCACATCGGCGGGGTCGCTTCCGGCTTCCAGTACGCGCTTGGCCGTGGCGCGGTACAGAATGCCGGTGTCGAGATAAGGTAGCCCGAGCGCCGCCGCCAGCCGCTTCGCCAGCGTGCCCTTGCCCGCCGCCGCCGGACCATCGATGGCGATGATCAAACCGGCACCATCGCAGCGCCCAGCCCGCGCATGAGCCGCAGAAAGCCGGGGAAGGAGGTGTCGATGAACCGCGCATCGTCGATCTGCACGGGCGCGGCGCTCACCTGGCCCAGCACCAGCGCGCTCATCGCCAGCCGGTGGTCCATATGCGTCTCCACCAGCCCGCCGCCCGGTATGGCGCCGGCGCCATGGATGATGAGGTCGTCGCCCTCGATCTCGACATGCACGCCATTCACCCGCAGCAAGGCGGCGGTGGCCGCCAGCCGGTCGCTCTCCTTCACGCGCAGCTCGTGCAGGCCGCGCAGGCGCGAGGTGCCGCGCGCCGCGGCGCAGAGCACGGCCAGGACCGGATATTCATCGATCATGCTCGGCGCCCGGCTGGCCGGCACCTCCACCGCGCGCAAATCCGCATATTCGGCGATGATATCGCCCACGGGCTCGCCCCCCGCGATGCGCTGATTACGGATCTCCAGCACAGCCCCCATCTCGCGCAGCGTGGTGAACAAGCCGGTGCGCAGCAGGTTCAGCCCCACCCCCCGCACGATAACCGACGAGCCCGGCACCAGCAGTGCCGCGGCGATGGGGAAGGCGGCGGAAGAGGGATCACCCGGCACCACCACATCCGCCGCGCGCAACTCGGGCTGCCCCGTCAGGCGGATCACCCGGCCACGCCCGGCCGCCGTCACGGTTATGTCCGCGCCAAAATGCTTCAGCATGTTCTCGGAATGGTCGCGCGTCGGCTCCGGCTCCTCCACCTCGGTTATCCCCGGCGCGTTGAGCCCGGCAAGCAATATCGCCGACTTCACCTGTGCCGAGGCCACGGGCAGGCGGTAGCTCAGCGGCAGCGCATCCCGCGCGCCGATGATGCTGAGCGGCAGCCGGTTGCCCTCCCGGGCGAAGAATTGCGCCCCCGTGGCCCGCAGCGGCTCGATCACCCGCGCCATCGGGCGTTTACGCAGGGAGGCATCCCCGGTCATCACGCTGTAAAAATCATGGGTCGCCAGAATACCCGCCAGTAGCCGCGCCGCCGTGCCGGAATTGCCCATATCCAGCACATCCGCCGGCGCCGTCAGCCCGCCAATGCCGCGCCCGGCGACAATCCAGTCCGCCCCCTTATCCGCGTTCGCGCGGGTGATTTCAGCGCCCAGCGCGCGCATCGCGGCGGCGGTGCGCAGCACATCCTCGCCCTCCAGCAGGCCTGTGATGCGGCTTTGCCCCACCGCCAGCGCGCCGAACATCAATGCGCGGTGGCTGATCGATTTATCGCCGGGCACGGTGCAGGTGCCGGTAAGCGGCTGAGATGGGCGGGCGGCCAGGTGCGGGCGGGGGCTTGAGGACTCCATGGCGCGCGCTTAGCACGGGCTGCGCGGTTTGACATAGTGGTGCGGGCATGGCATCGCGCCGCCCCTACCGTATACGATATCCGTACTTCAGAGCAGAGACCGAGGGTGAACATGGCGAAACCGGAACTTGGCGAAAAGCATACCTGCGTATCCTGCGGCACGCGGTTTTTCGACCTTGGCAAGCAGCCTGCTGTCTGCCCCAAATGCAGCACCGAGCAGCCCGCCGAGCAGCCGCGCCTCAAACGCGCAGCGCCGATGCCCGAAGAGGTGAAAAAAGTCGTCAAGCCTGCGATCGACGGTGATGACCTCGATGTGGATGTGCCGGATGACGCGGATGACGAGGATATTCTCGACGATAGCGACGAGCTCGATGACGGCGCGGATGTGATCGACGCCGATATCGAAGTGCCGGTGGAAGGCAATGACGACGAGCGCTGATCCGGCGCTCTCCTGAAAACCCGGCTCCGGCCGGGTTTTTTATTGCCCGGCGGGCGGGGCTGGTGGTGGGGGCGGTAGCGGTGGCGCGGCGGCCGCCGGCGCTGGGGCCTTCCACGCCAGAGCCGCCTTCAACTGCGCGACATGCCTGGGCACCTCCCAATTGCCCAGCACCAGCAGGGTGGCACTCACCGGCGGCGCCACATGGGCGGGCGTGAAAACCAGCCGCAGCGCCTGCGCCCGGTCATACAGGTCCACCCCGCCGCTGCCGCTCACATGCCCGGCAGGGGCATCCAGGCTCGCCGTGGTGAAGCTGCAATTGCCATCGGCCAGGGTCGCCGCCAGATTAAGCGTGGTGAACGGTGTGGTGCCGCGCACCAGCGCCCGGTACAGCCCGCGCGCGGCATCCGCCTTGCCCAGCGCGGCGGCGAAATCAGCCAGGGCGAAGCCGCGCAGCACGCCGTTGCTGGCGGTGAGGGCGCCATTGCCGCCCAGCGTCGCCAGCACGCTCTTCAGCCCGTAGCCCTGTGCGCTCAGCGTGGCGCTGCCCGTGAGGGTGCCGCCGGTCAGCGCGTAGGGGAAGGCCAGCGGCAAAGCCACCGCACCCGGCGCGACATTCCTGGCCAGCAGCGTGGCACTGAAGGAGGGAGCCGCCGTGGCGCTCAGTGCCATGCCGAGGCTGCCCGATACCGTGCCGCCGCCCAAGGCGGCTTGCGCCAGATCAAGGGTGGCACCGCTGCCTGACCAGTCCAGAGCCGCCATGGCCGGGCCCAGCACCGGCGTGCCGCCATAGAGGACCTGCTGCACGCTCAGCCCCAACCGGCCGCGCAGCGGCAGAGTCCCCGGAAATTGCATGGTGCCCGGCACTGGTGGCAGCGCCAGCGTGCCGGCATCGATCTGCCCCGAGGCAACCCCGTTCCGCACCAGAACGCCACCACTGGCATTCAGCGCGCCGAAGGAGAGAACGAAATCATTCAGCCCGTACAGGCCCGGCGATGCGGTGAAGCTGGCGCGCAGGCTGGCGGAACCGGCGCCGGGAAATACCAGTCCCTGATCCATGCCGAACATGCGCGCCACGAGAATCGCCTCAGGATGCTGCACGGACAGGGCGCCGGACGCGGTATTATGCACCATGTCGATAGCCGGCGAGGCGGTGACCGTGAACTGCCCCAGCCGCGCCACGGCGCTGGCGGCGAGCATGCCTGCCTTGCCGCGTGCCGCGACCACCACGCTCAGGCGTGGCGCCAGCAAAGCCGGCGGCGGCGTGTAGGCGGCGGGGATGATTTTGGCGAGCGGCGCGGCGGAGGGAATATCAATAAAGCCCTGGGCCGAAGTCAGACGCCCGGCGCCATCCAGGGAGAAGCTTCCAGCCGCGAGCCCGCCGTAAACGCTGGCCGAAAAATAGCGCACGTTCAGCGTGCCATCCAGCGCCGCATCGGCCGCGAGATTGCTGAGTGACACGGGCCCGGCCTCGGCCTGGGCGGCGTGGATTTCAAGCGATGCCGAGAAGGCTCCTGGCGGCGATTGCCCGGCCCAGGCGGCCAGCGGGCCGAGGGATAGATGGTTGAAGCTGAGCTGCCCCGCGGCGTGGCGGCGCGTGAGCACCAGGTCGCCGGTCACGCGGTCCTGCCCCAGCGTGCCGGCGATGCCCTGCAGCAGCGGCCGCGCGGCGGTACCCGCGAGCGTGGCGGAGAGTTGCGCGGCATCCCAGTCCGGCAGCGGCGGCAGGTGATAAGCGGCGAGCAGCACCGCGCTGTCCGGCACGGCAAGTCTGAGCTGGCCGGAGAGTTCACCGCCCGCTGCCATCGCTCCCGAGCCGGTGAGCGCGCCGCCACCGGGCAGGGACAGGTTGAGCGCCTGGATGGCGAACCCCGCCGGCCCGCTCGTCAGATGCATGGTCACCGCTGGAAAGACCTGGCCGCGCAGCGTGACCGCGCTGGCATTCAGCGTCACGTCCAGGGCCACTCCGGCGGCCCAGAGGGGGGGAGTCTCGAACTGCCCCAGGTCCAGATTCCGCCCCATCAGGCTGGCGCGCAGGGATTTCGTGGCGAAGCTGAACACCGCGCTGCCCGACAGGCTGGCCTGGCCCTGGCCAAGCGTGAGGTCCGAGAATGCCAGCTGCGTGCCGTCGCCGGTAATGCTGGCCGCGCCCGTGATTTGGTCGGGCAAGGTGAAGCTGGCGCGTCCGCTCACCGTGCTCGCGCCATCGAGCGTGCCGGTGAAGGTGAGGCTGTCCGGACCTTCTGAGGCATGGCCCGAGAGTGGCGCCGCGCCATCCAGCCCGCTGCGCCCCAGCGCCAGGCTGAGCGCCAAGTTGCGGCCGGACAGCATGCCGTTGCCGGCGATGCTCACCGCCCCGCCAGCGCTGGTGAACAGATCCGCACTGACCCCCGTGAACGCCACCTGGCCCAGACTGATGCTGGCATTGCTGAGATGCGCGTGCAGGGCGGCGAGCCAGGGTGGTGGCGCCACCGCGCGCGCGCCACCCGGCAGCGGCCAGGGAAAGGCGATGACGGGGCTGTCGAGATTGAGCGTTCGCGCCGCGAGCTGGCCACGCAGCAGTGCCAGCACGGCGATGTCCAGGGAGAGCGCCTTGGCGCTGATCACCTCGTTATCCGGCCCGTCAATGGTGATATGCGTGGCGGTCAGTGTCGGGTGGGGCAGCAGGGTGAGCGAAAGCTTGCCCGCGATATGCACATCCCGTCCGGTGAGCGTGGAGGCAAAGCGCTCCATGGCAGGGCGGTGGCTCTGCGCCGCGACGAACCCCGGCAGTGCCAGCAGCGTGCCGAGCATGATGCCCAGGATGATGACGGGCAGAAACCAGAGGAGACGCTTGTTCAAGGTGCCGCGAACCCGCCGCCGCCCGGCGTATGGATGATGAACGCCTCACCCGCCGCGAGGAGAACTTCCGCGCGCCCGGACACCGGGGTCACAGACCCATCGACATGCTCGACAAACTGCGCCCCCAGCGCGCCGGGCGCGCCGCCTTCCAGTCCAAAGGGCGGATGAACCCGGCGCGAGGCTGTGATGGTAGCGGTCATGGGTTCTAAAAACCTGATTTTGCGGATAACGCCATCCCCGCCGCGAAATTTTCCGGCGCCGCCGGAGCCGGAGCGGACGGAAAAAATTTCCAGCCGCACCGGATGGCGCAGCTCCAGTACTTCCGGGTCGGTGATTCTCGTGTTGGTCATATGCGTCTGCACCGCCGAACAACCGGCAAAACCCGGCCCGGCGCCAGCACCGCCGCAGATCGTCTCGTAATATTGGTGCCGCGCATTGCCAAACAAAAAATTATTCATGGTCGCCTGCGCGGAGGCGCACACGCCCATGGCGCCGAGTAGTGCCACGGTCACGGCCTGGCTCACCTCGGTATTGCCCGCCACCACGGCGGCACCTGGCGGCGGGCTCAAAAAACTGCCCTCGGGGATAATGATGGTAAGCGGCTTCAGGCAGCCCTCGTTCAGCGGCATGTCCGTTCCGGCGAGGCAGCGGAAGGCATACAGCACGGCGGCGGTGCTCACGGCCGGGGGCGCGTTGAAGTTGTTCGGCCCAGCGGGTCCCGTGCCGCTGAAATCGATCACGGCGCTGGCGGTTTCATGATTGATTTTCAAGGATAGTTTCAGCGGCGTGCCGTCATCCATCATGTATTCGAAGCGGGCATCGCGCAGCCGCAGGATGGCGGCGCGGGTGGCCGCCTCGGCATTATCCATCACATGGCCCATATAGGCCGCCACCATTTCCCAGCCATGGCGTAGGTTGAGGTCGGTGAGGGCCCGCGCGGCGGTGGCGTTGGCGGCGATCTGCGCCTTGATATCCGCGATATTCTGCTGCGGATTGCGCGCGGGGTAGCGGGCGCCGGTCAGAACCGCGCGGAACGGTGCTTCCTGAAATGCCCCGGCCGCGAGAATGAGCAGATTGTCGATTACAACCCCTTCTTCTTCAAGATTTTTTGAGAATGGCGGGGTGGAGCCGGGGGTGAGGCCGCCAATATCGGCATGGTGGCCCCGGCAGGCCGTGAAGAAGCGGATTTGCGTCCCGGTTTCATCAAATACCGGGGTTATTACCGTGATATCAGGCAGATGCGTGCCGCCGGCATAAGGATTGTTGAGGGCAACGGCATCGCCCGGCCGGAGCGTGCCGCCGCGCCGCGCCAGAACATGCCGCACCGAGGCTCCCATGGCGCCGAGATGCACCGGCACATGCGGCGCATTGGCCACGAGATTGCCTGTGGCGTCGAAAATCGCGCAGGAGAAATCCAGCCTTTCCTTGATGTTGACGCTTTGCGCCGTGTTGCGCAGCACGGCCCCGGCCTGTTCGGCAATGGCCATGAACAGATTGGCGAACAGCTCCAGCCGCACCGGATCGGCGTTCCCGGAAGCGGCGGTCATGGCCGTCCCGCGTGGCAGAATGCGGTTAAGAATGCAATGATTTCGGTTGGTTATATCTGCTTCCCAACCTGGTTCCACAATGGTGGTGGCGATCGCCTCCTGTAATATCGCCGGACCAACGATCCTGGTGCCGGCACCCAGCGCGTCACGCGCGTAAACCGGCGCCGCATGCGCCGTGCCACCAGAGACGAGGCGGAAGACGCCGAGCGGCGCAGGCAAAGGGCGGGCTGAAATCTCGGGCTCGGTGAGCGGCGCGCCCGGCGCACGCGCTTCCACCAGCACGGTTTCGGCGACCAGCATTGTCTCTGGCGTGACGAAGCCGAACAGGCGCTGGTGTTTTTCCTCAAATTCTTGGGACATATTATTGATATTAGATAATTTTACCGGAAGGGCCGTATCCGTTCCGGCATAGCGGAGCAAAATCGTGGTAGTATGGCTGATGGCGCCATCGGGATGTTGCGCCCGCAATGCCGCCTCCGCCTCTTGTCCCAGACGCCTGGCGATGGCGGCGAGCGGGCCCTCGGCTTCGGGGGTGAGCGGCATTTCCGCACCCTGTTCCCGCAGGACCAGAAAATCGGACAGGCCGATGCCATAGGCCGACAGCACCCCGGCCAGCGGATGCAGGAATACCCGGTCCATGCCCAGCTCATCGGCCACCGCGCAGGCATGCTGCCCGCCGGCGCCGCCAAAGCTGACCAAAGTGAAATCCGCCGGATCCAGGCCCTTCTGGACCGATATCTGGCGCACTGCCTGTGCCATATTGGCGTTGGCGATAGCGAGAAACCCCTCGGCCAGGCTCTCGGGCGTCTGGGCGATGCCGGTTGCCGCCGCCACCTCCGCCGCCAGGGCGGCGAATTTTTCGGCGACGATTCCGGCATCGAGCGGCAGGTCGCCGGCGGCGCCGAAAATCGCGGGGAAATACGCGGGCTGGAGCTTGCCCAGCAGCACATTGGCATCCGTCACGGTCAGCGGTCCGCCCTTGCGGTAGCAGGCCGGTCCCGGATGGGCGCCGGCACTAGCCGGCCCGACGCGCAGCCGGCCATCGGCGAAACCCAGTATGGAGCCGCCGCCCGCCGCCACGGTGTTGATGGCGAGCATCGGCGCGCGCAGCCGCACCCCGGCAATCTCGGTTTCCAGCGTACGCTGGAAGGCACCGTCATACAATGCGACATCGGTGCTGGTGCCGCCCATGTCGAAGCCGATGACGGCGGCGAACCCGGCGGCGGCGGCGGTCCGCACCGCGCCGATGATGCCGCCCGCCGGGCCGGATAAAACCGCATCCTTGCCGGTGAAGGCTTCGGCGCGGGTCAGCCCGCCATGCGACTGCATGAAATAGAGCGGCACGGCATGGTTAACGGATTTGGCTGAATTGCTTAACCCCGCTGAAACCTGGGCGATGTATTTTGCCAGCACGGGCGAGAGATACGCATCGGCGACGGTGGTATCCGCCCTTGGCACCAGGCGCGGCAAAGGGCTGGCGATATGGGAAAGCGAGATCTGACGAAATCCGGCGGCATGGGCGAGCCCGCCGAGGCGCTGCTCGAGCGCCGGGTACTTCCAGGCATGGATGAGGGCGATGGCCACCGCCTCAAAGCCCTCGTCACGCGCATCCGCCAGGAGCGTCATCGCCGCCGCGTCATCCGGTTCCTCGATCAGCTCGCCGTTAACGGCGTGGCGCCCGGGCAGTTCCGCGACCCGCGCATAGAGCATTGAGGGTAGGCGGATATCCAGCGCGAACAGGCGCGGCCGGGCCTGGTTGCCGATGCGCAGCAGATCGGCGAAACCCTGGTTCACGATGAGGAGCGTGCGCGCGCCCTTGCGTTCCAGCAGCGCATTGGTGGCAACCGTGGTGCCCATCTTCACCGAAGCTATGGCGCCGCGCGGGATCGGCTTGTTGGGTGTCAGGCCCAGAAATCCGCGTATGCCGGCCAGAGCGGCATCATCGTAGCGTTCCGGGTCTTCGGAGAGCAGCTTGCGCGTCAGCAGTGTTCCATCCGGCATGCGCGCGACGATATCGGTAAACGTGCCGCCGCGGTCGATCCAGAACTGCCAGGCCATCTTCAAACCCAAAATTTAGCCTTGATTGATGGATTATGTTTGGGTTCCGTTCAAGGGCGGCGGCATGTTAGAGTGAGGGCATGAGTTATTGGGGCAAGTTCATCGGAGGCATGGCGGGCTTTGCCATGGGGGGGCCGGTCGGCGCTTTGTTCGGCATGGCGATGGGCCATGCCGCGGATGAGGGCAAGCTCCATGCTTTTTCCAATTTCGCCAATCGCGCGCTGCCTTTCGATTCCGCGCGGGTGGCGGCGCTGCTCGGCCGGCGCGAGCAGGTTTTCGCCATAGGCGTGACCGTGCTGGCGGCCAAGCTCGCCAAATGCGATGGGCCGGTAAGCCGGATCGAGATCCAGGCCTTCCGCTCCAGTTTCTCCATCCCCGAGCAGAATGTCGCCGAGGTCGGCCGGCTGTTCGATAGCGCGCGCGACAGTTCGGAAAATTTTCTCTCCTATGCCAGCCAGCTCGGCCAGGCGTTTTCGGATGAGAAGGGGATTCTGGAGCAGGTGCTGGGCGGGCTGTACCAGATCGCCCGCGCCGATGGCCCGGTAAACAGCGCGGAGGCGGATTATCTGTCGCGCACCGCCTATGCGTTCGGGCTTGATGACTATGCCGTCCGCCGCGCCGCCGGCGGCGCCGTGGCCGCGCCGCCGTCTGAGGATTCCTACGCCGCGCTGGGCCTGAAGCGCGGTGCCACGGGGGAGGAGATTCGCCTGCGCTGGAAGCAGCTCATGCGCGAGCACCATCCGGATGTGCTGGCTTCCCAGGGGCTCTCCCCGGCGCGGATACGGCTGGCCTCGGAGAAGGTGGCGAAGATCAACGCCGCCTATGATGCGATCAAGCGTGAGAAAAGGCTTTGATCCTGTTGCCCTCGCCGAATATCGACGAGCGGGATGGGGCGGTTGAGTTTCTCGTCCTGCACTATACCGGCATGCCGGACGCGCCATCGGCCATCGCCCTGCTGCGCGCGCCGGAGGCGAAGGTTTCGGCGCATTACGTGGTGGATGAGGATGGCACGCTGTATGGCCTGGTGCCGGAGGAAAAACGTGCCTGGCATGCCGGGATTTCCTCCTGGCGGGGGCGCAGAATGCTGAATGACGCCTCGATCGGCATCGAGATCGTCAATCCAGGGCATGAATGGGGCTACCGGGCGTTTCCCGCCGTGCAAATGGCGGCGGTGCGGGAATTATGCCTGGGGATTCTCGCGCGCCACGCCATTTCGGCGCGCAATGTGGTGGCGCATTCCGATATCGCCCCCAACCGCAAGCAGGATCCTGGCGAGTTGTTCGATTGGCGGGGGCTGGCGGCGGCGGGCATTGGTGTATGGACCGATGAATTTCGTGAATCCAAAGACTTCTGGGATGATATTGCGGCGATAGGCTATGATGTCAGCCTGCCGCCGGACGCTGTGGTGCGCGCTTTTCAGAGGCATTTTTTGCCGCAGAATCTGAACGGTATCGCGGATGGGCCGACCGCCCGGCGGGCCGCGGCCATCCGGGCTTTGGTTGACCCGGTTCCGCCCCCGGCGTAGGAGCGGCCTTCCAGACGGTTGGACGGCCGCTGATGGGGCGACCCATTGGAGGAAAGTCCGGGCTCCACGGAAACACGGTGCCGGCTAACGGCCGGCGGGGGCGACCCCAGGGATAGTGCCACAGAAAACAAACCGCCGCGCTCCGGCGCGGTAAGGGTGAAACGGTGCGGTAAGAGCGCACCGCCTCGCTGGTAACAGCGAGGGCAGGGTAAACCCCACCGGGAGCAAGACCGAATAGGGGCGGCCGGCGCAGTGCGTGAGCATGGGCGCGAAGGGGTTTCCGGCTCGCCGCCCGGGTTGGTTGCTTGAGGCTCGCGGTAACGCGTGTCCCAGAGGAATGGCCGTCCAGCGTCCGCCTGTTTACGCAGGCCATGGCGTGGACAGAACCCGGCTTACAGACCGTCTGGATTTTTCTGCCTGTGGTCAGGACCGGAACAAATAAGCAACATATACGCAAAAACCCCATGAATTGCCGAGAGAATTTGGCCGGGACCGTGGGCGGCGCGCCAGGAAAACTCTTTGACGGGGCACGGGCTGACATGTTAGTGGAGTAGAAATCCCATGATTTCCCATGAAATGGTGAAAGAACCCGCCTCCGGCCCCGATGAAGCAGCTTTTTGGCAAGCACGAGAACAGGTTGGACGCGAAGGGCAGGGTTTCCGTGCCGGCCGCCTTCCGTGCGGCGTGGAAGGGCGCCGAGCCGGCCATGACGCTGGTGCTGCGGCCCTCGCTGATCGCCGGTTGCGTCGAGGGCTGGCCGCTGCCGCATTACGCGAAATACGAGGCCGAGCTTGCCGCCATGGATGAGACCGACCCGAACCGCCAAGGTTGGGCCACGAAGGTCTATTCGGATGCGGTGGAGCTGGAGATCGACGCGCAGGGGCGGATCATGCTCCCGGATCATCTGGCGGCTGAGGCGCAATTGACCGAGGCTGTATGTTTCCTGGGCCGCGGCACGCATTTTCACATTTGGGAGCCGGCGGCAGCGGCGGCCTTCCTGGCGGCGACCCGGGCACTTGCCCCGCGCCTCACTTTCGGCGCGCCGGCGGCATGAGCGGTGTCATGACAGAACTTTCACATATTCCCGTGCTGCGCGGCGAGGCGGTGGACATGCTGCGGGTGCGTGATGGCGGTATGTATCTCGATGGCACATTCGGCGGCGGCGGCTATGCAAGGACGATTCTCGACTCGGCCGCATGCCGGCTAATCGCCATTGACCGCGACCCCGCGGCGGTTGCGCGGGCGCGCGATTTCGCCGTGGCGTATCCCGCGCGGTTCGAGATTTGCGAAGGTCGCATCAGCGAAGTTTCGGCTCTTCTGGAATCGCATGGGGTGACCGCGCTCGATGGCGCGGTGTTTGATCTGGGTGTATCCTCGTATCAGATCGACGACCCGGCGCGCGGTTTTTCGTTCCGCCAAAACGGGCCGCTGAACATGCAGATGGGCGGCAGCAAACGCGATGCCGCGCAGATCATAAACTTTTGCTCCGAATCCGAAATTGCGGATATTTTGTACGAATACGGGGATGAGAAGGCTTCGCGCAAAATTGCTAAAACGATCGTTGAACGGCGCCGCACCCAGAAATTCGAAACGACGTCGGATCTGGCCGGCGTGATACGGAGCATTGTGAGACCGGATAAATCGGGCATCGACCCGGCGACCAGAAGTTTTCAGGCGCTGCGCATCGCGGTGAATGAGGAGCTGTCCGATATCGCGGCGGCGCTGGCTCAGGCGGCGGCGCTGCTGAATGCCGGCGGGCGGCTGGTGGTGGTGAGTTTTCATTCGCTGGAGGACCGTATCGTGAAGCGGTTTTTCGCCGACGCGTGCGGGCGCCTCGCCGGGGCCTCGCGGCATGATCCGGCCGGGTTTGCGCGCGCCCCCGCGGCGCGCTTCACCCTCGTTACCAAATCGGCGGTTGGTCCCTCCGATGCGGAGATGCGCGCCAATCCGCGCGCCCGTTCGGCGAAGATGCGCGTTATGGAGAGGCTGGCAACATGATCATGCGGCCTTTCACCCTGATCGCCGGGCTGCTCTTCGTGCTCTCGGGCGCTCTGATGTTCATCGTCAAGCATCACAGCCAGCTGCTCGATGATCAGCTCACCGCGACCAATCAGGCGACGACGCATGACGAGCAGAGCATCCGCGTGCTGCAGGCGCAATGGGCGCTGGAGGCGGACCCCTCGCGCCTGGCCCAGCTTGCCGCCCGCTTCACCAGCTTGCAGCCGATGGCGCCGGGGCAGCTCGTCACCCTGGCCTCGCTGAACAGCGCCTTGCCGGCGCCTGGGTCACCGCCGCCGGGCGGCAATCCCGAAGATCCGGCGGCTGCCATGCCGCAACTCGCCGCCGCGGCGCCAGGAGCGGCACCGGATGCGGCACCCGCCTCGGCTTCCAAAGCCGCTCCCGCCGTGGAGGTGGCCGCCGCCACAGCAAAAGCCGGCGCGGCCGTGCCGGCCACGGTATCGGCGCAACCAAACCCCGTGCATCTGGCCGCCAGGATTGTGCCGCGCCACCATGCCGCGCCGGAGCGTCTGGCTGAAACCGCGCGTCAAACGGAGCGGCCGCGCCATGCGATGGGCGCGGCCATCTATCTCGCCGATGCCAGTGCCGCCGGGGAGGCACGCCGCAATGCCGGCCTGGGCGCGCCGCTCGGGGCCCAGGTGATGCCGGTGCGTGCCCTCGCCACCCAGGCCCCCACCCCAACCCCCACGCCGATGGATGGCGGCTCGATGCTCGGCATGGCGCAGGACGCTCCGTGACACTGACGCTGAAGCCGGACCGCCCGCCGGAGCGTCGCCGCGGCGCGCCGGCCCGCGGCGGTGCCACGCCGTTGATGGAGCATGTCCGCGTGACCAGCCCGGAGCTGGACCAGCGCGCCGCGCTGGAGCGGGCCCGCAAGCGCATCCTGGCTGCCGCCTGCGTGTTCATCGGGCTGTATGTGCTGCTTGGGCTGAAGCTCACCTGGTCCACCGTGGTCAACCCGAAATTTCCCTCGGCGGCGCAGATCGCGGCGATGCAGCCGACGCTCAGCGTGGTGCCACCCATGCCTGGCCGGGCTGATATCACGGACCGCAACGGTACCATTCTCGCCGTATCGCTGCCCGGGGCCGAGCTGTATGCCGACCCGCAGCAAGTGCCCGACCCGGCCCGCGACGCGCAACTGCTCGCCAATGCGCTGCCGGGCATCGACCCCGGCTGGATGGCGACGGAATTGGGCGCCGGGGTGGTGGTGCGGAAGCGCAAGGAGTTTGTTTATCTCGACCGCAAGCTCTCCCCGCAGGAGGAGTTGGCGGTCAACTCGCTCGGCATTCCTGGCGTGTATTTCGAGAATAACGAGAAACGGCATTATCCTGATGGTGATCTCGCCGGCCATATTCTGGGTGGCGTGCGGGTGGACAGCTCCGGCGTGGCCGGGGTGGAAAAATATTTCAACGCGCGCCTGATCAGCAACCCGGCGCCGCTGGCGCTGTCGATCGATGCCGGGATTCAAAGCATCGTGCATGATGAGCTGGCCGCGGCGGTCAAGGAATTCCAGGCGCCTGGGGCCTGCGCCATCGTGATGAACGCGCATACCGGCGAGATTCTGGCCATGGTCAGCCTGCCGGATTATGACGTGAACGATTACGGCACGGCCTCGCGCAATGCACAGTTCGACCGCTGCGTGAATGGCACTTATGAGCCGGGTTCGGTGTTCAAGTTGCAGACCATCGCGATGGCGCTGGATAGCGGGATGATCCATTGGTGGGATTACTTTGATACGACGCACCCCCTGCAGGTCGGGCGTTTCCAGATTACCGATTTCGAGCCGGTGCATACATGGATGGCGGTGCCGGAAATTTTGAACGTGTCCTCCAATATCGGCGCCTCGCGGATCGCCACGATCCTGGGGCCGAAAATCGAACAGAACTGGTACCAGCGCCAGCAATTCTTCCAGCCGCTGAACATCCAATTGCCAGGACCGCCACGCCCGCTCTTTCCGGCGTTCAGCAATTGGGGGCTGGCGGCGACGATGACGGTTTCGTTCGGCGCGGGCATCGCGATTTCGCCGCTGCAGCTGGTCACCGCGGTGCTGCCGATCGTCAATGGCGGCATCCGCTATCAGCCGACACTGCTGGCCGTGGACCCTTCCGGGCCGCAGCCCACCGGCGTGCGGATCATGCAGCAGAGCACGAGTGAAATGATGTGCAAGCTGATGACCAATGTGGTGCTGTTCGGCACCGGCAAGAACGCGGCGGTGCCGGGTTATGTGGTGGGCGGCAAGACCGGCACGGCCCAGGTGGTGGGGCCGCATGGCGGGTATCTGCAACATACCAACAACGCCTCCTTCATGGCGGCGTTTCCGATGAACGACCCGCAATACGTGGTCTACGTGCTGGTGCTGCAGCCCAAGCCGGATGCCACGACCTATGGCTTTACGACAGGCGGCTATATCGCGGCCCCCAGCGTGGCGCGGATCATCGCGCGGATCGGGCCGATGCTGGGCATCATGCCGGCCAATGGCGCGCAGCTCGCGGCGCTGGATCAGCAGCTCACCGTGCCGCTGGACCCCACCCCGCCGCCGGGCCATGGTGCGCTGGGGCCTGGCGATCCGCTGCCGCCGGGCGCCAATGCGTTCGCCTATGAGCTGATGGGCGAGAAGCCGCCGGCATCGGCCGTGGCACTTTCGAAATCCGGCCTCACCGCGCAGGCGCGCCCGGCCGATGGTGCTGCCGTGCGGCCGGCTTCGGCGCAGCTGCGGCGCCGGCATGATGGTGTCGCGGCACCGATTTCTCCGATGCTGGGGCCGCATGTGACGCTGCTGGCGGGGCCGCATACGGGGCCGTTGATGGGCCGGGAGCGGGAGAACAGCGATGGTCTCTCCTGAGATGCTCGGTATTACCGGCATAACCGCTGACAGCAAGGCCGTGCGGCCGGGATTCCTGTTCGCCGCCCTGCCTGGCACGCGGACAGATGGCCGCGCCTTCATCGCTGAGGCGGTGGCGCGCGGGGCGGCGGCGGTGCTGGCGCCCGAGGGCACGCAATGGCCGCCCGGCGTGCCGCCGCGCAAGCTGATCATGGCGCCCGAGCCGCGCGCAAAACTGGCGGAGCTTGCGGTGGAGCTGGCGGGCCGGCTGCCGGAGCGGCTGGTGGCCGTTACGGGCACCAACGGCAAGACCAGCACGGTCGATTTCCTGCGTCAGATATTTACCCTGGCCGGGTGCCGGGCTGCCTCCATAGGCACGTTGGGCGTGGTGGCGCCGGGCCGCCCGGTGACCGAGAGCCTGACCACGCCGGACCCGGTGACCCTGGCGCAGACCCTGGCCGAACTGGCGCGCGATGGCGTTTCCCATGTGGCGCTAGAGGCTTCCAGCCACGGCCTCACCCAGCACCGGCTCGATGGCCTGCGCTTCGCCGCCGCCGGCTTCACCAATTTCACGCGTGATCATCTGGATTATCACGGCACCATGGAGGCCTATGCCGAGGCCAAGCTCGCGCTGTTCTCGCGCCTGATGCGGGCCGGCGGCGCGATCCGCGTGATGGCGGATATCACGCCGCATGTGCTGCACCGGCTGCGCGAGATCGCCGCCGCGCAAGGGCTGGATTTCGCCGTGGTGGGGGCGGATCATGTCGCGCCGCATCCCGGCGGGCAGCTCGTGACCAGCGCTGGACGCAGCGTGAAGCTGCAGCTTCCCGGGCGGTTCCAGGCGGATAACGCCATGCTGGCAGCCAGCCTGGCCGAGGCCTGCGGCGTGGCCGATGCGCTTGCGCTGCTGCCGCGCCTGCGGGGCGTGCGCGGCCGGCTTGAACGCGCGGTGGTATTGCCCAATGGCGCCGCCGCGTATGTCGATTACGCGCATACGCCCGATGCCATTGCCCGTGCGCTCAGCGCCTTGCGGCCGCATGCGCTGGGCCGGCTGCATATCGTATTCGGCGCCGGCGGTGACCGCGATGCCGGCAAGCGCCCGCTCATGGGCGCGGCGGCGGCGGCGGGGGCGGATTACTGCATTGTCACCGATGACAACCCGCGCAGCGAAAACCCGGCCCATATCCGCGCCGCGATCATGGCGGCCTGTCCGGATGCGCGGGAGATCGCCGACCGCCGGACCGCCATCGGCGAGGCGCTGGCGGCGCTGCAGCCGGGCGACGTGCTGGTGGTGGCGGGCAAGGGCCATGAGCAGGGGCAGATACTGAGCGGTGGCGAGGTCGTGCCGTTCGACGATGCCGAGGTCATCCGTGATTGCGCGGCGGCCCTGTGAGCGCGCTATGGAGCGCTGCGGAACTGGCGGCGGCACTTGGTGTTCCGGGTGGCTGGGACGTATCGGGCATCAGCATCGATACGCGCACGCTGCAGCCGGGCGATCTGTTCGTGGCGCTGCGGGGCGAACGCGACGGGCATGATTTTGTCGCGGCGGCGTTTGCCAAAGGTGCCGCGGCGGCGCTGGTCACGCGGCCGATGCAGGGCAATACCATTGAGGTGGCCGATACGCTGCGCGCGCTGGAGCGGCTCGGCGTGGCGGCGCGGGCGCGCGGTGCCGCCAGGATCATCGCCGTTACCGGCAGCGTGGGCAAGACCACGACCAAGGAGATGCTGCGGCGCATGCTCTCCGGTTTTGGCCCCGTGCATGCCGCCGAGGCGAGCTTCAACAACCATATCGGCGTGCCGCTCACCTTGGCCCGGATGCCGCGCGAGGCCGCGTTCGGGGTGTTCGAGATCGGCATGAACCATCCCGGCGAGATCGCGCCGCTCGCGGCGATGGTGCGGCCGGATGTCGCCATCATCACCTGCGTGGACCGCGCGCATCTCGGGCTGATGGGCTCGGAAGCCGCCATCGCGCGCGAGAAAGCCGAAATTTCCCGCGCGCTGGTGCCCGGTGGTGCCGCCGTGCTGCCGCGCAGCGCCGAGCATGCGGCGACTTTGCGCGCGGCCGTGCCGCACCATGCCAGGGTTATCGAATTTCCCGGCACGGGCGCGCAGCTGTTGCATCTCGACGAGACGGCTGAAAGCGGCACCGTCACCGCCGTGATCGGCGGGGTGGAGGTGATGTTCACGCTGCGAATCCCCGGCCGGCACATGGCGTTCAACGCGCTGGCCGCGCTTGCGGCGGCCGAGGCTCTTGGGCTGGATGTGGTGCGGGCGGCGGCGGCGCTGGATGGCTTCGTGCCTTATGCCGGACGCGGCGCCCGGCGGCGGATCGTGCTGGCCCAGGGCGAGGCGACATTGCTCGATGAAAGCTATAATGCCTCCGGCGCCTCGATGCGCGCGGCTTTATCGGTACTGCAGCTGCAACGCGGCCGGCGCATCGCGGTGCTGGGCGATATGCTGGAACTCGGCGAATTTTCCGCTGGTGAGCATATGAACCTGCGCCCCTGGACGGAGACGGCGGCGGATATTGTTTTCGCCTGCGGGCCCTGGAGTAAAGTTTTGTTCGACTCGCTGCCCCCGTCCATGCAGGGCGCGCATGCGGAAAATGCTGCCGCCCTGGCACCTGTGGTAAAGGCCGCCCTCCGGGACGGCGATGTGGTTCTGGTGAAGGGCAGCTATGGCAGCCGGATGCGCGACGTGATCTCTGCCCTGGAAAGCCCCGCCTGATGTTCTACTGGTTTCTTTTGCCGCTGGCTGGGAGTGTCCATGCCTTCAACCTGTTCCGGTACATCACCTTCCGGGCCGGCGGGGCGTGCCTCACAGCGCTCATCATCAGCTTCTGGCTGGGGCCGCGGATAATCCGCAAGCTGAAGGCCATGCAGCGCCATGGCCAGCCGATCCGCTCGGATGGGCCGGAGCGGCATCTGATCGAGAAAAAGGGCACGCCGACCATGGGCGGGGTGCTGATCCTGCTGGCGCTGGGGCTTTCGGTGCTGCTCTGGGGCGATCTCGGCAACGGCTTCGTCTGGGCGACTTTGTTCGTCACCTTTGGCTATGGCGCGGTCGGCTTCGCCGATGATTTCCTGAAGCTGACGCGGCGCAACACCAAGGGCGTGTCCGGCCGAGTGCGGCTGCTGAGTGAAAGCGTGATCGGGCTGATCGCTGCGGTGTGGATGATCTCGCTGATGCCGGCCGGTTTCGCCGATGATCTGGCATTGCCGCTGTTCAAGAGCCTGATGATCCCGTTCGGCATATTATTCCCCTTCGTCGGATTATTCGTGATGATGGGCGCCGCCAATGCGGTGAATTTCACCGACGGGCTGGATGGCCTGGCCACCGTGCCGACGATGATCGCCGCGGCCGTCTTCTCGCTCATCGCCTATCTCGTGGGGAACAAGATTTTCGCGGGGTATCTTGAACTGCATTTCGTACCCGGCGTGGGCGAGCTGGCGGTGTTTCTCTCGGCTCTCATCGGCGCCGGGCTCGGTTTCCTGTGGTTCAACGCGCCACCCGCCGCCGTGTTCATGGGCGATACCGGCTCGCTCTCGCTGGGCGGTGCGCTGGGGGCCGTGGCGGTGGCGACCAAGAGCGAGATCGTGCTGGCCATTGTCGGCGGGCTGTTCGTGGTCGAGACGGTCTCGGTCATCGTGCAGGTGTTCTGGTACAAGCGCACCGGCCGGCGTGTGTTTCTCATGGCGCCGTTGCACCATCATTTCGAGAAAAAAGGCTGGGCGGAGCCGACCATCGTGATCCGCTTCTGGATCATCTCCATGATTCTGGGGCTGGTGGGTCTGGCTACCCTCAAAATCCGATGAGCATCTGTACCGGCAAGCGCTATGCGGTGGTGGGGCTCGGCAAGGCCGGGTTGCCGGCGGCCATGCGGCTGCGGGAGTTGGGCGCCGAAGTCTTCGTCTGGGACGATTCTCCCGCCTCCCGCGCGGCTGCGTCCGGTTTCACCGTGGCGCGGCCCTCGGACATCGCAGGGCGACTGGAGGCTGTGGTGCTCTCGCCCGGCATTCCGCATGAACGGCCGCAGCCGCATCCCGAGGCGGCCTGGGCGGTCGCGCATGGCGTGCCGATTCTCACCGATGCGGAACTGCTCTACCAGATTGCGCGCGCGGCCGGCTCCAGGGCGCGTTTCGCCGGGATTACGGGTACGAACGGAAAATCCACCACCACCGCGCTCCTCGCGCATATCCTCACTTTGGCCGGTATTCCCAATGCGGCGGGGGGCAATCTCGGCCCGGCTGCCCTGGCTTTGCCGATTCTGCCGGATGACGGCGTGTATGTGCTCGAAATGTCGAGCTACATGTTGGAGAGACTCGCGACATTGCGGTTCGATGTCGCGGTTATGCTTAATCTCTCGCCGGACCATCTTGAGCGCCACGGGGACATGGCCGGCTATGCCGCGGTCAAGCGGGAGATATTCGCGCGCCAGGACGAGGGCTGCATGGCGGTGATCGGCATTGACGATGCCGGGTCGCGCTTCATGGCGGACTGGCTGCGGACCCGTAATGTGCCGGTGGTGGAGATTTCCGGCCTGGGTGCCGCCACCGGCGCGCCGGCGCTGCCGGGCGAGCACAACGCGCAGAACGCCGCCGCCGCTGCCGCCATGGCCCGCGCGCTGGGGGTGGATGAGGCGGTGATCGCGGAGGGGATACGCAGCTTCCCCGGGCTGGCGCACCGCCAGCAGGAAGTGGCCGTGCGCGATGGCGTGCGCTTCATCAATGACAGCAAGGCGACCAATGCCGATGCCGCCAGCCGTGCCATGGCCTGCTATGAACGTTTCGTGTGGATTGCCGGTGGTGTTGCCAAGACAGGTGGAATCGAGGAGCTGGCGCCGTTTTTTCCGCGTATTGAAAAAGCGTTTCTGATCGGCCAGGACGGAGCGGCTTTCGCGCGGACCCTGAGCGCGGCCGGGGTTGCCAATGAAGTTGCAGGCACGCTTGAGCGCGCCGTGCCCGCCGCTTTCGCCGCCGCTTCCGCATGCGGCGTGGTGCTGTTCTCGCCGGCCGCCGCGAGCTTCGACCAGTTCGCGAATTTCGAGGCCCGTGGCGAGTGTTTCGCCGCGCTCGCGCAAGGAGGTGCAGCGTAATGCCGCCGCTGTCCCGTGCCGATAATTCCTTCCTGGGCAAATGGTGGTGGAGCGTTGACCGCGCCACCATGCTCGGTCTCGCCGTGCTGCTTGGCGTCGGCTATGTGCTGGCGCTGGCGGCGATGCCCGGATTCTCCACGAGGCTATCCGACCCGCATACCATCGCGATGCTGAAGCAGATATTGTTTCTGGCCATGGGCGGCGGCGTGATGCTGGGCATGTCCATGCTGTCGCTGCGCCAGGTGAAGCTGACGGCGCTTGGCCTTGGCATCGTATTCTTCCTCCTTACCGCCTTCACCCTGGTGCACGGCACGCAGGTGGATGGCGCCAACCGTTGGCTAGCACTGCCCGGATTCACGGTGCAGCCTTCGGAGTTCCTGCGCCCGGCCTTCATCATTATCTCCGGCTGGTGCATCGCCGAAGCCAGGCGCACGCCTGGCTTTCCCGGCAAGCGCGCGGCCCTGGGCGTGTTTGTGCTCACCGCGATGCTGTTGAAGATGCAGCCGGATATCGGGATGACCTTTCTCTTCACCATGGTCGTGCTGGCGCAGTTTTATCTCGACGGCATGGATATGAAATGGGTCGGTATGGCGGCGGTCGTGGTGCTGCTGGCGCTGGTCTATGCGTTCTTCTTCATCACCCATGTGCATACGCGGATCGAGATGTTCATAAACCCGCCGCCGGGCAGCCAGGCGCAGACCGCGCTGGAAGCCTTCGGCAATGGTGGCGTCTGGGGCCTCGGGCCGGGCGAGGGGCAGGTGAAGAACTGGCTGCCGGATGCCCGCGCGGATTTCGTGTTCGCCGTCGCGGGCGAGGAGTTTGGCCTGTTTTTCTGTGGATTCATCATTCTGGTATTCGCGGCCATCGTGCTGCGGGCGCTGGTGCGGCTGCTGTCTGAGAATAATCTCTTCGTGGTGCTGGCGGCGGGCGGATTGATTGTCGCCTTCGGGTTGCAGGCTTTCGTGAACATGGCCTCGTCGCTGTCATTGATTCCGACCAAGGGGATGACCTTGCCGTTCATCTCCTATGGCGGCAGCTCGGCCCTGGCGACCTCGATTCAGATGGGTTTCCTCCTCGCCCTCACGCGGCGCCGGCCGAAGATGGAAATGTCATGAGGATGATGGCGCACAGGCCGGTGGTGATCGCGGCCGGCGGCACGGGGGGGCATTTCTACCCCGCCGAGGCCCTGGCCGCCGAATTGTTGCGCCGGGGCGAATGCGTGGTGCTGCTTACCGATGCCCGCTCGGGTGGTCTTGCCTCGCCGGTCTTCGCACAAACGGAGCGTTATGTGATTTCCGGCGCCGGGTTATCAGGGCGCGGGCTTAAGCGCGCCACGCAAGGGGCTTTTGCCCTGGCCCGTGGCGTGGTCGAGGCAAGGCGGATTTTGCGCGCATTGCGCCCCGCCGCATTGGTGGCGTTTGGTGGCTATCCCGCCGTGCCGCCGGTGCTGGCGGCGGCCAGCCTGTTCGGCGCCAGACCGCGCGTGATTTTGCACGAACAGAATGCGGTGCTCGGCCGCGCCAACCGGTTCCTCGCGCGCCGGGCGGATGTTCTGGCGCTGAATTTCGCAAATACTTTGGGCGTACCAGCAGGGGTTACGGTGCGGGTGGTTGGTAACCCGGTGCGCCCGGCCATTGCCGTGCTCCATGGCGCGGGTTACGCGGCGCCGGCTGAGCGTATCGAGCTTCTGATCCTTGGCGGATCCCTGGGTGCGAAACTATTCGGCACCTTGCTGCCCGAGGCGCTGGCGGCGCTGCCGGAAACCCTGCGGGCGCGGTTGAACGTGACGCAGCAATGCCGCAAGGAAGAGCTTGAACAGGCGCGCCGGACCTTCGCTGCCGCCGGCATCGCGGCCGAGCTGGCGCCGTTTTTTACCGATGTGGCGGCGCTTCTGGCCAAGGCGCATCTGGTGGTGAGCCGCGCCGGTGCCTCCAGCGTGGCCGAAATTGCCGCGGTGGGACGCCCGGCGATTTTCATTCCGCTGCCCGGCGCCATCGACGACCACCAGCGCGCCAATGCCGATGCGCTGGGTGCAACCGGGGCCGCGCGGCGCGTGGATCAGGCTGGGCTGACACCGGCGATACTGGCTGAACAGATTGAGAGCTTGTTGATGGATTCTGCGAATTTGACGAATATGGCGAGAGCTGCCACGGCCGCCGGGCGGGTTGATGCGGCGGCGAAGCTCGCGGATATGGTGCTGGAAGGGGTGCCGGCATGAGGGCGCTGCCATTATCCATAGGGCCGCTGCATTTCGTCGGCATTGGCGGCATCGGCATGTCCGGCATTGCCGAGGTGCTGCATGAGCTGGGCTACCAGGTGCAGGGCTCCGATCTTTCCGAAAGCGCCAATGTATTGCGCCTGCGTGCTGCCGGAGTGCCGGTGGCGATAGGCCATGACGCGAAAAACCTTGGTGCCGCGCAGGTTGTGGTGATTTCGACGGCGGTGCCGAAGGATAACCCGGAAGTCGTCGCGGCGCGCAAGAAGCTGATCCCCGTGGTGCGCCGCGCGGAGATGCTGGCCGAGCTGATGCGGCTGAAATGGGCCATCGCCATTGGCGGCACGCATGGCAAAACCACGACGACCTCGCTGGTCGCCGCCGTGCTCGAAGGCGCGGGGCTGGACCCGACCGTCATCAATGGTGGTATCATCAACGCCTATGGCTCCAATACGCGGCTCGGGGCTGGCGAGTGGATGGTGGTGGAAGCCGATGAATCCGATGGCAGTTTCCTGCGTCTGCCCGCGGTCATCACCATCGTCACCAATATGGATCCGGAACATCTCGACCATTGGGGCACGCGCGAGGCAATGGAGGCGGGCTATCGGCAATTTGTCTCCAACATCCCGTTCTACGGCTTTGCCGTGCTGTGCATCGACCATCCCGCCGTGCAGCAGATGCTGCCCGTGCTGTCCGACCATCGCGTGATAACCTACGGTTTTTCGCCGCAGGCGGATGTGCGCGGTGAGCGCATCATGTATTCCAAGGATGGCGCCACCTTCGAGGTGCGCATCGCGGATCGCATTTCAGGCCGTGCGCGACGTATCGGCCCGTTCAGGTTGCCGATGCTGGGCAGCCATAACGTGCAGAATGCGCTCGCGGCGATTGCCGTTGCCATTGAAATGGAAATCGAGGAGCCGCAGATCAAGGCCGCGCTGGGCGCGTTTGCCGGCGTGAAGCGGCGCTTCACCAAAACCGGGGAGACCGGTGGCATCACCGTGATCGACGATTACGGGCATCACCCGGTGGAAATCGCCGCCGTGCTGAAGGCCGCGCGCCAGGCCGGCGCGCGCGATGTGGTCGCCGTGGTGCAGCCGCATCGTTATTCCCGGCTGGAAAGCCTGTTCGAAGATTTTTGTACCTGCATGAATGATGCGGGTACCGTCATCGTCGCCGATGTGTACGCAGCCGGCGAAGACCCCATCGAAGGCATCGACAAGGACGCCCTGGTGGAAGGTCTGCGTGAACGCGGCCACCGCCAGGTCGTGCCGCTCTCCGACCCCTCGCATCTTGCCGAAATGGTCCATGCCATCGCGCGGCAGGGCGATTACGTGGTGTGCCTGGGGGCCGGGAACATAACGCAATGGGCGGCAATATTGCCGGGCCAGCTTGGCGAGTTGCAGAGCGCGGCGCGCGCCGCGGGGGTGCGGCGATGATGGCCACAATCATCCCCGCCACACGCGGCCGGCTGATGGAACGCGCGCTGCTCGCCCCGCTGACCTGGTTCCGCGTCGGCGGCCCGGCGGAGTTTTTGCTGCGCCCGGCCGATGTTGAGGATCTCTGCGCCTTTCTGCGCGATCTGCCGCCCGAGATGCCGGTGACGGTGATCGGCGCGGCCTCCAACCTCATCATCCGCGATGGTGGCATTAATGGCGTGGTCGTGAAGTTGGCACGCGGCTTTGGCGATGTGGTGGTCGAGGCGGATGGCGTGATCGCCGGGGCGGCGGCGCTGGATATTTCGGTTTCGGAATACGCCGCCGAGGCGAGGCTGGCGGGGCTGGAATTTCTGTCGGGTATACCTGGCACCATCGGGGGTGCGGTGGCGATGAACGCGGGTGCTTATGGCGGTGATATCGCCGAGGTGCTGGACTGGGTGGAACTGGTGACACGCGAGGGCGAGTTGCGCCGTGTGCCGGCACTCGAGCTTGGCCTGTCCTATCGTCATGCCAATCTGCCGCCGGGTGCGGTTATCGTGCGTGCACGGCTGCGCGCGCGGCCCGGCGAGGCGGCGCTGATCGGCGCGCGCATGGCCGAGATCAAAACCCGGCGTGAAACTTCGCAGCCCGTGCGGGCCCGCACGGGTGGCTCGACCTTCGCCAATCCAGATGGCCAGAAAGCCTGGGAGCTGATCGATGCCGCCGGCTGCCGCGGGTTGACTATGGGCCGCGCGCAGGTTTCCGAGCTGCATTGCAACTTTCTGTTGAATCTGGGCGATGCCACGGCCGCTGAGTTGGAAGCCCTGGGCGAGGAAGTGCGGCGCCGCGTGGCGCGTGAGACAGGCGCGGCGCTGTGCTGGGAAATCAAGCGAATTGGAGTAAATTCCTGATGCGTGTCGCGGTTCTGCATGGCGGGATGTCCGCCGAACGGGAAGTTTCGCTCCGCTCCGGCGCGCAGGTGATGGAGGCCTTACGCACGGCCGGGTTCGAGGTTGTGCCCGTGGTGGTGGGCGAGGATCTCGGCCAGCTCATCGCGGCGCTGAGCCCGCCGCCCGATGTGGTGTTCAACGCCTTGCATGGCCGCTTCGGCGAGGATGGCACGATCCAGGGCGTGCTGGATTATCTGGGGATTCCCTATACGCATTCGGGCGTGCGCGCCTCCGCCATGGCCATGGACAAAGCCGCCGCGAAAGCCGTGTTCGCCGCCGCCGGCCTGCCTGTGGCGCCGCATCGCATCGTCGATATCGCCGAGCTGACCGACCACGACCCGCTGCCGCCGCCTTACGTGGTGAAGCCGGTGAATGAGGGGTCTTCCGTCGGTGTTTCCATCGTCCACCCGGGCAGCAATCGCCATGCCGATATCGTGCGTGACTGGAATTACGGTCCCGCAATGGTCGAGCAGTTCATCCCCGGCCGGGAGCTTACCGTATGCGTGCTGGAGGACCGCGCGCTCTACGTGACCGAAATCCTCACCGAGGAGGATTTCTACGATTATCACGCGAAATATGCTCCCGGTGGCTCGCGCCATGTGGTGCCGGCGCAAATTCCTGACGAGGTCACCCAGGCCGCCAAGGATGTCGCACTCGCGGCGCATCGGGCGCTGGGTTGCCGTGGCGCATCCCGCGCGGATTTGCGTTATGATGACGCAACAGGCAGGCTGGTGCTGCTCGAGGTGAACACCCAGCCGGGCATGACGCCAACTTCTCTTTTGCCGGAGCAGGCGGCGGTTGCCGGCATGGATTTTCCGGCGCTCTGCGCCTGGATGGTCGAGAGGGCGCAATGCCGCGGATAGAGAGCATGAGCCCGCTTGAGCGCGCCCCCCCGCCGCACCGCCGCGCGCGCAGCAGGAAGCCGGTGCCGCGCCAGGACCGGCTGACGCAACGCACGCTGTTCCTCCGCCGGATGCGTAAATCCTTGAAGCCCGGCCTCTGGCTTATCGGACTCGGCGCGGTTTTCGTCATCGGCGCGGAACTCTTCCGCAGCCTGCCCGCAGCGGCACCGCAGCCCGCCGCCGCCGTGGCACCGCATTCCGGTTTCGGCCTGGCCACGCTCGGCGCCGATCTCGGCCTGCGTATATCCAAGGTCGAGATAAACGGCGCCGGGAGCCTGGACCCGGCCGTTCTGGATACCGCCATCGGCGTGAAGCCCGGCGATCCGGCTCTGGGTTTTTCACTCGGTGCCGTGCAGAATCGCGTGGCGCAGCTGGGGCCGGTGCAGAGCGTAACGGTCGAGCGTGTGCTGCCCGGCACGCTCGTCGTCGACATCACCGAGCGCGATGCCCTGGCCATCTGGCAGACCATGCAGGATGGTCACGTGCAATTCGTGCTCATCGATAAAGACGGCGCGGTCATCGCCAATCAGGATGCGGCGGCGGCAAAGCGGCGCGAGCCCGGGCTGCTGCTGCTCTCGGGCGGCGATGCACCGAAATTCGCAGCCACCCTGCTGGCGGAACTTAAAACCGTACCCGTGGTGCTGGCGCATGTCGTCGCCGCTCAGCATGTTGACGGGCTGCGCTGGAATCTCATCCTCAAGGACCATGCGGTTGTTAAACTGCCTGGGAGTGACGAGGCCGGCGCCATCGGCCAGCTCGCGGCGTTGCAAGCCTCTATGCAGCTGCTCGACCGCCCGGTGGAGGATATTGATTTGCGCCAGCCGGGCCGGCTGATCGTGCGCCCTTATGCGCCACCCGCGCCGCCGGCCGGGACGAACCAGAAAAACGGAGCCAAGCCATGAACAGCATGTCGCGCCGCCCGCCGGCCCTTGATGTGATGACGCGGGCGGAGGAGCCGTTGCGGGTTAAAAATATTCGCTCAGGCCCGTTCGGCGTGCTCGATATCGGCTCGTCGAAAATCACCTGCATGATCGGGCGCGGCGAAGCCGATGGCCGGCTGCGCTGCATGGGCTTTGGCTGGCAGAAGAGCCGGGGCATCAAATCGGGCGGCATCGTCGATCTGGAAGAGGCCGAGAAGGCGATCCGCGCGGCTGTGGGTGCGGCCGAGGATCAGGCCGATACGCGACTCAAATCCGTGCTCGTCAACCTCTCCTGCGGCACGCCGGAATCGCGCCTGTTCAACGTGCAATGGCCGGTTGATGGCAGGGCGGTGGTGGCCGATGACATCCGCCGCGTGGTGCGCGAGGCCCGCCAGCGCGCCAATACCGATGGCCGCGCCGTGATCCACGCGCTGCCCTTGAGCTTCGCCACCGATGAGACCGCCGGTGTGACCGATCCGCGTGGCCTGTTCTGCGATATTCTGAGTGCCCAGCTGCATGTGGTTGACGCCGGCAGCACGGCATTGCGTACGCTGGCCGCCTGCCTGGCGCGCTGCGAGCTCGATATCGCGGCACTGGTTTCCGCCCCGCTCGCCGCCGGGCTTGCCACGCTGGCGGCCGATGAGCGCGAGCTCGGCGCCACGGTGATCGACATGGGAGGCGGCACCACCACCATGGCGGTGTTTTCCGAGGGGCAGATCCTCTACACATCGCAACTGCCGGTGGGTGGGCATCACGTCACCACCGATATCGCCAAGGGGCTGTCCACTTCCATCG
Source organism: Pseudomonadota bacterium (assembly GCA_021826225.1). Classification (GTDB taxonomy): domain Bacteria; phylum Pseudomonadota; class Alphaproteobacteria; order Acetobacterales; family Acetobacteraceae; genus Acidocella. The sequence goes on along the minus strand of JAKBAV010000006.1, from coordinate 16,081 downwards.
CGCATGCGGAACGGCTCAAGGCGCTTTATGGCAACTGCCACAGCTCGCCGGACGACCAGCGCGAGCTGCTGCCCGTGCCCCTGGTCGGCGAGGCTGAACACCAGATCGCGCAGGTGCCGCGCTCGCATCTCATATCCTGCGTCCGTCCGCGCCTCGAAGAGATTTTCGAGATGGTTAAGGAGCGCCTGGAGATGGCCGGGCTGGGGCGGGAAGGGGGCTCGCGCGTGGTGCTCACGGGTGGCGCCTCGCAGTTGGGCGGCGTGCGCGAGCTGGCCGCGCAGATACTGGAACGCCAGGTGCGCCTGGGGCGGCCGGGCCCCGTCATCAGCCTGCCCGATTCGGCCAGCGGCCCTGGTTTTGCCACGCTGGTCGGGTTACTGGCCTTCGCCACCGGCGATGGTCAGACGATGCATGACATAGATTTCGACTCCGAGCGGGGCCAGGGATGGTTCGGCAAAATGGTCGACTTCCTGAAAAACCGCGTCTGACACGGAATACTGAAAAACATGTTTGACATGAAATCGAAGCGTTCGTTACCGCTATTCGCCGAGGAGAGAAAATAATGGTTTTGCACCTGTCGATCGACAAGCCCACCCATACGGATTTCACGCCGCGCATCACGGTGTTTGGTGTAGGTGGCGGTGGTTGCAATGCCGTCAACAACATGATCCAGATGCAACTGCCTGGCGTAGATTTTGTCGTGGCCAATACCGATGCGCAGCAGCTCCAGCGCTCGCTGGCTGAAAAGCGTATCCAGCTTGGGCCGCATCTCACCCAGGGCAATGGCGCTGGCGGCCGTCCGGATGTCGGCAAGCTCTCGGCTGATGAGGCCTCGGAAGATCTCGCCAGACATCTGGAGAACACGCATATGGTGTTCATCACCGCCGGTATGGGCGGTGGTACCGGCACGGGTGCCGCACCCGTCATTGCCCGCATGGCGCGCGAGCGCGATATCCTCACCGTCGGCGTGGTGACGAAGCCTTTCGCTTTCGAGGGCAAACGCCGCATGCGCGCCGCCGAGGAAGGCATCATCGAGATGCAGGCCTATGTCGATACGCTGATCGTGATTCCGAACCAGAATCTGTTCAAGGTCGCAAACGAGCGCACCGGCTGGAAAGAAGCCTTCGAGATGGCCGATAACGTGCTCTATATGGGCGTGCGCGGCGTTACCGATCTCATGGTCATGCCCGGCATGGTCAACCTGGACTTCGCAGACGTGCGCAGCGTTATGCGCGAAATGGGCAAGGCGATGATGGGCACCGGCGAGGCCGAGGGCGAGGACCGGGCGATCCGCGCCGCGGAAGCCGCCATCAGCAACCCGCTGCTCGAAGACACCAACATGAAGGGCGCGCGCGGCCTGCTCATCAACATCACCGGCAGTTCCGATGTCACCCTGTTCGAAATCGACCAGGCGGCGAACCGCGTGAAGGAAGAGGTCGATGCCGACGCCAATATCATGTTCGGCATGTCGATGGATGAAACCATGGCCGGGCGGTTGCGCGTGTCCGTCGTCGCCACGGGCATCGATTCCATGCCGCAGGTGATACCGAGCCTGAAGGTCGTGAATGGTGGCGAGCCGGTTAATTTCCCTGCCGCCGTGTCGGGCCAGAGCGTTAATCAGCATGGTGGCCATCAACAGCATGCTGCGCAGCATGGTGCCGCTCCGGTTTCGCGCCAGTCGGGTTATGTGCCGGAGCCGCCGGCCATGCCGCTGGTATCTAAGGCGTTCGTCGATCGCGGGCATGAAATCCTGCTTGGTGTGAGCGAAAATTCGCCGGCGGAAATAACAGGCGAGGCCGCCTATGCCGCCCCGGCGCCGCAGCCAGCCCCCCGGCCGATGCCGCGCCCCGCGCAGCCGACACATGCCGTGGCACCCGCTCCAGTGCGTGTGCCGGAGCCGCCCAAGAGCACCAGCATCTTCAAATCGGTGTTCGGTTTCGGCGGTGGTGCCAAAAATCCCGCGCCTGCCCATCCGCCGCACCGTCAGGAGCCGGCCATTCAGCAGGAAATGCAGGCCGAGCCCCGCCCCGCCGTGCGCCCGGCGCAGATCGACGAGGTCGGGCTGGAAATCCCGGCCTTCCTGCGCCGCGGCCCGTAATTGGCGATATTACGCAACGAAAAGGGGGGCTTCAGGCCCCCCTTGTTTATTTGCGGGTAAGGCTGCCGCGTCAGGCCCTGCGGAAGCGGAACACGCCACGATCCATGGCCAGGCGCTCGTTATTCGCCCAGAGCTGAAACTGCGCCCCATCAACATTGTGCCAGATATGCATATCCAGCCGGTCGCCCGGAAAAACCGGCTTGGAGAAGCGCCCTTCAATATGGCCGAAGCGGGCTACATCATTCTCGCACAGCCCCATGAGCAGCGCGCGGCCGGCCACGCCATAGGTGCCGAGCCCGAAAAACACCGGCCGCTCGAAGCCATCCGCGCGCGCCCTTACCGGGTCGGTGCCATGCAGGGTGCGGTCGCCCGAGAGGCGATAGATGAGCGACTGGTTGGGGCCGACCGGGAGCGAGACAATTTGGTCCGGCTGGCGCTCAGGCCGGCTCCAGGGCCGCTCATCGGGCGGGGTGCGCGGGCCGCCGAAACCACCACGCCCCTGCACGAACAGGCCCATGCGCGAAACGCCGAGATGTTCGCCGGTATCCGCCAGCGTCACGCGCGCTTCCGTGACCACCAGGGCGCCTGACCCCTTGTCATACACATCGACCAGCACGCGCGAGACATGCACCCGGCCCCGCGGCGGAATGGTACGTGCGAGGGTAATGCTCTGCTCGCCATGCACCATGCCGATCGGCGCGGAACCGCCTTCGCCGAAGCCAAGCGAGGGGATCCACGAGCCGCCGGCCGACATCATCACCATGAAGGTCGGCAGCACCTGCTGCGCCAGGCCGGGGGAGTTCTCGGTGGTGAACTGCAACTCCTGCAATGGGTCCGGCAGGCCGGCGCCGACCCCCACGGCATAGAGCAGGGCCCTGTCGGACTCCCAGCTCCAATAGCCGTTCTCGACCTCCTTGCCGATTACATGGTCATACTTGCCCATGCTGAAATCCCCGAAACAGCGTCAGAAACGCTGCGCGCCGTCGAGCCGGATTGTGGTGCCGTTAAGGAAGTCGTTCTCGACGATATGCGCGGCGAGCTGCGCGTATTCGTCGGGGTCGCCCATGCGCTTGGGGTTAGGGATGGTCGGCGCGAATTTGGCGTTCGCCTCCTCGGCGCTCATCTGCCCATAGGCCAGGGTAAAGAAGGTGCCGGGGGCGATCGCCATGGCGCGGATGCCAAGCGGCGCCAGATCGCGCGCCAGGGTCAGTGTCATGCCGATGATCCCGCCTTTGGCGGCGGCGTAAGGCACCAGCCCCGGCTGGCCTTCATAGCCGGAAATCGAGGAGGTGTTGATGATGACGCCGCGCTGGTCGGATTCGAGCGGCTCATTCTTCGCCATGGCCTCGGCGGCATAGCTCGTCACCGCGAAGGCGCTGGTGAGGAATACCTGCACCGAATGGGCGAATACCGCCACGGACAGGCGTTTGCCGTCACGCCCGATAACCCGGCCGCCGGGCCCCGGACCGGGCGGGCCGCCATGCGCGATGACGGCGGCGCGCAGAGGCGCGAGATTGGCCGCAGTTTCAACGGCGGCGGCAATCGAGGATTCGTCCATAATGTCGGTCCGGACATAGACGGCGCCATTGCCGAGCTCCTTGGCCAGTGCCTGGCCGCGCTCATCGGCGACATCGGCGATCACCACGCGGGCGCCGCGCGCGGCCAGGCGCCGGGCGGTCGCGCTGCCGAAGCCACCGGCGCCACCGGTGATCAAAGCCGAACCATTTTCGAGTTTCATGAGCATTTCCAGTTTGATTTTGACGTCGCACAATCTATCGTGGGCTTGCCGCGCAGGTCAATGCGAGTGCAAGGCGGCCCTAGCCGGACGGTTCCCACTTGTGGGCCGGCAGCCGGCCAGGGAGACAGCAGCCATGAAGCACCCCAGATCCCGGAACAGGCCTCGCGCCCTGCCGCTCTCGGCCGCGGCCCTGCGCGCGATCGAGCGGCGCGGCGTATCGCGACGCGGCATTCAGGATTTGTATTATAACCTGATGACGATGCCTTTCGCGGGTCTGCTTGGCATGATGACGGGATATTTCTTCGCCGTTATCATGGTGTTCGCCGTCATCCTGCACATCACCGGCGGGCTTGGCGGCAATACCCATGGCCGTTTCGGCGATGCGTTCTTCTTTGCGGTACAGACCCTCACCACCACCGGCTATGGCGATATCTACCCGGTCTCGCTTACCGCCAATCTTGTCGCCACGGCGGGCATGGTCATCGGCCAGCTCAACACGGCCATGGCCATAGGCGTATTGTTCGCGCGACTCTCGCGCCCGCGCCCGCGGGTGATTTTCAGCAAGGTGCTGGTGGTGCGCGAAATGCATGGCGTGAAGAAGCTTATGTTCCGGGTGGCCAATGAGCGGCGCAGTGAAATCTCGGCGGCGCGGATGAGCGTGGTGCTGACCAATGACGAGGATGACGGCGATGGCGGTATCATCCGCCGCATGTTGCCGCTCAGGCTGGAGCGCGATTTCTCGCCGGTTTTCGCGCTGTCATGGCTGGTGATGCATGATATTACTGAGGACAGCCCACTCTGGGGCAAGGATGCAGCCGCCCTGGCGCAGGCCGGCAATGTGCTGGTCTGCACGCTTACCGGCACGGATGATGCGCTGAACGCCGCGATATCCGCCCGCCACGTGTACGGCGCCGAGGATATCCGTTTCGGGCACCGCTTCATCGATGTCATCACCCGGAGCGAGACGGGTGACGTGACCATCGATTACCACAGGTTTCATGATACCGAGCCGAGAGATAATCCGTAATATCAATGTGTTGCGACGAAATAATCAGAAATAATGATTGACTGGCGGCACGGTGCTGCGGCGCGGTAGATAATAACCGTTAACCTGCCGGAGTCCCGATGTCATCCTTGCGCGAAAGATACAGCCTGACCCTCACCGCCCCCGCCCCGCGGCGGACGCTGAGGGCGGCGATTTGCGCGGTCGGGCGCGGGCTGCATAGCGGCGCCGAGGTGAACATGGCGCTGAAACCGGCGGCCACCGGCGCCGGCATCGTGTTCCGCCGCACGGATCTGGGGCGGGACATCCCCGCGCGTTTCGACCATGTCGTGGATACCAGGCTCTGCACCATGCTCGGCGCCGGGGCGGTCCGGATCGGCACGGTCGAGCATCTGATGGCGGCGCTGATGGCGGCCGGTATCGATGATGTGGTGGTCGAGGTGGATGCGCCGGAATTGCCGGTATTCGATGGCTCCGCCGCCCCCTTCCTGTTCCTGATCGAGAGTGCCGGCGCGACCGAGCATGGCGGCCTGCGCGAGCGGCTGGAAATGCTTCGCCCCGTGCGGGTCGAGCATAATGGCGCCTTCGCCGAATTGCGGCCGCAGACTGAGAGCGTGGCAGGGCTCGATATTTCGCTGTCCATCGAATTTGAGGCCGCGGCCATCGGCGCCCAGGCCTATCATTTCCGTCTCTCGGCGGAGGGTTTCGCCGCCGAGATCGCCCAGGCCCGGACCTTCGCCCAGCGCGGCGAGATCGAGGCGCTGCGTCAGGCGGGGCTCGCCCAGGGCGGATCGCTGGCCAATGCCATCGTCGTCGATGGCGCGAAGGTGCTGAACCCCGAGGGCCTGCGCTACCGCGATGAGTTCGTCCGCCACAAGCTGCTCGACGTGATCGGCGACCTCGCTCTGGCCGGCGCGCCCATTTCGGGCCGCTTCATCGGCAACCGCACCGGGCATGCGCTGAACAACCAGCTGCTGCACGCGGTGTTCGCCGACCAGGCCAATTACCGCCTGGTGAACAGCGCCGTGGCGGCACCTTTGCAGCTCACGGCGGCCTGAGCGCGCCGCGCGCTGGATTTGGCCTGTTTGAGCCGCTAATACCGAAAATTCGCTTAAAAAATATTTCTTCCGCCAAAGCATGCGGTTTTGGGGTTTGCTTCCGTGCACCGCCCGGGCAGGGTGTTAATCTTCGTTTTGGCCGGTAACGCCCCCTCCTTTCATGGCTTGTTGGCGATGCTTTGGCCGTTTTGTCGCGTCTTTAACATTTGCCTGGCCTTACTTGCCATGCCAATTAATTCGCAACGCCCCGGATAGACCGGGCGAGGCCTCATGTATTGAGCCATGTATAGAGCAAGGAGACGGGTTGTATGGATGCCGTGACTGATACGGTGACACTGACGCATCTGCAGCGTCTGGAAGCGGAATCTATCCATATCATGCGGGAGGTCGTCGCCGAGACCGAGAAGCCGGTGATGCTGTATTCCGTGGGTAAGGATTCCGCGGTTATGCTGCATCTCGCGCGCAAGGCCTTCTACCCGAGCCCGCCGCCCTTTCCGCTGCTGCATGTCGACACCACATGGAAATTCAAGGCGATGTACGAGCTGCGCGACCGCATGGCGGCCGAAAGCGGAATGGAATTGCTGGTTTACCAGAACCCGGAGGCCAAGGCCAAGGGCATCAACCCGTTTGACCATGGGCCCCTGCACACCGATATGTGGAAGACCGAAGGGCTCAAACAGGCGCTCGACAAATACGGTTTTGACGCGGCTTTCGGCGGCGCCCGGCGCGATGAGGAAAAGAGCCGCGCCAAGGAGCGCATCTTCTCGTTCCGCTCGGCCAATCATCGATGGGACCCGAAGAGCCAGCGCCCGGAAATCTGGAATCTGTACAACGCGCGCAAGGCCAAGGGCGAGAGCATCCGCGTGTTCCCGATCTCCAACTGGACCGAGCTGGATATCTGGCAGTACATTCATCTTGAAAACATCCCCATCGTGCCGCTGTATTTCGCGGATAAGCGGCCCACGGTGGAGCGCGATGGGCTGACCATCATGGTGGATGACGAGCGCTTCCCGCTTCGCCCCGGCGAAGTGCCGGAAATGAAATCGATAAGGTTCCGCACGCTTGGCTGCTACCCGCTTTCGGGTGCCGTTGAGTCCGAGGCCAAGACGCTCCCCGAGGTCATCCAGGAAATGCTACTGACCACGACATCGGAGCGCCAGGGCCGCGTGATTGATAAGGATGCTGGCGGCGCCAGCATGGAGAAGAAGAAGCAGGAGGGGTATTTCTGATGTCCGAAACCACGCATAAGGAAAGCTCCTACGTTACCGACGAGCTGATCGCCGCGGATATCGATGCGTATCTGGTGCAGCATCAGCATAAATCTCTGCTGCGCTTCATCACCTGCGGCTCGGTCGATGATGGCAAATCCACCCTGATCGGGCGGCTGCTGTATGATTCCAAGATGATCTTCGAGGATCAACTCGCCGCGGTCGAAGCCGATTCCAAAAAATTCGGCACCCAGGGGCAGAATATCGATTTCGCGCTGCTGGTCGATGGCCTCGCCGCCGAGCGCGAGCAGGGCATCACCATCGATGTGGCCTATCGTTTCTTTGCCACCGAGAAGCGCAAGTTCATCGTGGCGGATACGCCCGGCCATGAGCAATACACGCGCAACATGGTCACCGGTGCTTCCACTGCCGATCTCGCCGTCATCCTTATCGACGCGCGCAAGGGCGTGTTGACGCAGACGCGCCGGCATTCCTATCTCGCGCATCTCATCGGCATCCGTAACCTTGTCGTCGCCGTCAACAAGATGGACCTCATCGGCTACGATCACGACAAATATGATGCGATCATCGCCGATTACCGGCAGTTCGCGGATAGTATCGGCATCAAGAACTTCACGCCGATGCCGATCTCGGGTTTCATGGGCGACAATATCACCACCAAATCCGAGAACACGCCCTGGTATACCGGCATGCCGCTCATCCAGCATCTGGAAACGGTCGAGCTCGATGTGACGGCCGATCAGGCGAAAAACTTCCGCTTGCCGGTGCAATGGGTCAACCGCCCGAATCTCGACTTCCGGGGCTTCTCCGGGCTGATTTCCACAGGCGTGGTGAAGCCGGGCGATGCCGTACGCGTGCTGCCTTCGGGCAAAACCTCCACGGTCTCGCGCATCGTCACCTTCGATGGCGACCTGCCGAAAGCCGTGGCCGGCCAGTCCGTCACGCTCTGCTTCGCCGATGAGGTGGATTGCTCGCGCGGCGATGTGATCACGCTGGCCGATGCGCCGGTGCAGGTGGCGGACCAGTTCGAGGTCAATCTGGTGTGGATGGCCGATGAGGCGCTCACCCCCGGCCGTGCATACTGGCTGAAAATCGGCACGCAGCTCGTCTCGGCCGTCATCCATCCGCCAAAATACCTCGTGAACGTGAACACGCTGGAGCATATGGCCGCGAAAACGCTGGAGCTGAATTCCATCGGCGTCACCAACATCGCCACTGACAAGCCGATCCCCTTCGAGCCCTATGCGGATAACCGCGCCCTGGGCGGCTTCATCGTCATCGACAAGATGACGAATGCCACCGTCGGCGCCGGCATGATCAATTTTTCGTTGCGCCGTTCGCAGAACGTACATTGGCAGCCCCTCGACGTTTCGCGTGAGACGCATGCCAAGCTCAAGAACCAGAATGCCGGCGTGCTGTGGTTCACCGGACTTTCGGGCGCCGGCAAATCCACCATCGCCAATCTGGTCGAGAAGAAACTGGTGCGGATGAACCGCCACACCTTCCTGCTCGATGGCGATAATGTCCGCCATGGTCTCAACAAGGATCTCGGCTTCACCGATGCCGACCGCATCGAGAACATCCGCCGCGTGGGTGAGGTGGCGAAGCTGATGACCGATGCCGGGCTCATCGTCGTTACCGCCTTCATCTCGCCATTCCGCTCCGAGCGCGAAATGGTGCGGAGCATGATGGCGCCGGGCGAGTTCATCGAAATCTTCATCGATACCACGCTCGCAGATGCAGAGTCGCGCGACGTGAAGGGGCTGTACAAAAAGGCCCGCGCCGGCGAGCTGAAGAATTTCACAGGCATAGACAGCCCGTATGAAGCGCCGCAGCAGCCGGAAATCCACATCGACACCTCCAAGCTGACAGCGGAAGAGGCGGCGGATCTGATCATCGCGAAACTGATACCATGACGGATCTTGAACTGGCGGCGCATATCGCGACCGTCTCCGGCAAGCTGCTGCTCGAATTGCAGCAATCCGGGCTGTTCTCCGAGAAGGCGTTGGGCAAGGCGGGCGACCGCGTTGCCAACGGCTTCATCATCGAGGCGCTGAAGCAACAGCGCCCCGATGACGCCATCCTCTCCGAAGAGGAAAAGGACAATGCGGAGCGGCTGAAATCCAGCCGCGTCTGGATTGTCGATCCGCTCGACGGCACGCGTGAATATGGCGAGCGCCGCACCGACTGGGCAGTGCATATCGCCCTTGCCATCGATGGCAAGCCGGTGGTGGGTGCCGTTGCCCTGCCGGGGCTTGGCGTCACGCTCACCTCGGTGCCACAACCGCTGCCCTCCGTGGCACAGCGTCTGCGCGTGCTGGTCAGCCGCACCCGCCCGGCCAAGGAAGCCGTCGCGGTGGCGGAGGCGCTGAATGCCGAGTTGGTGCCCATGGGCTCGGCCGGTGCCAAAGCCATGGCTGTATTGCGCGGGGAGGCCGATATCTATCTGCATACCGGCGGCCAGTATGAATGGGATAATTGCGCCCCCGCCGCCGTCGCCATTGCCGCCGGCCTCCACGCCTCGCGGGCCGATGGCTCGCCTCTGGTCTACAACAATGCCGACCCGTATCTGCCGGATCTGCTGATCTGCCAGAAGCACCTGGTCCCCGGCATCCTCGCGGCGCTGCAACAAGCCGCCGCCTGAGCCGCTATTTGTCCCGGAAATAAGGGCGTTCATCGCATGATGGACGCCCTTAAACTTGCCTCAGCCCGGGGCTTCGGCTACCCCGCCCGGGAGCAGCAACAGGAGTCCTGAATGTCCGTCATTGCCGATATCGTCGCCCGTGAAATCCTCGACAGCCGCGGCAATCCGACCGTAGAGGTGGATGTGCTGCTGGATTCCGGCGCTTTCGGCCGTGCCGCCGTCCCCTCTGGCGCCTCGACCGGCGCGCATGAGGCCATGGAACTGCGTGACGGCGATGCATCGCGTTATAAAGGCAAGGGCGTCCTGCGCGCCGTCGAAGCGGTCGAGAGCGAGATACTGGATACTCTCGCAGGCCTCGATGCCGAGGACCAGATCGGTCTCGATAACATCCTGATCGACCTGGATGGCACGCCCAACAAGTCGCGTCTGGGCGCGAACGCCATTCTTGGCGTCTCCCTCGCCGTGGCCAAGGCGGCGGCGGCTGATAACGGCATGCCGCTCTACCGCTATATCGGCGGCGTCGCCGCCCGCACCCTGCCCGTGCCGATGATGAACATCATCAATGGCGGCCAGCATGCCGATAATCCCATCGATATCCAGGAATTCATGATCCAGCCGGTCGGCGCCGCCTCCATCGCGGAGGCCGTGCGCATTGGCGCGGAAATTTTCCACACGCTGAAAAAACAGCTCCAGGATGCCGGACATAACACCAATGTCGGTGATGAAGGCGGCTTCGCGCCCAACCTGAAATCCGCCGACGAGGCGCTGGGCTTCATCGCCAAAGCCTGCGAGAAGGCCGGCTACCTGCCTGGCCAGGATGTCACCTTCGCGCTCGATTGCGCCGCCACCGAGTTCTTCAAAAACGGCGTCTACCACCTGGAAGGTGAGGGCAAGAGATTCGATGCCGGGCAGATGGTGGATTATCTGGCCGATCTCAGCACGCGCTTCCCGATCGCCTCCATCGAAGATGGCTGCGCCGAGGATGACTGGGAGGGCTGGAAGCTGCTGACCGAACGGCTTGGCGCCAAATTGCAACTCGTGGGCGATGATCTCTTCGTCACCAACCCCATCCGCCTGCGCCGCGGCATCGAGGCCGGCACGGCCAATTCCATACTGGTAAAAGTCAACCAGATCGGCACGCTCACGGAAACGCTGGAGGCGGTCGATATTGCCCACCGCGCCGGGTATACCGCCGTCATGTCGCACCGCTCCGGCGAGACCGAGGATTGCACAATCGCCGACCTCGCCGTGGCCACGAATTGCGGACAGATCAAGACCGGCTCACTGGCGCGCTCCGACCGTATGGCGAAGTACAACCAGCTCATCCGGATCGAGGCCGAGCTCGGCGGCACGGCGCGTTATTACGGGCCGATGATGCGCAAGGTTTAGCCGCGCGGCGCGCGAGGTCTCGGAAATCATGCCCCCCGCGCGAGCGGGGGGGCTATGACCAGTCCGTATTGCTCAGATCGTCACTGCCGGAATTGCTGGAACCGTCATCCCAGCCGGGATTGCCGATGAGCCCGTCATCGCGGGCGGGATCGTTCCCCCCTGCCGGCAGGCCAGCATTTTGGCCCATCATGCCATCAATAATGCGTTCCCCGGCGGCAAACCCGGCCCCGGCGGCAAGCCCGCCCATCAGCGCGCTCCCTATCCCGCCGCCGCCCTGGGGCGGGCCATAACCAAACCCGTAGGGCGGCGTGCCAGGCGGCGGTGGCGGCTGAGTGTAGCCGTAATTGCGTGCCGCCACGCCGCGCCCGGGCAAAAAGCGCAGCAGCACCACGAGCAGGATCAGCCCGCCGATGACCAGCATGGCGGTATGCCCGCCATTGCCCGCATGCGGCTGGCTGCCCGCGATGCGCGCCTGCATCGCCGCGAGCTGCGGCTTATTGGCAAAGGGCAGGCCGGGCGAGCTTCGCGCCGCCATGTTCAGCGCCGAGCCGGCATCGGCCTCGTCGCCCTGCGCATCATAGGCCTCGGCCAGCAGATACCAGGCCACCCCGCTTTTCGGATGTACCGCCAGAACGTCATCCAGCGCTGCAACGGCCTGGCCTGGCTGGCCGCCAGCGATCAAGGCCTGAATCTGCGCCGGCGTCTGCGTCGCGGCGCCCTGGCCCGGGGCGCTCTGTGCGATGGCGGGAGCCGCAAGCAGCAGCGCGCCGGCGAAAAACAGTGGGACGGCCCATAAACGTCTCATAATCAAACTCCTATAGCCACAAGTCTGGGCACGGCTGATGGTCTTGGCAAGAGTCTGGCATAAAACAGGGCAGGGGGTGGAGGCGTTGCAGCCGAGAAGGCCGGACATGACCCGCCCCGTTGGGGTTATGCATATTTGATTGCCCGTATTCTGTGAATCCCGGTAAACTCCGATTCGCGGGGAGAAACACTGGGAGCGGCGCAGCCTCCAGCATCGTCTCACCCGACACATCAGACGCCCAAGGAGACTTGTGCATGACGAGCCTCGCTCTTTACGAAGAAGACGTAACCTCCGTCTCCAACCCGCTCGATCTGGTCGAGCAAGTGGTTTCCGCCAATGAATGGGTCTACGATCGCCGCTCGGATTCCGAGCTGGCCGCCGAAGGCCATGGTAAATGGTGCGATTACGGGTTGTTTTTCTGCTGGTCGGACGAAATTTCCGTCATGCATTTTTCCGCCGCGTTTGACATGAAAGCCCCGCCGAAGCAGCGCGGCGGCCTGTATGAATTGCTCGCGAAAGCCAATGAGCGTCTTTGGATTGGCCATTTCGGCATGGATGAGGAGACCGGCATGCCGATCTACCGCCATTCCATGCTGCTGCGCGGCACACCGAGCGCGGCGGCGGAGTCCATCGAGGATCTGGTTGATATCGCCATGACCGAATGCGAGCGGTTTTTCCCGGCTTTCCAGTTCGTGCTGTGGGGTGGCAAGAGCGCCGACGAAGCGCTGGATGCCGCCATGCTGGAATGTGTCGGCGAAGCCTGAGGGAGACTACCCGTCTCGCGCCGGGTGGTGGACTTGGGTGGCCTCCTCTGAGATAGGGAGCGCATGACAACGCTTCCTTCCATTCTTCTCGTCGGGGGCGGCCGCATGGGTTCCGCCATGCTCGCCGGCTGGCGCGAGCAGGGGCTCTCCCAGGCTGTTATCGTCGATCCTTCGCCGGAGGCCGCCAAGCTGGCGGGCCCCGGCATCACCGTGGTCGCGGATGCCACTGAAATACCGTTCGGCTTCACGCCGGAAGCCATTATTCTGGCGGTAAAGCCGCAAATGGCGGCGGCGGTGCTCCCCGCCTACGCCCGGTTTGCGGCACATGCCTTGGTTATTTCCATCATGGCCGGTAAAACCATCCATGCCATTGCCCAATCCGTTGGCCGCGAGGCCGCCATCGTGCGCGCCATGCCCAATACCCCGGCCGCGGTGCGCCAGGGCATCACCGTGGCGTATCCCTGCAGCCATGTCGCGCCGCACCAGCGCGAACTGGCCCATGCCCTGCTCGCCGCCACCGGCGCCGTGGCCTGGATCAGCGACGAGGCGCAGCTTGATGCGGTCACCGCGATTTCCGGCGGCGGCCCGGCCTATGTGTTCCTCCTCACCGAGCTAATGGAGCAGGCCGGGCTAGACCAGGGCCTGCCCCCGGAGCTTGCCCGCCAGCTTGCCCGCCAGACCGTGATCGGCTCCGCCGCCCTGCTCGCCGCCTCGGATGAGGATGCCGCCACCTTGCGTATCAACGTCACCTCGCCCGGCGGGACCACTGCCGAGGCGCTCAAACTGTTGCGCGCGGATGACGCTCTGCCGGAAATTTTCCGTAAAGCCATCGCCGCCGCCACGGAACGCTCCCGCGCGCTCTCCGCTTGATTTACAAGCCGCCCCTCCCGTTGCTACACCGCCTGCGTAGCAAGACCGGGAAGCCCACCTCATGAAAATTGTCGCCTGCAACAGCAACCGCCCGCTGGCCGAAGCTGTAGCCGCCGGTTTGAGCCTGCCACTCGCCAAAGCCTCCATCCGCCGCTTCGCCGATATGGAGGTTTTCGTTGAAATCCAGGAGAACGTGCGCGGTGAGGATGTGTTCATCATGCAGAGCACCTCCTACCCGACCAATGATAATCTCATGGAGCTGCTGATCACCTGTGATGCGCTGCGCCGTGCCTCGGCACGTCGCATCACCCCCGTGATCCCCTATTTCGGCTATGCCCGGCAGGACCGCAAATCAGGCTCCCGCACGCCGATTTCCGCCAAGCTGGTCGCGAACCTCATCACCGAGGCGGGCGCCAACCGCGTGCTCACGATGGATCTGCATGCCGGCCAGATCCAGGGTTTTTTTGATATTCCCGTGGACAACCTCACCGTCGCGCCGCTCTTCTCGCAGGATATAGAGCAGCGCTTCGCCGGCCGCTCGCCGATGATCGTGAGCCCTGATGTCGGCGGCGTGCTGCGCGCCCGCATCGTCGCCACGCGCCTCAATACCGATCTTGCCATCATCGACAAGCGCCGCGAGCGCGCCGGGGTGTCCGAGGTGATGAACATCATTGGCGAAGTCGAGGGGCGTGACTGCATCCTGATCGATGATATCGTCGATTCCGGCGGCACCTTGTGCAACGCCGCCGAGGCCTTGCTCGCCAATGGCGCCAATTCTGTCGAGGTCTATGTGACCCATGGCGTGCTCTCTGGCGGCGCCGTGGCGCGCATCGCGGCCTCGCCGATCGGCATGTTGACGATTACCGATTCCATCATGGGCACCGAGGCCGTGCGGCTGGCGAGCAATATCCGCCAGCTCTCCATCGCCCCCTTGCTGGCCGAGGCCATGCGCCGCATCTCCACGGAAAGTTCCGTCAGCTCACTGTTCGACTAAGCCCTGGAGGGCGCGCATGAAACTCTTTTATTCCCCGAACAGCTGCGCCATCGCCATCCACATCATCCTCGAGGAAATCGGCAAGCCTTTCGAGGCGGAACTGGTCGATCTGCGGAGCGGCGCGCAGTACAAGCCGCCTTACGTCACGCTCAACCCGAAAGCCAAGGTGCCGGCCCTGCTCCGCGATGATGGCACGCTGCTCACCGAGCTCCCCGCCATCGCCTGGTATCTGGCCCGTGCCAATGCCGAAGCCCGCTTGCTGCCCGGCAGCATCGAAGGCGAGGCGCGGCTACTGGAACTGGTGGAATACATGGTCGCCACCGTGCATATGCGCGGCTTCACCCGCATTTTCCGCCCCGCCGCCTTCACCCCCACCACGGCCGATGAACCCGCGATTCAGACCACCGGCCGCGACATGGTCCGCTCCGGTCTTAAACTGCTCAGCGAGGCGCTCGGTGCCAGGGCCTGGCTGCTGGGGGACTACTCTATCGCCGATACCGTATTGTTCTACCTGGAAAACTGGGCCACACGCCGCGAAACCATGAGTGTGCCGGACAACATCGCCGCGCATTGCGCCCGCATGCGCGCCCGCCCCGCCGTGCAGCGCGCTTTGGCCGCCGAAGGGCTAGAGTGAGTCTCCCGCCAACCCCCTTCTGGTTCCTTCGTCACGGTGAAACCGACTATAATGCCGCCGGCCTCAGCCAGGGCGCGCTCGACATCCCGCTCAACGCCACCGGCCGCGCTCAGGCGGAGCAGGCAGCCCCGCTGCTGGCCGGACAGGGGATTACCGGCATCATTTCCTCGCCCATGCGGCGCACCCGCGAAACCACGGAAATCATCAACGAGTTCCTGCGCCTGCCCGTGCGATACGAACCCGATCTGCGCGAAGTCATTTTTGGGGGGATGGAGGGCAAACCGTTGCTTCCCTGGTTCCCCGAATGGCTCGAAGGCCGCTACACCCCGCCAAATGCCGAAAGCTTCAGCGCGGTGCTGTTACGGGTTGAAACCACGATGGCGCGCATTCTGCCCAACCAGGGCAAATTGCTCATCGTCGCTCATGGCGGTGTGTTCCGGGCTCTGCGCGATCTCATGGGCCTGCCCAAACTAGGCCTCACCCCCAACGCGGTGCCGCTGCACTGTGTGCCCAGTGATTCAGGCTGGGATGTCACGGCCGGTGCATAGGCGTGTTCTGGCAAAGCTCAGCCGGTAATGGCGGCCAAGGCCACGCCAGCGGCAAAGGCCAGCACGATGACGCATTTGGATGGCAGTGAAAACTTCATAACACTCCTCATGCCATTTCATATGGGCGGATCGGCGCCATGTTGCACGCGCGGAATTCATTTGAGAGCCATGCGTCAGCCGCTCGTCAGACTTCCAGTGATACCGCCACGGGCACATGGTCGGAAGGCTGTTCCCAATCCCGTGCGGCGCGCAGCACCTTATGGCTTTGCAGGCCGGGCTTGAGGTCGGGCGTGACCCAGACATGGTC